>JAZKGR010000053.1:0-150509 GCA_040385775.1 Pseudomonadota bacterium
TCTCGCCCAGCGGGGCGAGGGAAGGGCGGGGGGTTGGGAGTGGGGAGTTGAAACTGCTTATCCAACAAGTCGCAAAGCTTATGCGCCCTCAAGCCACGATGCCCTTGTCCCGCAACCCACGGATCTGCGCAGCGCTCAGCCCGAGTTCTTCAAGAACCGCATCCGTATCCTGCCCCAACGTCGGCGCATTGCGGCGCTGGCTGCCGGGGGTGGCTGAGAGTTTGGGCACGAAGCCGGGCACGGCGAGTTCAGAGCCGTCGTCCATCTGCACTTTCTGCAACATGCCGCGCGCGGCGTAGTGCGGGTCGGCGGCGATGTCGGCGACGGTGTAGATTTTTCCGGCGGGCACCTCGGCGCGCTCCAGTGCTGCCAGGACTTCTTCCACCGTCAGGCTGGCCGCCCATTGGCCAATCGCGTCGTCCAGTTCCTGCACGCGCAACACGCGGCCGGCGTTGTCGGCCAGCGCCGGGTCCGCAGCCAGGTCGGGCCGGGCTATGCAGAGCATCAGCCGTTTGAAGATGCTGTCGCCATTGCCGGCGATCAGCGCATAGGCCCCGTCGCTGCAGCGGTAGGCATTGGTCGGTGCAATGCCGGGCATGGCGCTGCCGGCCGGGCCGCGCACCGCGCCGAAAGCGCTGTATTCGGGCAGCAGGCTTTCCATGCAGTTGAAGACGGCCTCGTACAGCGCCACATCGATGACCTGGCCTTTGCCTGAGGCATGGCGGTGTTGCAGTGCCAGCAGAATGCCGATCACGCCGTGCAGCGCAGCCAGCGTGTCGCCTATGCTGACACCGACACGCACCGGCACGCGGCCCGGCTCGCCGGTCAGGTGGCGCAGGCCGCTCATGGCTTCGGCGACCACACCGAAACCGGGCCGGTCGCGGTAAGGCCCGGTTTGGCCGTAGCCGCTGATGCGCAGCATGATGAGCCGTGGATTCAGCTTGAGCAGTTCGTCAGGCCCCAGTCCCCAGCCTTCCATGGCGCCAGGCCGGAAGTTTTCGATCAGCACGTCGGCGTCGAGTGCAAGCTTGCGCACAATCTCCTGCGCCTCAAGCTGGCGCAAGTCCAGTGCCACGGAGCGTTTGTTGCGCGACTGCACCTGCCACCAGACCGAGGTGCCGTCTTTGAGCAAGCGCCATTTGCGCAGCGGATCACCGGTGCGCGGCGCTTCAATCTTGATGACGTCGGCGCCGAAGTCGGCCAGGGTCTTGGCGGCAAAGGGCCCGGCGATGAGCTGACCCAGTTCCACCACCTTCAGGCCCGCCAGCGGACCGGTGGGGGCCGCGGCCGTCATTTGGCGGCGGGCTTCTTTTTGGCTGCAGGCTCTTTTTTGGTGGCAGCCGATTTTTTGGCCAGCAGGGTGTCGAGGTTTTTCACGATCTCGCCCTCGATCTTGTCCTTGAAGGCGCCGAGCAGAAAGCCCAGCTTGGCGTCCAGTTCCAGCAGGTCGGCGGTGACCTTGAGCTCGCCGCTGACGCCGGAGCGCGTGAAACTCACCAGGTCTTCAGTCTTGCCCTCTTCGTAGGTGCATTCCATGTCGAACTTTTCCTCGGCCATCTCGGCCCACTTGAAGGCGACCTTGCGGGCTTCCAGCAGGCCCAGGCTGTGTTTACGTTCGATGTGGATGTCTGCCATGTGTGTGTCTCCGTGAGTTGCTGTTAGCGCGCCGCCAGCTTTTTCAGCCGCTCGTCTTTGGACAGGCTTGCCAGTTGCCGGACCTCATCATAAAACGCCGGCCAGTTGCCGCCGCTGCGCGCAAACAGCGCTTCGAAGCCCGGTACCAGCTCGTCGTAAGCCGCTTGCGCGCCAAACGAGGCATTGTTGGCTTGCGCCACAAAGCGGTCGTAGCCGCCCATGCTGCCGGCCGGCACGGCCCATGATTGTCTGAGCTCGGCGTACTTCGCCCTGAAATTCTGAATCGCTATGTTTTTCATAGCTAATTTCTCGCGCTGGTTGGGGGCTGGAGCCGTTTTTGATTCATAGATGTCGGTCAGCTCGCGGCGCGTGGCCTGCGACAGCGCGCGAAACTGCAAGCGCTGTTGCTCCAGCCCGGCGTAGTCGGCTCTGGCCTTGTCCGAGCCGGAAGCCGCCAGCCAGCGCGCCACGCCCAGGCGCTCGACGGCGGTGGCGAAGGATTCGTTGAACGGTGTGTCGTCCTGCACATAAACCACCTGGTGCGCCAGTTCATGAAAAATCAGCCGCGCCAGATCCCCTTCCGGGTAGCCGACAAAGGTGCTGAGCAGCGGGTCGCCGCCGGCCCAGTTCATCCAGCCCAAGGTCGAATAGGCAGGCACGCCGTAGACATGGACGTCCAGGCCGCGTTCCTGCAGGCGCGCGGCTTCGGCGCGGGCCTCTTTCTCATCGAAATAACCGCGGTAACCGACACAGCCCGCCACCGGGAAACACCAGGTCTCGGGTTTCAGCGAGAGCGCCGGTGCGGCCGTGACGTTCCAGACCACGGCCTTGCGCTGCAAATCGGCATATCGCTGGTAACTCGCGTTGTCGGGCAGGCGCAGTTCACTGACCGCAAAGCTGCGTATGCGCTGGGCCAGTGCCAAGCGGGCCTTGAGCTTTTCAGGCGTCTGGCTGTCTTGCAACCACTCGGGCAGCGGCCGCGCCGCGTTCATCAATTCCAGGTGGCCGCTGACTGACTGCCAGTAATAAGCCATGGTGCTGCAGCCGGACACGCCCAGCACGGCGATGGCGAGGACGGCGAGGGCGGATTTTTTGAAGCGCACAGCTTGTTGGAGTTAACTTGCCTCGTCAAGTTGCACGTCAACCAGGCAGTCGTAAAACACCGGGCCGTGCCCGAGGTCGGTCAGGTGCTGGCTGGTGAGCTGGTTCACGTTGGTGCCGTCCAGCCCGAGCTTGCGCCACCAGACGCCCAGGCCGTTGACCACGCCGGGCCGCGCGCGCTTCGAGACCTCGGCTTTGCAGCGGTAGGTGCCGCGCTGGTTGAAGACGCGCACGATGGCGCCGTCGGCAATGCCGCGCGCGGCCGCGTCGTCGGCATGGATTTCCAGCAGCGGTTCGCCTTCAATGTCCCGCAGGCTTTTGACGTTGACGAAACTGGAATTGAGGAAGTTGCGCGCCGGCGGCGAAATCATGGCCAGCGGAAACTCAGCCGAGCTGCCTGCCGTTTCGTGGTTGTCGAGGTGGTCGGGCAGGCCGTCCAGGCCCTGCGCCGCCAGCCGCGCGCTGAAAAATTCGCACTTGCCTGAGGGTGTGGGAAAGACGCCGTCGGCAAACGGCGCGTCGGGAATCGGCAAGGTGGCAAAACCCTTGTCCAGCAGCTCCTCGAAGTTCACCTTGTCGCCATCGGTGTGGCTGAAGGCCGCGCGGCACAGGGTTTCGTCGTCGTCCAGAAAGCAGGGCTCGGTGAACCCCATACGCGCCGCCAGCGCGCGGAAGATGGCGCTGTTGGGCCGCGCTTCGCCCACCGGTGCGATGGCCGGCCGGTTCAGCAACACGTCGGTATGGCCGTAAGAGGCATGGATGTCCCAGTGTTCGAGTTGGGTGGTCGCCGGCAGGATGAAGTCGGCGTAGTCGGCGGTGTCGGTCTGGAAATGCTCAAGCACCACGGTGAACAAATCCTCGCGCTCAAAACCCTGCACCACCTTGCCGGATTCGGGTGCCACCGCCACCGGGTTGCTGTTGTAGACGATCAGCGCCTCGATCTTGGGGCCGAAGCTGTCCGAACTGTCCCGCAGCAAATCGTCGCCGATGGTGATCATGTTGAGCGTGCGCGGCCAGCGCCCGGCCAGCAGGTCGGGGCGCTGCAGCGCGGCCTTGTTGATCGGGAACATGCCCGAGCTCGATAGCAGCAAGCCGCCGGCGCGCTGCCGCCAGGCGCCCGTCAGCGCGGGCAGGCAGGCAATCGCGCGCGAGGCATTGCCGCCGCCGCGCACACGCTGCATGCCGTAGTTCAGCCGGATCGCTGCCGGTTTCGTCGTGCCGTAGTCGCGTGCCAGCGTGATGATTTGCTCGACGGGTATGCCGCAGACTTCGGCCGCGCGTGCCGGCGGCCAGAGCATCGCACGCGCTTTCAAGTCATCCCAGCCGAGGGTGTGTTTGGCGATGTAGTCGTGGTCCAGCCAGTCGTTGACGATCAGCTCGTGCATCAGCGCCAGTGCCAGCGCGGCGTCGGTGCCGGGCCGCAGCGCGATGTGTTCATGGCACTTGTCAGCGGTTTCGGTCTTGCGCGGGTCGATGCAGACGATGCGCGCACCATGGCGCTTGGCCTCCTGCACATGGCGCCAGAAATGCAGGTTGCTGGCAATCGAGTTGCTGCCCCAGATGATGATGAGTTTTGATTCGGCGAAAAACTCGACCTTCATGCCGACCTTGCCGCCCAGGGTCTGTGTCAAAGCCTCGCCGCCGGCGGCCGAGCAGATCGTGCGCTCCAGCAGCGAGGCACCGAGCTTGTTGAAAAAGCGTGCCGCCATGCCTTCGGCTTGTACCAGGCCCATGGTGCCGGCATAGCTGTAGGGCGCGATGGCTTCCGGGTTGCGCGCGGCGATGGTTTTCAGGCGCGCCGCGATCTCGTCGAGCGCACTGTCCCAAGTCACCGGTTCAAATTGACCAGAGCCTTTGGGGCCGACCCGTTTGAGCGGCTGCAGGATGCGCTCGGGGTGGTAGCTTCGTTCGGTGTAGCGCGAGACCTTGGTGCACAGCACACCGCCAGTCTGGGCATGGTCCGGGTTGCCCTGCACCTTCACGGCCACGCCGTTTTCCACCGTAGTTATCAGCGAGCAGGTGTCGGGGCAGTCGTGCGGGCAGGCGCCGCGCACCTGGCCCGAAGCTTTCACGAAACTGACGCTAGGGGAGATGCCGATGGTATTCATTTTGATTGGAACTATAGTTTTTGAAAGGGAGCAGGCGGCCCCCATAGAACAAAACCGGAGACCATTATGAGAACATTTCACAGTCTGGGGCAGACCCTGCTGGTTGCGGCTCTGGTGTTGGCCAGCTCTGCGGGGCGCAGCCAGGATGGCGTGGGCAAAACCAGCATTGTCCTGGGGCAGTCCCTGGCCCTCACCGGGCCGGGCTCTTCACTCGCCTTGCCCTTCCACCAGGGCGCCAAGTTGTTTTTCGACCGGGTCAACGCCGGCGGCGGCATCAATGGCCGCAAGATCGAGCTGGTGACGCTGGACGACCGGGGCAATCCGGCCACCACAGCCGCCAATACCAAGACGCTGTTGAACCAGGGTGTGTTCTCGCTGTTCGGCTTTTACGGCTCGCCCGAGGTGACCGCCGCCTACCCCCTGATCAAGGACACCGAGGTGCTGCTGTTTGCGCCCATGGCCGCGGCTGACGAGTTTCGGGGCCAGCTGTATCCCAACATCTACTCTTTGCGCCCCGGTTATTCGGAAGAGGCGGCGGCCATCACCAAACATGCCGAAACGCTGGGCGCGCGCAAGCTGGCCATCCTTCATGCGACCGATGGCGAATCGCTGGCGGCGCTGGATGCTGCTGAACGAACCATGACCGGCCTGGGCGCCAACCTGGTTGCCAAGTCCGCCATGAGCAGCGGCAGCCAGGCCAACAGCGTGGACAAGGCGCTGGCCGCACGCCCCGAATCGGTGCTCATGATCAGCGATGCCTCGGGCGCCGCCAGCGCGGTGCGCGACCTGCGCGCCAAGGGGTTTCGCGGGCCGATTTACGGCTTTTCCAACACGGGGGAGAGTCTGCTGGCCGAGCAACTCGGCCCCGCCGGCGCCGGGGTGGTGGTGGTGCGTGTGGTGCCCAAGAGCGACAACCCCAAGCTCGCCGTGATCCGCGAGCTGCAGACCGACCTGGCCGAAGCCAAGCTGGGCAAGGTCAATGTCTACATGCTTGAAGGCTATATTGCTGCCCGCGTTTATGTGGAAGCCTTGCGGCGCGCCTCCAAAGACCCGACACGGGCCAAGCTCAAAAAGGCCATCGAGGGTCTTGACGAGGTCAGCGTGGGCGGTTTTCGCGTGCACTTCACCACAGACAGGGTGGCCTCCCGGCTGGTGGAACTCAGCGTGATCGATTCGCAGGGGCGGGTGCGCGAATAGTGGGTGCGCCGCGACACAAGGCTGACAAAAGTCTGACTTGATTTCAAGGGTTTACCCTTGGATTGCCTGATTATTAGAACTAAAGTATTGGTTCGGTCCCAAGGGCGACAGGTCGCTGCGAGCCTGTCATCCGGGGCGCGAACTGATTGGCGACAATGGTGGCATGCTTATCAATCGCCGAAAACTCTCCCTCACCGCTGGTGCAGCCCTGCTGTCCGGTTTCAACATCGCTCGCGCGCAGTCCGACAGCAAGATCGTCCTCGGTCAGTCGGCCGCCTTCACCGGCCCGGCCGCGCAGCTTGGCATCCAGTTCTATCAGGGCGCCAAGATCTATTTTGACCAGGTCAACGCCCAGGGCGGCGTTGGCAAACGGCTGATCGAAATCCGCAACCTCGACGACGGCTACGAGCCGGACCGTTGCGCAGAAAACACCCGCAAGCTGCTGGCCGAGGATGTGTTTGCGCTGTTCGGCTACATCGGCACCCCCACCAGCGTGGTGGCGCTGCCGCAGGCGATCAAGGAAAAAGTCCCGTTTATCGCGCCCTTCACCGGCGCCATGGCCCTGCGTGAGCCTTTCAACAAATACGCTTTCCACGTCCGCGCTTCTTACAACGACGAGACCGGCCTGATCGTCAAGCAGCTGACCAGCCTGGGGCTGAAAAAGATCGCGGTTTTCTACCAGAACGACGCCTACGGCAAAGCCGGCCTGGATGGCGTGAACCTCGCCATGACCAGCCTGGGGCTCAAAACAGTGGGACAAGCCACGGTGGAGCGCAATTCCGTCGATGTGGCCGCCGCCGTCAAGACCCTGGTGGCTGCCGTCCCCGACGCCGTCGTGCAAATCAGTGCCTACAAGTCTTGCGCGGCCTTCATCCGCGAAGCGCGCAAGGCCGGTTACGGCGGCACTTTCTACAACGTGTCCTTTGTCGGCACGCAGGCGCTGGCCGACGAGCTCGGCAAGGACGGCGCGGGTGTGGTGGTGTCGCAGGTCATGCCTTCACCTTACAACGCCGCGCGCCCGATTGCACGCGAGTTTGCCGACGCGGTGAAGGCAGCCGGCAAGGACGCGCAGGCCAACTTTTCGAGCATGGAAGGTTATGTCGCCGCGCGGCTGTTGGTGGACGGGCTCAAGCGCGCCGGTGCCAAACCAACGCGCGAGTCGCTGATCGCCGGGCTCGAAGGCCTGGGCAACCAGTCGCTGGGCGGTTTTGCAGTGAGCTTTTCGCCGACCGACCATGTGGCTTCCAGCTTTGTCGAGCTGTCCATGCTCACCGGCGACGGACGCGTGCGCACCTGAGTGGGCCGCCGCGCATGGGCGGCGCCTGACATGCTATTGTTTTGGTAGCTGCTAGCCCCCGTGGCGCATGGGCTACAGGCCTTTTTCGCTCATAAATTACGGCAATCCAGAGAGAGGCTGAGCTTCTCTGGCGTCATCCCACGGCTTAGGCTAACGCAGCCGGCCGTGTCAGTTATGCTTGAAGCCGACCGGCCGTGCTCCATGCGCCGGCATTCATCCGTCTGCCCCACCGCCCATGCGCCTGTTGCTCAGCCTCGTCACCTTGATGCGCCCCCACCAATGGCTCAAGAACACGTTTGTGTTTGCCGGGCTGATGTTCAGCGAGACCTGGAGCAGGGGCCCGCTGGCGCTGACGGTGCTCAACGCCTTTGCGGCTTTCTGCTGTTTTTCCAGCCTGGTCTACATCCTCAACGACTGGCACGACCGTGCCGCCGATGCCCGTCATCCGGTCAAGCGGCTGCGGCCCCTGGCCAGCGGCGCGGTGCCGCCGGCTGCGGCGCTGGGCCTGGCGGCTGTTTTGCTGGCGCTGGGTTTGGGGCTGGCGGCCGGCAACCTCAAGCTGCTGGCGCTGCTGGGCATGTACCTCGCGCTGAACCTGGCCTACTCCTGGCACCTCAAACATGTGCCGGTGGTCGATGTGACCATCATCGCCTCGGGTTTCATGCTCAGGCTGCTGGCCGGCACGCTGGCCGTCGGCATCCCACCCTCGCGCTGGCTGCTGCTGGCGGGCCTGTTTGTGGCGCTGTTTCTCGGCTTTTCCAAACGCAAGGCCGAGACTTTTCACGACGAGGCCGACCAGCGCGCCGTCCTCGAGCACTACCCGCCCGCGCTGCTGGACATCTTCATGGCGGTGACCATGACGGCATCGCTGATGACTTACGGCCTGTTTGCCGCCAGTGCCGACGCCCAGCGCCAGCACGGCGACCGCCTGTTGTACACCGTGCCCATCGTGGTCTTTGCCATGCTGCGTTATGCCTACCAGGTGCACCGCGGGCGCGGCGAAGACGTCTCGCGTGACCTGCTGCGCGATCGCTGGATCCTGGTGGCGCTGGGGGCCTGGCTGCTGGTGTTTCTGGGGCACCGCTTTTGAACCTGCCCGGCCGGCCGGCGGGCCGTCTGCCGCTCAAGCCCTTGCTGCTGGTGATGGGTGCGGCTGCCACGCTGTATGCCGTGCTGCTGGCCGTGTTTGCAGAGGCCAGCCCGCTGGCGCCACTGCGCGCGCTTGCATCAACGGCCGGTGTGCAGGCCATCGGCCTGTGCCTGCTCAACTACCTGCTGCGCGGCCTGCGTTGGCGCCTGTGGATGGCGCATTACGGTCGGCCTTTGAGCGTCACCGAGGCGCTGCGGCTCTACCTGGCGGGCTACACCTTCACGCCGACCCCCGGCAATGTCGGTGAGGCGGCGCGCGGGCTGCTGCTGGCGCGCAACCCACTGAGCGCGACGCAGAGCCTGGCGATTTTTGGCGCCGAGCGGCTGGCCGACCTGCTGAGCCTGCTGCTTCTTTGTCTGCCGGTGGCCTGGTGGCTCACCGGGCTGGTGGGGACGCAACTGGTGGCCGGCCTGGCGGGGCTGGCTGCGCTGCTGGTCCTTGCTCTGGCGGCATTGCTGTTCAAATTCCGCGACAGGTTTCTTGCGCGTTTTGCGTGGTTGCGCGAGGCCTGGACCTGCCTGGCGACACAGCCGCTGCTGTGGCTGGCCCTGAGCCTTGTGGCCTGGGCGGCGCAGGGCGTGGCGGTCTGGCTGCTGTGCCGCGAAGCTGGCTTGTCCCTGACTGCGCTTGAAGCCACCGGGTTTTATGCGGTCGCCATGGTGGGCGGCGCATTGTCTTTGTTGCCGGCCGGGCTCGGCGGCATGGAGGGCATCCTGACCGCTTTGCTGGTGGCCCACGGCGCCAGCGCGGGTCTGGCGCTGGGCCTCACGGTGCAGGTGCGTCTGGTCACGCTCTGGCTGGCGGTGGCCATCGGCGCGCTGGCACTGGTCTATAGTGCCGCCATTCGCCGCGACATCAGTTTCAAATAAACCTTTCCCATGTATTCACGCCTGAAGGCTGCGGCCGCTTCTGTTTCCGTCACCGGCTGGCTTGTCGCCGCCGGCCTGCTGTCGCTGGCGCTGCGGCTGTGGATCGCCGCCACTTTCCCGATCACCGGTGACGAAGCTTTTTTCTACTGGTGGGGCGTCTACCCGGACTGGGGTTATTACGACCATCCGCCCATGGTCGGCTGGCTGATCGCGCTGATGCGGGCGACACTGGGCGACACGATCTGGTCCATTCGCCTGCCGGTGGTGCTGCTGCCGCTGGCGCTCGGCGGGCTGGTCGGCTGGGCGCTGGCGCCGCTTGGCCGGGAGCGCGCCGCCTGGGCCGTGCTGTTTTTCTGGCTGGCGCCGCTGAACTGGCTCAATACCCTGATCACCACCGACACGCCGCTGATCTTCTGGTCGGTGCTGTCGGTGGCGCTGGTGATACGCGCCGAGCGGCGCGAGCGTTTGGACCGCAGCGCCTGGATCCACTATGCGCTGGCCGGGCTGGCGCTGGGCTGCGCGTTTTTGTCCAAGTATTTCTCGGTGGTGCTGGGGCTGAGCTACCTGGTGTATTTCGCGCTGTACCGGCGCGAGCGCTGGCCGGCTTTTGCGTTGCTGGTGCTGTGCGCCTTGCCGGGCCCGGCCATTAACATCGCCTACAACATGTCGCATGGCTGGTCCAACATCATGTTCAACGTCTACAACCGCAACGAGGGCGAGGCCTTCGCCTGGAACAAGCCGCTGCTCTA
Organism: Pseudomonadota bacterium; assembly: GCA_040385775.1. Taxonomy (GTDB): domain Bacteria; phylum Pseudomonadota; class Gammaproteobacteria; order Burkholderiales; family Burkholderiaceae_C; genus Polaromonas. The sequence continues at coordinate 10,107 of JAZKGR010000053.1, forward strand.
CCTGGCGATGATGGTCTACCTCGCCACGCCGGCGGTGGCCTGGCTGGCCTGGCGGCAGCGCAACGCGCTGGCCGCTGTCTCGCGTCAGCAGCGCCTGCTGGCCTGCCTGGTGGTGGTGCCGCTGCTGTTTTTTGCGCTGTTGTCTTTCAAGAAGGTGGTCGGACTGCACTGGGTGTTGTCGTTTTACCCTTTCGGTTTTGCGCTGCTGGCCCTGGCATTGCCGAAGGAAAAACTCAAGGCCTGCGCGCTGGGCATGGCGCTGTTTGCCGGTCTGCATGTGATGGCCGTTGCCGGCCTCTATGCGACCTCGCTGGGCGACTGGAAAGACACTTCTCTTTATCCGCGCATCATCCGCAGCTACAAGACCAACGAGATGCTGGCGCAGGTCGCTGCGCCCGGCGTGGTGCTGATGGCCAGCGCCTACACACCGGCCTCGATTTACGGCCATGCGCTCAGGCAGTACGTGCCGGTGTTCGGCCCGGGCAACTTCCATGCGCGGCAGGACGACATGCTGGTGGACTTCTCGCTGTACCAGGGAAAAACCGTGCGCATCGTCCGCATGGACATGCCGCAGCTTGACGATTACAAACCCTATTTCGACGGTGTGCAGGTGCTCAGCTATACGCAGGACGGCGTGCCCTTTTATGCGGTCGAGGGCCGGGGCTTCAACTACGCCGCTTACCGTGACGGTGTGCTGGCAACGATTTACAAACGCTTCTACAACATCCCGGCCTGGCTGCCCATGACCGGCTGCCCGTTTTGCGAGCGCCTGTGCGGCCAGGTGCGATGCCAACCCTAGACGCGTCGCCTGACCACCGCGCTGCGCCTGTGGAAGTTGCCGCCTTTGACTTCGATGGCACGCTGACCCGCCGCGATACCTTATTGCCTTATCTGTGGCGCGGCCTCGGCTGGCCGCGGTTTGTGTGGGCGCTGCTGCTGAGCGGGCCCTGGCTGGCGGCTTTTGCGTTGCGCCTGATGAGCAACCACCGCGCCAAGGCACGCTTGCTGAAGACCGCTTTGGGGGGGCGCAGCGATGAAGAAATCGCGCAATGGACGGCCGCCTTTGTGCAGCACTACCTGCCTGCGCAGTGGCAGCCCGACATGCTGGCGCGCCTGCGCAGCCACCAGCAGCTGGGTCATTGTTGTGTGATGGTGAGTGCTTCGCCGGGTATTTATTTACACGAAGCCGGCCGGGTGCTGGGCATGGAGGCTGTGCTTTGCACCGAACTGGTGACCCGGGGGGGGGCGCTGACTGGCGAGATGGCCACACCGAATTGCCACGGGCAGGAAAAGGTACGGCGCCTGCAGGACTGGCTGGCTGTGCGTGGTTTGTCGCAAGCTGTTGTCCTGCATGCGTACGGTGACTCCAGCGGCGACGTGCCGCTGTTAAATCTGGCAGACTATGGTCACTACCAAGGCCAACCTTGGGTCCGCAAGCCTCCCGCTCATCGCGGCGCGTCGCGGGCCTGACCATCTAGAGGTTTTCATGAAAATCATCGACTCCATCGTCACCCAGGCCGCAGGCATTGCCGCCGTGCGCCGTGACATCCACGCCCACCCCGAACTGTGTTTTGAAGAAGTGCGCACCGCCGACGTGGTGGCGCAAAAACTCACCGAGTGGGGCATCCCCATTCACCGCGGCATGGGCACCACCGGCGTGGTCGGCATCATCAAGAACGGCACGTCGAGCCGCGCGATCGGCCTGCGCGCCGACATGGACGCGCTGCCCATGCAGGAGTTCAACACTTTTGAACACGCCAGCAAGACCGCCGGCAAGATGCACGCCTGCGGCCACGACGGCCACACCGCCATGCTGCTTGCGGCCGGCCAGCACTTCGCGAGAAACCGCAACTTCGACGGCACGGTTTACCTGATTTTTCAGCCGGCCGAGGAGGGCGGCGGCGGCGCGCGCGAGATGATCAAGGACGGACTGTTCGACAAGTTCCCGATGGACGCGGTGTTCGGCATGCACAACTGGCCGGGCACCCAGGTCGGCAAGTTCGCCGCCAGCGCCGGGCCGGTGATGGCATCGACCAACGAGTTCAAGATCACGATTCGCGGCAAGGGCGGCCATGCGGCGCTGCCGCACAACGGCATCGACCCGGTGCCGGTGGCCTGCCAGATGGTGCAGGCCTTCCAGACCATCATCAGCCGCAACAAGAAGCCGGTGGATGCCGGCGTGATCTCGGTCACCATGATCCATGCCGGTGAGGCCACCAACGTCATCCCCGACAGCTGCGAGCTGCAGGGCACGGTGCGCACCTTCACCCTGGAAGTGCTGGACATGATCGAACGCCGCATGAAGCAGGTCGCCGAGAACATCTGCGCCGCGCACGAAGCCGAGTGCGAGTTCGAGTTTGTGCGCAACTACCCGCCGACCATCAACCACGCGAAGGAAACCGAGTTCGCGCGCAAGGTGATGGCCGAGATCGTCGGCGCAGACAACGTCATCGAGCAGGAGCCGACCATGGGCGGCGAAGATTTTTCCTACATGCTGCAGGCCAAGCCCGGCTGTTATGCCTTTATTGCCAACGGCGACGGCGCGCACCGCGAGATCGGTCACGGCGGCGGCCCCTGCATGCTGCACAACCCGAGTTACGACTTCAACGATGACCTGATTCCGCTGGGAGCGACCTTCTGGGTGCGGCTGGCCGAGAGCTGGCTGACCAAGGACGCCGCATGAACCGGGTGAACGATAGTTTCTCCTCAAGTTACGCCGAAGCCCGCGCCAAGTTCCTCGAAGCCGCCGCTGCGGCCGAACTCACCGTGGACACGCATTTGCATCCGGAAGCCGGGCGCGACGGCGAGGTTCTGGCCATGGATGTGGTGCTGGATGGCCCCGCCGATGCGCGCTCGCTGCTGATCGTCAGCAGTGCCTGCCACGGCGTCGAGGGTTATTGCGGCTCGGGTGTGCAGGTCTATGCCCTGCGTGATGCCGAGTGGCGCGCCAAGGCCAGTGAGCAGGGCGTGGCCGTGCTCTACATCCACGCGCTCAACCCGTATGGCTTTTCGCACATCCGGCGCACCACGCATGAAAACGTGGACCTGAACCGCAATTTCCACGATTTCTCGCAGCCGCTGCCGGTCAATGAAGCCTATCGCGAGATCCAGCCGCTGCTGCTGCCCGAGGTCTGGCCGCCGACTGCGGACAATGCCGCGGCCACCAGCCAGTACATTCAGGAACGCGGCATGGACGCCTACCAGGCCGCCATCACGCGCGGCCAGCACGAGTTCGACAAGGGCCTGTTTTTCGGCGGGACCGAGCCGACCTGGAGCAACCAGACCCTGCGCCAGGTGATGCAGACCCATGCGCGTTTCGCGCGCCGCGTGGGCTGGATAGACATCCACACTGGCCTGGGCCCCAGCGGTGTCGGTGAGCGCATCTGCGCCTGCCGTGATGACAAGGAAGCGCTGGCGCGCGCGCGCGCCTGGTGGGACAACGGCGGCAAGACGCCGGTGACCTCGATTTACGACGGATCTTCGAGCTCAGCCTTCCTGACCGGCCTGATGTGGAACTCGATTTACGAGGAATGCCCGGACGCCGAGTACACCGGCATCGCCATGGAATACGGCACCCTGCCGCCTTTCGAGATGATGCAGGCGCTGCGCGCCGAGCACTGGCTCAATGTGCACCCCGAGGCGCCTGCGGCGCTGGCGGCGCAGATCAAGCAGCAGATGATGGATGCGTTTTACGTCAACACCGACGAATGGAAGCAGCAGATCATCACGCAGGCGCGGCAGTCGCTGTTCCAGGCGGTGGATGGCCTGAGTTCATAGTCTTTTTGAGCTCCAGCCCATGACTAACGGGCGCTGACAGCTATAAAAAACATAGCGGCAGCGCCTTTTTTTTTGGTCTAGTCTTCCAGCTCGGCCTTGGCCATCTCCACATCCAGGCGCTCCATCGCGTCCAGCGGCTGGCTGGCTGCGGCCTGTTCATACAGCTTGGTGGCTTCCTTCATCTTTTTGTCGCCTTCGAGCATGACCATGCCGTTGGCGTACTCGATCATGGCGATCGCAGAAGTCGGGTTGAGCTTGAGCGCCTCCTTGAACAGCGCCAGGCCCTGGTCCTTTTTGGCGCCGTAGGTCATGCCGCCTATCAGCGAACCGACCTTGTCGATCACCTCGGCATGGAAGGCCGCCAGCGCAATGTGGGCGTCGGCATGTTTGGGTGACAGCTTGATGGCCTGCTCCAGGGCATTCTTGACCTTGGTGCCCAGGCCCTGGGCCAGCGCCTTGGCGACGCTGATGCCCTGGCCGTAACGGCCGAGTGCGTAAGCCTGCCAGTACCAGGCGTTGGCGTTTTTGGGTTCTGCCGCCTGCTGGGCTTCGGCGCGCTCTGCGACTTCCATGAACAGGTCCAGCTTGGCCTTTTCCTTGGTCTCCAGGTAGTTGGCATAAATGCTGGTGGCCTTGTTGGCGACCGTGATGCCGGCGCCGCCGGCCTTCAGGCCTGCTTCAGCCGCTTTTTGAAACTCGCCGTTATGAAACAGCAGCCAGGCCTGCAGCACGGCGGCTTCCTTGGGCAGCGGCTCGCAGTCGCCCTGGTGCAGGCGGGCCCAGCTCTTCTTGAGGCTGGTCGCGTCGAAGGCATAGTCACCGGGGTGGGGGAAGGCGGTCCATTTGGCCATGTTTGTCTCCTTGAATGTTATTGATTGTTGACTATTGATCAGGCTGTGTTGCTGTAGGCGCCGACCAGCGCCTGCAGGTGCATGCGCTGGCCCTGCTCGAGGTAAGGGATCAGCAGGTTGAGGACATGGTGCGCGCCCCGCAGCAGGGCGGATTGCGCATTTTCGGGCTCCAGCGCATTGCGCGGGTCGCGCACGTACTCAAAACTAAGCCAGTACGTCAGCACCACCACCATGCTGGTGGCGGTGGCCTCGACCTCCCGGGAATCGATGCTGACGGCATTGGCCCGGCTCATGCTGTCGAGCATGGCCTTGACCGAGCGCGTCTTGTTTTTCAGGATCCACTGGAAATGCGTCTCGAGCCGGCGGTTCTTGCTGAGCAGGTCGTTGAGGTCGCGGTACAGAAACCGGTATTGCCAGATCAGCTCGAACAGCGAGTGCATGAAGAACCAGGCGTCCTCGACGTCCCGCACGCTGTCGCTGGCATTGAGCAGCTCGCTCAGGGACCGCTCGTAGCGGTCGAACAGCGAGTTGATCAGCTCGTCTTTCGCCGGGTAGTGGTAGTAGAGGTTGCCGGGGCTGATCCCCAGCTCGGCCGAAATCAGCGTGGTCGACACATTCGGTTCGCCGAAACGGTTGAACAGATCAAGCGTCACTTCCAGGATGCGTTCAGCAGTTCGGCGCGGCGCTTTTTTCGCCATGGTGTCTACCTCGTATTTTTTTCTACTCTAACGCACGGATGCAGGTCCTGGAACTGGGGAAGACGAGCGGACCGCTCACGCCGGGTGGCCTGCCAGCGGCCCGAGTGCGTGGCTCACATCTTCCATCACCTCCTCGAGGGAACGGATGGCCCGGCCGAGACGGGTCGGCGCGGGCGCCGGACTGACCAGGTGGCGGCGTGTGTCTTCCAGCACCGCCAGGTTGAGCGAAACCCCGTGCTTGGCCAGTTTGGCCGAGAGGCTGGTCTTGCGCGAGCGCAGCATCTCGCGGGTCTTCTGGTAGGCGTGTTCGGCGAGTTGGCGGCGCTGGCCGTAGCTGAAGGTGTTGGCCAGAAACATGTCCGCGTCGCGATGATCGGGCTCGATCAGCACAATGTCGGTGCCGGGATAGGCGTGCTCGTAGTGCTTCATCCCCAGTTCCAGACGCGAATGGATCATGGAGCGGAAGGTCTGGCTCAGCACCGCTGGCAAGCCGCCGTCCACGATGCGCGGGATGGTCTGCCGCTCCCTGGGCAGGCCGCGCCGCATCACGCGCTGCGCCATCGACAGCTCGGGCACCTGCGTTGCGTCAAATGGCACCAGCGGGTTCAGGCACAGCATCAGGTCAATGCCGCCATCCATCGCCACGCCGGCGTGCAGGGTTTTCTTGAGCGCGCCGTCCACGTAGTAGCTGTTGTCGATTTCCACAGGTGGAAACAGCCCCGGCAGTGCCGAACTGGCCTGCACCGCTTTCGAGATCGGGACATGATCCCAGCCGGGTTGGCCGAAGGGCGCGGCCTCGCCACTGTCGAGGTTGGTCGCGACCAGCGTGAGCCGCGTGGCGAGTTGACGGAAATCGTTGGTGCGGCCGTTTTTTGAGAACAGCGCGCTCAGGCGGCGGTCTACCTCCTCATTGGAGAACATTCCCGTCGGCAAGGCCGGGCCCAGGGTTTCCAGCGCGTGAAGCAGCGACTTTCGCCCGAATGTCGCGCGCCACAGGGCTGAAGCGGTGAGGCCCGGCAGCATGATGCCGCGGCGCAGGAATTCGCCATACGCAGGCATCAGCAGCCACGCCGGATCGAAGACTTCAGAGGCATGGCGGTCGTTTTCGATGAATGCGGCGCACAACTCGCGCGGCGTCATGCCATTGGCCAGGCCCGCCGCGATAAACCCGCCGGCCGAGACGCCGACGTAGTGATGCAGTTTGGTGAAAGACAGGCCTTGCAGTGACTCGTCGAGCGCGCAAAGCGCGCCGATTTCGTAGATAGCGCCCAACGGTCCGCCGCCCGCAAGAGCCAAAGCGATACGTGGCCCTGAATTCGGGCGGTTTGCCTTTCTCGCCTCGCTGCTGGGACGGCTTTTTCCTGAACGCTGGGCAGAAGTCATGAGTCGGAAGTGTAGGCGCGAGTCACGCGGGAATTTGCTGCTTTGCAGCAATCTGTCCCTGGACAAGCAGGCATAAAAAAAGGACGTCAAGCGTCCTTTTTATCGTGAGAAAACGCTCAGGCGGACTTGCGTGCCGGTGCGCGTTTTTTGGCAGCAGGCTTGGCTGCAGCGGATTTCGCTGCGGCACGAGGCGCTGCCTTGGCAGCCGGCTTGCTGGCCATCTTTTGCACGTTTTTGTTGAGTTCGTCGATGCGCGCGATCAGTGCGTCCACATCCTTGGCCGAAGGCACGCCCAGCTTGTTCAGGGCCTTGGCGACGCGCTCTTCAAAAATGGTTTCGAGCTTGTCCCACTGGTGGCCGGCCTTGGAGGTGATGTCCGTCGCCATGGTGGCCATCTTGTTGGTGGCGGTGGAGATTTTTTCTTCGGCAACGGCCTGGGTCTTGCGCTGGATGGACAGGCCTTCCTTGACCAGGGTCTCGAACACTTTGCCGCCTTCTTCCTGCGCCTTGGAGAAGGCGCCGAGGCCGGCGAGCCAGATCTGCTGGGCAGACTCCTTGACGGCGCCGGACAGTTGTGGACCGGATTTTTTGTCGGCACTCATTTTTTGCAGTTTCTTGACCATGGTGGGCTCCTGATGGTGGGGGTGTGTTGCTTGACGCCGCAGGTTGATGCGGCACATGGCCAAAATATAAGCCCAGTTGGGTGGCCAGGTTTAGGTGGGGGCTCCTAGAAGCCGGGTGTGCGCGGGTTTCTGCTGACCAGGGGACAGTGGGGCTTGCGCAAGAATCGAAGCTTGGTTCAGAGTTGTCTAGCGGAGAAAACAATGCAGTATTTCGTCACCGGAGCCACAGGCTTCATCGGCAAGCGCCTGGTTAAAAAGCTTCTTGAGCGCAAGGGCTCCGTCGTGCATTTCCTGATCCGCAAGGAAAGTGCCGGCAAAGTAGAGGCGCTGCGCGAGTACTGGGGGGTGAGCGCGGCCAGGGCCGTGCCGGTTCACGGCGACCTGACGGCGAAAAAACTGGGCGTTTCTGCCGACGACATCAAGAAGCTCAAGGGCCAGATTGATCATTTTCACCACCTCGCCGCTGTTTACGACCTCAGCGCCGACGAGGAAAGCCAGATCGCCGTCAATGTGGAAGGCACACGCCATACCGTCGAATTTGCGAAAGCCATCGACGCCGGACACTTTCACCACGTCAGCTCGATTGCTGCGGCCGGCCTGTATGAAGGCGTGTTCCGCGAGGACATGTTCGAGGAGGCCGAGAATTACGAGCACCCTTACTTCATGACCAAGCATGAGAGCGAAAAAATCGTTCGCAAGGAATGCAAGGTGCCATGGACGGTGTTCAGGCCCGCGATGGTGGTGGGTGACAGCACCACCGGCGAGATGGACAAGATCGACGGGCCTTACTACTTCTTCAAACTGATCCAGCGCATGCGCCAGCTGCTTCCGCCCTGGATGCCGGCGGTGGGCCTGGAGGGCGGCCGCATCAACATCGTGCCGGTCGATTTTGTCGTTGATGCGCTGGATGTCATCAGCCACAAGACCAGCATCGCCAAAAAGTGCTTCCACCTGGTGGACCCGGTGGGTTACCGCGTTGGCGATGTGCTGGACATTTTCAGCCGCGCTGCCCATGCGCCCAAGATGAACCTGTTCGTGAACGCTGCTTTGCTGGGTTTCATCCCGCGTGGTGTCAAGAAAAGCCTGATGGCCCTGGCACCTGTCCGGCGCGTGCGCAACGCCGTCATGGCCGACCTGGGCCTGCCCGAGGACATGCTGACCTTTGTCAACTACCCGACACGTTTTGACTGCCGCGAAACGCTGGCTGCCCTGAAAGGCTCGGGCGTGGAATGCCCCAACCTCAAGGACTACGCCTGGCGCGTTTGGGATTACTGGGAGCGGCATCTCGACCCGGACCTGCACATCGACCGCTCCCTGCGCGGTACGGTCAACGGCAAGGTGGTGCTGATCACCGGGGGATCCTCGGGCATTGGTCTGGCAGCGGCTCACAAATTTGCCGAAGCCGGCGCCATCACCATCATCTGTGGCCGTGACCAGGACAAGCTCGATGAAGCCTGCAAGGAGGCAGCGGCCAAGGGTTACAACTTCATCGCCTATCCGGCGGACATCGCCGACATGGCCGACTGCGACCGCTTCGTGCAGACGCTGATCGCCAATCACGGAAGTGTTGACTTCCTCATCAACAACGCCGGGCGCTCGATCCGACGCGCGATCGAGGCCAGCTACGACCGCTTCCACGATTTTGAGCGCACCATGCAGCTCAATTACTTCGGCTGCCTGCGCGTCACCATGGGCTTTCTGCCCGGTATGGTGGCCAAACGCAAGGGCCACGTGGTCAATATCAGCTCGATCGGCGTGTTGACCAACGCACCACGTTTCTCGGCTTATGTGGCGTCCAAGTCCGCCCTGGACGCCTGGACACGTTGCGCGTCCAGTGAATTTGCCGACCAGGGCATCACCTTCACCACCATCAATATGCCGCTGGTGCGCACGCCCATGATTGCGCCTACCAATCTGTACAACAACGTGCCGACGCTAAGCCCCGAAGAGGCGGCCGACCTCGTGGCCCAGGCTTGCATTTTCAAGTCGGTGCGCATTGCGACGCGCCTGGGTATTGCCGGGCAGGTGCTGCATGCGTTGTTGCCGCGCGTGGCGCAGATTGCCATGAACACCAGCTTCCGCATGTTCCCGGATTCATCGGCTGCCAAAGGCGCGAAGCCGGGCGACAAGCCCGTCAAGCAGACCTTGTCGCCTGAGGCCGTGGCTTTGCAGCAGATGATGCGCGGAATTCATTTCTGACTCGCGTGCAGGCGCGCGAAGACGTCGCAGCTAGCAGGCATGGGATAATTCCTGCAACACAACTGAGCTGATGTCTTTTGGAGCGGCGGTGCAGGTTGTCAAATAGGGACGTTCATGATTCTCGTCACCGGTGGGGCCGGTTTCATCGGCGCCAACTTTGTGTTGGAGTGGTTGGCGCGAAGCGAGGAACCCATTGTCAATCTGGACAAGTTGACCTACGCGGGCAACAGGGCCAATCTCGAATCTCTCGACGGTGACGCTCGGCACATATTTGTGCAGGGCGATATCGCTGACGCAGTGCTTGTCTCAGAAATCCTTGCCAGGTATCAGCCACGGGCCATTCTCAATTTTGCTGCTGAATCACATGTTGATCGTGCCATTCTGGCAGGGGAGCAGTTCATCCAGACTAACGTATTGGGGGTTTTCCGTTTGCTGGAAGCCGCCCGCGCCCATTGGACCGGGCTTCAGGGTCAGGAAAAGTCCGCATTTCGATTCTTGCAGATATCTACCGACGAGGTGTATGGCTCTCTTCCACCTGGTGCTGTAGCCTTCACGGAGAGTGATCGATATGAGCCCAATAATCCCTACGCTGCCAGCAAAGCAGCAGCGGATCACCTTGTGCGTGCCAGCTGCCGCACGTACGGCTTGCCGGTATTGACCACCAACTGTGCCAATAATTATGGTCCCTACCAGTATCCTGAAAAACTCATGCCCCACATGATCACTTCGGCCTTGGCCGGCAACCCCCTGCCAGTCTATGGGGATGGCCGCCAATTGCGGGACTGGTTGCACGTGAAAGATCATTGCGATGCCATACGCATGGTGCTGGCATTGGGCGTGCCTGGCGAAACTTACAATGTGGGCGCAAACGCTGAAAGATGCAACCTGGAGGTCATACGCAGCATCTGCTTGTTGCTCGATCACATGCATCCCACCAGTCGCGCAGGCGGTTACAGCGCGCAGATTGTGCATGTAGCCGATCGCCTTGGACATGATCGGCGTTATTCGGTCGATGCAAGCAAAATCATGTCGAAACTTGGCTGGCGAGCGCGCCATAGCTTTGACAGCGGGTTGCGTGAAACTGTGTCGTGGTACCTGAATCATGCCGCTTGGATCGATGTCGCCCAGAGCCGTGCGGCTTCGCGGTAAGAGGCCTTTTTGAAGATCCTGCTTTTCGGGAAGAACGGCCAACTTGGCCAAGAACTTCAACGTAGCCTTGCTTTACTGGGAGATTTAGTGTGTCTGCATGCGGGTAGCCAGCAGTATTGCGGGAACCTGAGCGATCTCGAAGGAATCTCTGGCGCGGTCTTTGCAATCAGTCCCGATGTTGTCGTCAACGCCGCAGCGTGGACTGATGTCGATCGAGCAGAAGCGGAGCCGTTACTCGTGCAACGCATCAACGCTCTCGCTCCGGGCGTTCTTGCAAAGGCCGCATCCCGCGTCAATGCCTGGATGGTTCATTATTCGAGCGACTATGTATTTGATGGGACGGGTAATCGTGCCTGGACCGAATCAGACGTTCCCCGGCCACTCAATGCCTACGGACATAGCAAGCTCGAAGCAGATCGTCTGGTTGCATCCTCGTGCGCCAACCACTTGATTTTGCGTACCAGCTGGATGTATTCTGCAGAAGGAGGCAACTTTGTCAAAAAGATTCTTGCCCGAGCTCAAATGCACCCCGAACTTGCAGTGGTAGCGGACCAGATAGGGGCTCCCACCGGAGCTGACTGGGTTGCTGACATGACCGCGCTAGCTATTGATCGTGCAATGTCGGGATCGGGGTTGCAGGGCTTGTATCACCTCTCGGCTGCAGGGCAAACGTCCTGGCACGCTTATGCGAGCTTTGTCATTGAATCTGCGTTGCAGGCTGCATGGGAGCTCAAAGCGACGCCTGCGACTGTCAAAGCATTGACGTCCGATGAGCTTCAGGCCCCTGCAGCGCGCCCCAAAAATTCGCTGCTCAACACCACGAAATTTCAATCGGCCTTTCACGTGACACCCCCTGACTGGAAAGATGGCGTAAGACGAATGCTTGGAAAGTTGCGATGAGGGTGCTGACGACTTCAATATCGGGAGTTCTGCTTTTGGAGCCCTGCGTTCATTCGGATGAGCGAGGGTTCTTCCTGGAGAGTTTTAACCAGAAATCGTTTAAGAATTCAACTGGTCTGGACTTGCAGTTTGTCCAGGACAACCATTCAAGATCCGCCCACAACGTGCTCCGTGGTCTGCACTATCAAGTCCAGCGACCGCAGGGAAAGCTGGTCCGTGTAGTACGGGGACGCATATTTGATGTTGCAGTCGATATCCGTAGCCTGTCCCCTACTTTTGGTCAATGGGTGGGCGTTGAGTTGACTGAACATGCATCCACACAACTTTGGATCCCCCCGGGTTTTGCCCATGGTTTCCAGGTTTTGAGCGCGAGCGCAGATGTGATCTACAAGACCACAGAGTACTACGCGCCGGATGACGAGGCATGTATTGCTTGGGACGATCCTACGATAGCTGTTCAATGGCCGCTTAAAACGCCCATTCTGTCAGGCACAGATAAACAGGGCGCGTTATTTGCAGCTGCATTTGCAAACCAAGGCATGTAAACGGGTGGAGACTATTCGGGCGCTGGCTCAGTTCGAATAAGGTGGTAACATCTCAGTTCATCAATTGAACAAGGTCAATTTAGACCGCTCGATCAACCCTATTGTGAATCGGGGTCTGAGATCACCTTACCCGGCCAAGCGATTTGAACTCCTCGCTCCACGAAGAAAATCATCTAAAGGTTCTCCGCCTGCTGGAAACCAATCCGCACATGAATCAGCGCGACTTGGCAGACGCGTTGGGGGTTAGCTTGGGTAAAACCAACTATTGCCTCAAGGCCTTGCTCGACAAGGGTTTCATCAAAATGCAGAGCTTTCGCAAAAGCCAGCGAAAGCTTGCGTACGCATATCTGCTCACACCGGTAGGTATTGCCGAGAAAGCTGGCTTGACTGCCCGATTTCTCGAGCGCAAGGTGGCTGAGTATGAAAGTCTAAAAGTAGAAATCGAAGCGCTTCGCTTTGAAGTCGACGAAGCGCAAGAAAAATCGGGCCTCGCATGAGCAACACAAAAATAATTCCGGTCATTCTCTGTGGCGGTTCGGGCACAAGATTGTGGCCGCTTTCGCGCAAAAGTTTTCCCAAGCAATTCGTCCCGTTGGTGAACAACAAAAGCCTGTTGCAGCTGACGCTGGAGCGGGTGGTCCTTGCGAGTGGAGGGGAGAGCCCCGAGGTGATTTGCGTCGCCTCGGAGGACCACCGATTTTTGGTGAGTGAGGCCATGCAGACGGCGGGGGTTCGGGGGCAGGTCATTCTCGAGCCCGTGGGGCGAAATACGGCGCCGGCCATGGCGTTGGCTGCATTGACTGCGGGGCCGCAAGACTTGTTGCTCTTTTGTCCGTCGGATCATCACATTCCCGACGGCCATGCCTTTGCAGCCATGGTTCAACAGGGCTGCCAGGCTGCAAGTCGGGGCGCTCTTGTGACCTTCGGCGTGGTACCAAGCTTTCCGAGCACCGCCTATGGCTATATTGAGCAGGGTGCAATCAGCGGCGATGCCAGTTTTCACGTTGTACGGTTTGTGGAAAAGCCTCTGGCCGACAAGGCGCAGTCCCTGATACTCCAGGGCAATGTGCTTTGGAATGCCGGGATTTTTCTCGCTAAGGCGAGCACTTTGCTGGAGGCGCTGGAACTGCACGCTGGGGATATCTTGGAAAATTGCCGTACCGCCATGGCAACGGCCGCGCAGGATCAGCAATTTGTCCGCCCCGAGGTTAAGGCATTTTCTGCCTGTCGCTCCGACAGCATCGACTACGCCGTTCTTGAGCGCCACAGCAACGTGGAAGTGGTGCCGTTCGCCGGTGCCTGGAGCGATGTCGGTAGCTGGAATGCCGTGGCAGAGCTGACATCCCCCGATGAGAATGGCAACCGCATCGACGGTCGTGGTTTGGCCGTCAAAAGTCACCGCACGTATATACATGCACCGTCGCGCACCGTTGTGACGCTTGGGACACAGGATCTGCTTGTGATTGACACTCCAGATGCGGTGCTTGTGGCGGCCAGCACGCATGCAGAGCAGGTCAAGGATGTGGTCGCACAGCTTGAAAACCTCCAGAGCCCGGAGGCTGGTGCGCACCGCAAGGTAGCACGTCCCTGGGGATCCTATGACAGTATCGATCGCGGTGAGCGTTTTCAGGTCAAGCGCATTGTGGTCAAGCCCGGTGCATCGCTCAGCCTGCAAAAACACCATCACCGCGCGGAGCACTGGATTGTGGTGTCGGGCAGTGCGCTGGTCACCAAGGGCAGCGAAACTTTTCTACTCACTGAAAACCAGTCTACTTACATTCCCATCGGTGAAACCCATCGCCTGGAAAACCCCGGAAAGATGAATCTGGAAATGATCGAGGTTCAGTCCGGCAGCTATCTGGGCGAAGACGACATCGTGCGATTTACCGACAACTACGGCAGGGCCTGAACAATGAAAAAAACAGCACTTATTACCGGCGTGACTGGACAAGACGGTTCATATCTGGCGGAATTCCTGCTCAACAAGGGGTACATCGTTCACGGTATCAAGCGCCGCACGTCGCTCTTCAATACTGATCGCATTGATCACCTGTTCCAGGATCCGCATGAAGCAGACCAGCGATTTGTGCTGCATCACGGCGACATGACCGATTCCTCAAGCCTGACCCGCATCATTCAGCAAACCCAGCCTGACGAAATCTACAATTTAGCCGCCCAAAGCCATGTGGCAGTGAGCTTTGAGGAACCCGAATATACGGCCAACAGCGACGGGCTCGGCGCGTTGCGCATTCTCGAGGCCATGCGCATTCTCGGTCTTGAAAAGACCACACGGTTCTACCAGGCTTCGACCTCCGAGCTCTATGGACTCGTGCAGGAAATTCCGCAAAAGGAAACCACCCCTTTTTACCCGCGCAGCCCTTATGCTGTTGCCAAGCTCTACGCCTACTGGATCACGATCAACTACCGCGAAGCTTACGGTATCTACGCCTGCAACGGCATCCTGTTCAATCACGAAAGTCCGGTACGCGGTGAAACCTTCGTGACGCGCAAAATCACGCGCGCGCTCGCCCGCATCAAGCTTGGCATACAGGATTGCCTCTACCTTGGCAATATGGATGCCAAACGCGACTGGGGTCACGCCAAGGATTACGTGGAGATGCAGTGGCTGATGCTGCAGCAGGAAAAGCCAGAAGATTTTGTGATCGCCACCGGTGTTCAATACAGCGTGCGCGACTTCGTCGAGGCGACTGCCCGTGAGTACGGCATGCAAATTCGCTGGGAGGGCAGCGACGAGAAAGAAAAAGGCTATGACGTTGTGACGGGGAAATGCATTGTGTCCGTCGACCCGCGCTATTTCCGGCCGACAGAAGTCGAAACCCTGCTCGGTGACGCGACCAAGGCGCGCGAAAAGCTCGGATGGGTCCCAAAAATCAGCTTTGCGGAACTGGTTGCAGAAATGGCAAAAGCCGACATGACGCAGGCCGAGTTCGATTTGCAGGTCAAGGCGCATGGCCATAAAGCCCTCCGCAACCAGGGCTGAGAGCGTGGTCAAACCCCGTATTTTCCTGACAGGCGGCGGCGGCATGGTCGGTCGCAACATTCTCGAGCACCCGCTTGCGTCGCAATGGGATTTCGTCGCGCCAAGCAGCCGCGAACTCGACTTGGCTGACTTTGATGCGACGCGCCGATTCCTCGCTGAATACCGGCCCGACGCCGTAATCCATTGCGCCGGACTTGTGGGGGGCATTCAGGCAAACATCGCGCGGCCGGTCGATTTCCTCGTCGTGAACGTCGATCTCGGCCGTAATGTGATCATGGCGGCGCGTGAGGCCGGCGTGCAGAAGTTGCTGAACCTGGCGAGTTCCTGCATGTATCCGCGCGAGGCACCGAACCCGCTTAACGAGGAACTGATACTCCGCGGCGAACTCGAGCCGACCAATGAAGGTTATGCCATCGCTAAGATTTTTGCGACGCGGCTGTGCGAATACATCAGCCGTGAGACGCCTGAAAAACAGTACAAGACCCTAATTCCGTGCAACCTGTACGGCCGCCACGATAAATTTGAACCGAAACATTCGCACCTGATACCGGCCATCATCCACAAGATTCACCAAGCAAAGACCGCAGGGCTGCCGAGCGTTGAGATCTGGGGTGACGGTACGGCGCGTCGTGAATTCATGTATGCGGGGGACCTCTCCGACGCCGTGTTGCACGCGCTGGCCGATTTCGACAGTTTGCCAGGCATGCTCAACATTGGCCTTGGTCACGACCACAGTATCAACGACTACTACCGCACCGCCGCAGAGGTCATCGGCTGGACCGGCGAATTCGTGCACGACACCAGCAGGCCCGTCGGCATGAAGCAAAAGCTTGTGGACATCGGGCGCCAGCGTGATTGGGGGTGGAAAGCTTCCACAACGCTGAGTGAGGGCATCGAAAAAGCTTATCAATTTTATTTGCAGGACAGCCAAGCATGAGCCACAAATACCCTCTCGCCACCGCCACCTGGGACCAGGCTGAATACGCAGCATTGCAGGACGTCATCACTTCCGGCATGTTTACGATGGGGCCGAAGGTGTTCGAATTTGAAAAGCAATTCGCAAGCTACCTTGGTGCAAAACACTGTGTGATGGTCAACTCCGGTTCGTCTGCCAACCTGTTGATGGTTGCGGCCCTGTTCTACTCGAAGAACAAGGCACTGGCGCTGAAGCCAGGCGACGAGGTTATCGTGCCGGCGGTGTCTTGGAGTACGACCTATTACCCGCTCTACCAGTACGGCCTGAAGATCAAGTTCGTCGATATTGATCTCGAAACCCTGAACTTCGATCTGGAGGCGCTGGAAAAAGCTGTCAGCGGCAAGACACGCCTGATCATGGCCGTCAACCTGCTCGGTAATCCCAACGATTTCGCGCGCATCAAGAGCATCATCGGTGATCGCAGGATCACGCTGATCGAGGACAACTGCGAATCGCTGGGCGCGACTTTCGGCGGCAAACAGGCTGGCACCTTTGGCGTCATGGGCAGCTACAGTTCGTTTTTTTCCCACCATATTTCGACCATGGAAGGTGGCCTCATCAGCACGGATGACGAAGAGCTGCACCACATCCTTCTGTCGCTGCGCGCGCACGGGTGGACTCGCAACCTGCCGAAATTCAACCACGTTTGTGGGGAAAAAAGCGACGATCCGTTCAAGGAATCGTTTCGCTTTGTGCTGCCAGGCTACAACGTCAGGCCGCTCGAGATGTCGGGTGCGCTAGGCATCGAGCAGGTCAAGAAGCTGCCGATGCTTATTTCTGAACGGCGTAAAAATGCGGCGTTGCTGCAATCGGTCATGCACGACCATCCAGCCGTGATGATCCAGAAAGAAATCGGCGAGAGCAGCTGGTTCGGTTTCAGCCTCGTGATCCGGCCGGGCGTTGAGCTCACGCGCGACGAGCTGGTCAAGCGGCTTCGGGCCCTCGGCTTCGAGGTGCGTCCCATCGTCGCAGGCAATTTTGCGAAAAACGAGGTGGTCAAGTACTTCGACTCGGAAGTTTTCGGCGAACTCCGCAATGCCGAACACATCGACGGTAATGGCTTGTTCGTGGGCAACCATCATTACTCGATTGAAGACGCAGTCATGGCCCTGAAATCCCTTTAAGGCGAGAACCCATGGCATTGATCGCGAGAATCAAAAACCGGCTGGGACTGATGTACCGCCGGCATGTGCTGAGGGACGGGTTTACCCTTGAGATTGATCGCTGGTTCCGCGACAGGGGTGACGAAACGCTTCGTATGGATTACCCCCTCACAGAGGACAGTGTCGTTTTTGACGTCGGTGGCTACCTGGGGGACTTCGCCGCGGAAATCCAGAGGCGCTACGGTTGCCGGATCTACGTGTTCGAGCCGGTTCCGGAATTCCATCGTCAGTGCGTGGCCCGGTTTGAGGGCGACCCGAAGGTGCTCTGTCTGAAATACGGCCTGTCGTCCAGAGACGGCCTGTTCGATATCGGCTTGGCAGACAATGCGTCGAGTTTTGCTTCTCCACACGCCGTAGGCAAGGTGCAGCAGGTAGAGGTCCGGTCGGTGGTCGAATGTATCCAGCAATTAGGCGTCGAGAGTATCGACCTCCTGAAGATCAATATCGAAGGTGGCGAGTTCGACGTGCTGCCGGCCTTGATAGCCTCGGGCGACATAAACCGGATTCGCCATCTGCAGGTGCAGTTCCACAACTTTGTGGACGGAGCAGCCTCCCGGCGCGACCGCATCCGCGACGATTTGGCAATGACGCATGCCGAAGACTGGAACTACGAGTTTGTGTGGGAAAGCTGGAGCAGAAAGACCTGAAGCACAAGTCTGTTCCTGAGCCGGATCACAGTCGAACCGAGGGATCAAGCCCATCTATGAACAAAGGGACACCATGAAAGCAGTAATTCTTGCCGGCGGTCTGGGTACGCGGATCTCGGAGGAGACTTCTTCCCGTCCGAAACCGATGATCGAGATCGGCGGGAAGCCCATCCTCTGGCACATCATGAAGATCTATTCAGCGCATGGTGTCAACGACTTCGTGATCTGCTGTGGCTACAAAGGCTACATGATCAAGGAGTACTTTGCGAACTATTTCCTCCACATGTCCGATGTCACCTTCGACATGAGCAAGAACAGCATGGAAGTGCACCAGCGCAGCGCCGAGCCATGGCGGGTCACGCTCATTGACACCGGTGAGGACACCATGACCGGCGGCAGGCTCCGTCGCGTTGCCTCTTATGTCAAAGACGAGGAAGCGTTTTGCTTCACCTACGGTGACGGTGTTGGGGATGTTGACATCAGCGCCCTCCGTGCGTTCCATAAGGCGCAAGGTGTCAAAGCGACACTTACCGCGACCTTGCCGCCCGGGCGCTTCGGTGCGCTTGATTTCGAGGGGGAGAAGGTTCGTAGTTTCAAGGAAAAGCCCAAGGGCGACGGTGGCATGATCAACGGGGGATTTTTTATGCTGTCGCCGGAAGTACTGAGGTACATTGAGGACGACAGCACTATTTGGGAGCGCACCCCGCTGGAAACTCTGGCCGATGAAGGTCAACTGGCGGCTTTCCAGCATGGCGGTTTTTGGCAGCCGATGGACACACTTCGCGACAAGACTTATCTCGAAGAGCTCTGGTCCAGCGGCAAGGCGCCATGGAAGGTGTGGTCGTGAATCCCGACTTCTGGAAAGGCAGGCGTGTCTTCATGACGGGCCATACGGGCTTCAAGGGGAGTTGGTTGTCGCTGTGGTTGCAGCACGTCGGTGCCGAGGTGACCGGTTACTCACTGGCTCCGCCAACCACACCTAGCTTGTTCGAGTCTGCCCACGTAGCACAGGGCATGACATCCGTGCTCGGTGACATTCGCGATCTGCCGGCCTTGCAGGCAGTCATGCTAGCTGCCCGACCTGAAATCGTCATCCACATGGCGGCTCAATCACTTGTTCGGCTTTCGTATGACCAGCCTGTTGAAACCTATGCGACCAATGTGATGGGGACAGTGCACGTACTGGAGTCCGTGCGCCATACCCCTGGCGTTCGTGCTGTCGTGAACGTCACCACGGACAAGTGCTATGAGAACCGGGAGTGGGTTTGGGGCTATCGTGAAAATGAACGCATGGGCGGTTTCGATCCGTATAGCAATAGCAAGGGATGTGCCGAATTGGTGACGTCGGCTTATCGCTCCTCGTTCTTCGGTACGGAGAATCATGGGCAACACGGCGTGGCATTGGCCAGCGTGCGGGCCGGTAACGTGATTGGCGGCGGCGACTGGGCCAAAGACCGGCTGATTCCAGACATCGTGGCCGCATTCGAGCGTTGCCAACCGGTGATGATCCGCAATCCCCGCGCCACACGTCCCTGGCAGCATGTTCTGGAGCCACTGCGCGGCTATCTGACATTGGCCGAAAAATTGCTTGCCGAAGGGCCGGCCTTCGCCGAGGGCTGGAATTTCGGACCCCACAGCGATGACGCACGACCAGTCGACTGGATTGTCGCCGAGATGGCCAGGCTGTGGCCCGGCGAAGCCACATGGCAGATTGATGCAGGCATGCACCCTCATGAGGCCAACTACCTCAAGCTTGACATTTCCAAAGTTGCCAGCCAGCTGGGCTGGCGCCCTACGTTGCGCCTGCAGGATGCGCTTCAGCTAGTGATCGAATGGGCTCAAGAACGCCAAGCCGGTACCGATTTGCGGGAACTGACACTCGGACAGATAGCTCGCTACCAACAACTGGACCATGACCCTCGTTGAGATGAACTACGCCTTTCCTAAGGTATCACGCATGAGGGCACGACCATGAACTTTGTTCTTGGAGCGCGCGGCCGCCTCGGCCATGCCATTCATGTTTGCCACTTGGTGGACCACATCGAAGCACCCGACCATTCGGTCTATGCCGACTGGTGGCGTGATGGCAGCGAGAACGACGCGGCCCGCTACTTCGACTCTCGCGCCAGGCAGAGCGGAACGGTCTACGTCGCTATCGGCATCATTGATCCACGACGTTCCCACGAAGAACATCTGAAGATCAACTTCGATCTAGCCAAAAACGTCGTTAGAGGCGCAACCCGTGTCGGGTTGAAAGTCATCACCTTCGGCACAGTCATGGAAAAGGTTGTGGACGACAAGGGCGCCAACCCCTACTTTGCAAGCAAGAGCAGGCTTGGACAATTCGTCGAGGACGCGGCCAATACTTCGGAGCTCGGCCTGCACATCCGCCTACACACCCTGTTTGGCGGGCGGGCACCGGATCCGTTCATGTTTCTGGGTCAGATTCTTCAGGCCGTCCGGGCAGGCACGGAATTCCGCATGACGCCGGGAATGCAGTTGCGCGAGTATCACCATATTGACGATGAAGTCGCAGCCATTTTTAAACTGAACGAATCGCGGCACCACGGCTCCGTAGAGCTGAGCCACGGCGCCCCCGTCACGTTGAAAACCCTGGCGACCCATGTCTTTCGTAGCTACCAATGCGCTGAACTGCTAAAAATCGGGGCATTGCCAGAGCCGGTCAATGACAATTACAGCTTTCTTTTCGAACGAACGGCCATGCTGGACGACATCAACTTTCGGCCGACCCTGCCGGCCATTGTGGAATACCTGCGGAGTGTTCAGCCAGAGCCGCTGAAGTCAGAGGCCCCATGAACGCAACACCCAATACGCGTCGCCCTCTGTCTTGCCACGCTACCCATCGCCTCACCATATCATTTCTATCAAGTGCCGGCTAGTCGCCACGGATTACACATCATGCAAAACGCAAAAACCCTCGCACTGCGCGAGCAGATTTCCGCACTGGTTGGCCAGTACGCCGCACTGGCACTGGCACCCGACCCATTCCTGCCTGGCGCCACGCTGGTGCCGCCTTCGGGCAAGCTGCTGGATGCAGCCGAGCTGAAGAATATGGTCGAGGCCTCGCTGGATGGCTGGCTTACCACCGGCCGCTTCAATGCCGAGTTCGAGAAGAAGCTCGCCTCCTTCATCGGAGTCAAGCACCTCATCACCGTCAACTCCGGCTCATCGGCCAACTTGGTGGCGTTTAGTACACTCACGTCTCCTAAGCTGGGGGACCGCGCTATCAAGTACGGCGATGAAGTGATTGGCGTGGCGGCGGGCTTTCCCACCACTGTTAACCCTATCATCCAGTTTGGCGCCGTCCCGGTATTTGTGGACGTGGACAGGCTCACGCACAACATCGACGCCAGCAAGATTGAAGCAGCCATCACGCCGAAGACCAAGGCCATCATGCTGGCCCATTCGCTGGGCAACCCGTTCAACCTGGATGTGGTCACGGCACTGTGCAAGAAGTACAAGCTGTGGCTGGTCGAGGACTGCTGCGATGCCCTTGGAAGCACCTATCGCGGACAGATGGTCGGCACTTTTGGCGATATTGCCACCCTGAGCTTCTACCCCGCTCACCACATCACCATGGGTGAAGGCGGTGCGGTGTTCACCAATCACGACGAGCTCAAGACGATTGCCGAGAGCTTCCGTGACTGGGGCCGTGATTGCTACTGTCCGCCCGGCAAGGACAACACCTGTGGCAAGCGCTTTTGCTGGAAGCTGGGCGATCTGCCGGAGGGCTACGACCACAAGTACACCTACAGCCACCTCGGCTACAACCTCAAGATCACGGACATGCAGGCCGCCTGTGGCCTGGCGCAACTGGACAAGGCCGCCCGCTTTATCCAGGCACGCAAGGACAACTTCGCCTTCCTGAAGGCACGCCTGAAGGACTGCGAAGAATTCGTCGACCTGCCGCAACCGACCGAGCACGCCGATCCGTCGTGGTTCGGATTCCCCATAACCCTCAAGGAAAACAGCCCTGTCACGCGGCTCGACCTTCTGACCTACCTCGACCAAAACAAGGTAGGCACGCGCCTCCTGTTTGCCGGCAACCTGACGCGCCAGCCCTACATGGTGAATGCCAAGTACCGCATCAGCGGCGAACTCACCAATACCGACAACGTGATGAACAACACCTTCTGGATTGGTGTACAGCCTTCGCTCACGCCGGAGATGCTCGAATATGCCGCGCAGAAGATCGAGACCTACCTCGGCGTCAACTTCTGATCGTCAGCCACTGAACCGACCCGGACCACCAACCACCCCCTCTCGAACCCATGCGCCCACCGCTTCCCACGCAAGACCTGGACCTGGTGTTGTTGCACGCCCGAGCGTTCTGGTCACGCTTCCGCGGCGCAAGGGTATTGCTGACCGGCGGCACCGGTTTCATTGGCATGTGGCTGCTGGAAGTGCTCCAGCACGCCAACCAGAGGCTAGATGCCGGCCTGCAAATGGTCGTGCTGACGCGTAACCTGGAGCGGGCCCGCCAGCAGGCGCCCCACCTGTTCAATCGCCCTGACACGCAACTGGTCTACGGCAACATCTGCCAGCCCTTGGCATCCGTCGGCCCTCTGAACTTGTGCATCCATGCGGCTACGGATGTGGGCGACTCGCTCGTGGCGGCCGACCCTTTGAAGGTCTTTGACTCCATCGTGCAGGGAACCCGGCATGTGCTTGATCTGGCCAGGGCGGCTGGTGCGTCGCGGTTTCTGCTGACTTCAAGCGGAGCGGTGTACGGCACGCAACCCACCGACCTGGAGCGCATGCCCGAAGACCACCGCGGTGCGGCCGATCCCATGCAGCCCCGGGCTGCGTATGGCAACGGCAAACGCGCTGCGGAGTGGCTGGCCACTGCCTACGCCGCGCAGGGCGGCCCGGAGTCCTGCATGGCGCGCATCTTCGCCGTCGTGGGGCCTGGGCTTCCTTTCAACGGCCCGCTGGCAGCCGGCAACTTCATCCGCGATGTACTGGCCAACCAGCCCATCAACATCGAGGGCGATGGGCGGCCGCTGCGCTCCTACCTCTACATGGCCGACCTGTGCATCTGGCTGCTGCGCATCGCCGCATCGGGTCAGTCTGGCAAGGCCTACAACGTTGGGGCGGAGCGCGCCGTCTCCATCGCCGAGCTGGCCGATCAGGTTGCTCACGCGGCCGGCAGCGCAATACCGATACGCATTCACAAGCCCGCCAGCGGCCCGCCAGCGCCCCCACGCTATGTGCCGGATACGCGGCGCGCGCGCGAAGAACTCGGTCTTGCCGAATACACCTCTTTGCCAGAGGCATTGTCCAAAACCATCCACTGGAGTCGTTCTGCGACGGCACTATGAACAAGTTCAATTCCAATCACATCCGCCGTGTCGTGCTGGACATGGCCTACGCTGGCGCTACGGTACACATCGGTTGCGCTTTCTCCATCGTGGAACTGCTGGCAGTGCTCTATCGCAATCACCTACGGGTCGATGCTTCCGATCCAGCATCCCCCGCACGCGATTACATGGTGCTCAGCAAAGGGCATGGCGTTATGGCGCAGTACGCCTGCCTCGAAGAGCTGGGCTGGCTCACGCGTGACGACCTCGCCCGCTACTTCAAGGATGGCACCCGCCTGAAAGGGTTGGCCGACGCACACATCCCCGGCGTGGAGGCCACGGCGGGCTCGCTGGGGCACGGCCTTTCTGTAGGGGTTGGGCTGGCGTTAGCAGCCAAGCTCGCGCACACAGACCAGAAATGCTATGCACTGGTCGGCGATGGCGAGCTCAACGAAGGCGCCATCTGGGAAGCCGCCCTTTTCTCCACCCACTTCAAGCTGGACAACCTCATCGTTATCGTTGACAAGAACGGTTTTCAGGCTATGGGCACTACCGACGACGTCATGGTGCTGGGCAACATTGAAGACAAGTTCACGGCCTTCGGCTTTGAGGCGGTCACCATCGACGGCCATGACGAGGCGGCCATTGATGAGGCCTACGCGCGGATGAAGCAGTCGCTCAACGGCAAGCCCAAGGCCATCGTGGCCAACAGCGTGAAGGGCAAGGGCGTGTCCTTCATGGAGCACAACAACATCTGGCATTACACGCGGCTCAATGCCGACACCCATGCCGCAGCCGTAGCCGAGCTGGGAGATACCGCATGAGAAACGCATTTTCAGAGGCACTGGTCGCTGCAGCCATGGCCGACCCAAAAGTCTTGCTGCTCACCGGCGACCACGGCTACGCCCTCTTCGACCCTTTCCGCAAGGCAAGGCCGGAGCAGTACATCAACTGCGGAATCGCAGAGCAGAACATGGTTGGGGTGGCAGCCGGACTCGCCAAAGCCGGATTCAAGCCCATTGTTTACGGTCTGGCGGCTTTTGTGCCGGTGCGCGTGCTCGAACAGATCAAGATCGACGTGTGCTATGAGAAGCTGCCGGTCATCCTCATCGGCGACGGCGCCGGCCTGGTGTACAGCCATCTGGGCGCCAGCCATCAGAGCACCGAAGACATTGCTTGCACACGTGCAATCCCGGCCCTGACCGTGCTGTCGCCGGCTGACCGCTTTGAGATGCGCGCGACGATGGAACTCGCGCTGCGACTCAAGTCGCCGGTCTACCTGCGTGTCGGCAAGAGTGATCGCGGCGATGTACACGCGGCGCCGCTGACCCTCGGCAATACAGGCGAAATGCTACGCGTAGGCGCCAGCGCCGGCCCGCTCGCGCTGCTGGCGACCGGTTCGATGGTCAGAACCGCCATGGATGTCGTCGGCCAGGGTCTGGCAGCCGAGGTCTGGAGCGTGCCGTCTATCAAACCAGTCAACCGCGAGCAGCTCCGCCAGCTCGCCAGCCGGGTTGATGCGATCGTCACGCTCGAGGAGCATTCGGTTCTGGGTGGCCTCGGCTCCTGTGTCGCCGAAGAACTCGCGGCATCGCCGCGGCCATTGCAGTTGTGTCGCATCGGCGTCGAGGACCGCTTCTCGGCGTTCTGCGGCAGCTGGGACTACCTCCTGCAGGAACATCGATTGGATTTACGGAGCGTTCAGGAGCGTATTTCGAGCTTTGCTCATGAAATCTCGATTGGGTCTCTCAAAGAAGTGCTGCGATGAAGTCGCCCGATAGACTCGGAGACGTTCTGATCCGTCTTTGGGGGCACTTGAACAAGCAGCGGCAACGCCAGTTTCTGGCGCTGTTGTCCTTGATTCTTTTAAGTGCGTTCGCGGAAGTTGCAAGTCTGGGCGCGGTTCTGCCCTTTCTCGCCGTCCTGACGGCTCCAGACAAGGTTTTTGCTTATCCCCTGGTGACTCAGGTTGCGCACTCCTTTGGAATCAGCTCTGCCAACGAGATGACTCTGCCGTTGACGCTTTTATTTGCAGGCGCAGCTTTGGTCGCAGGCATCATGCGAATGCTGGTGCTTTGGTTGGGCCTGCGTTTTGGACTAAGCACGGGGTCCGACCTCAGTATCGAACTGTACAGGCGCACGCTGTATCAGCCGTACAAGGTTCACCTAGCAAGAAACAGTAGTGAAGTGATTGCCGGCATCACCACAAAGGTTGGTGCGGTAACGTCAGGGGTTCTCCAACCCGTCCTGACCCTCATCAGCTCCTTTGTCGTGATGGTTTCGGTGATTGCCGTATTGATCGCAGTAAACCCCTACGTTGCGTTGACGGCGGCACTCGGGTTCGGGAGTAGCTACGCCGCGATCGCTTATTTCGTTCGGCACAAGCTGAAAGTCAATGGCAAGCGGATAGCGCGGGAACAAACACAGCAAGTCAAAGCCTTGCAGGAGGGTCTTGGTGGAATTCGAGATGTGCTGCTTGATGGGTCTCAGCCCGTCTATTGCCAGATCTATCGAGATTCCGACCTCCCAATGCGGAAGGCGCTTGCAGACAGCCAATTTATCAGCATGAGTCCAAGGTACGCCATGGAAACGCTGGGCATCATACTGATTGCAGCGCTGGCCTACTCTCTGAACCAGGGCAGCGGCGGTTTTGCCAGCGCCCTGCCGATGTTGGGCGCCTTGGCGTTGGGCGCGCAGCGGCTGCTACCATCGCTACAACAGTGCTTTAGCTCGTGGGTTGCTATCGTCAGTTCCCAGGAAGCCCTTCTTGAAACACTTGCGTTTCTGGATCAACCGTTGCCACCGGAAGCCAGTGCGGCCATCCCGGAACCTCTCCCATTCAAGGAAAGCATCCGATTCCAGCAATTGCGTTTCCGATACTCCGACGAAACCCCCTGGGTGCTGAACAGTCTGAATTTGACCGTTCGCAAAGGCATGCGTGTCGGCCTGGTGGGAATCACGGGCAGCGGGAAAAGCACAACGCTGGACGTCTTGATGGGGTTACTCCAACCCAGCGACGGCTTCCTGACCGTGGACGAAACAAGATTGACGGGCGAATACTTGAGAGCCTGGCAGGCAACGATAGCGCATGTCCCGCAAAGTATTTTTCTCGCGGATGCGACGCTGGCCGAGAACATAGCGTTCGGCGTTTCTAAAAGAGATATCGATCTAGCCCGCGTGCGACGGGCCGCACAACAGGCCCAGATCGCCGCCTTCATCGAAAGCCGCGCGGATGGCTACCAGGGCATGGTGGGGGAACGGGGTGTACGCTTGTCGGGGGGGCAGCGGCAACGGATCGGGATAGCACGCGCGCTTTACAAGCAGGCAAGCGTTCTGATTTTCGATGAAGCGACCAGCGCGCTCGACAGTGCGACCGAAAAATCAGTAATGGAATCGATCGATGCCCTGGATAGAACTCTCACAATATTCATCATCGCTCACCGGATCACGACAGTTAAAAATTGCGATCTGATTGTCGAACTTGAAGACGGTCGCGTGGCAGCCTCGGGGACCTATGAAGAGCTGATCGAAAAAAGTGCCAACTTCCGCAACTTGAGCGGGCACTGAGCCGTGGATATTCTACGAACTCCATTGAACGACGTCGTCGTCGTGAAAACCAGCCAAACAACCGACGCGCGGGGAGCATTTGCGCGATTGTTTTGCGAAGAGTCGCTCAAGCCGCATGTTCAGGGCAGACGCATTGTGCAGATCAACTTCTCCCACACCCGCCAGGCCGGAGCAATCCGCGGCCTTCATTACCAGACCGCGCCATACGCCGAAATGAAGCTGATTCGCTGCATACGCGGAAAGGTGTGGGACGTTGTGGTTGACCTACGCAAGGACTCTGGCACATTTTTGCACTGGCACGCAGAAGAGCTAACCCCGTCGAACGGACATATGCTCATTGTCCCGGAGGGTTTTGCGCACGGATTCCAGGTTCTCGAACCCGCTAGCGAGATGCTCTACCTGCATACGGCCCCCTACATGCCCAGTGCAGAAGGCGGTCTCGCATATAACGACCCTCGCCTGGCCATTGACTGGCCACTTCCACCTACCGATATTTCGACTGCCGACCGGCAACGTTCGACCATCCCCCCCGACTTCACCGGACTCTCTTTATGAAATGCCGACATTGTCAAACCACGCTAGAGCACGTTTTCCTGGATTTGGGCTTTGCACCGCCATCAAACGCTTACCTAACCGCCGAGCAACTCAATCGGCCCGAAACCTACTTCCCGCTAAAGCTGTATGTGTGCCATCAGTGCTGGCTCGTCCAAACTGAAGATTACGCCAAGGCAGACGAGCTTTTTCAATTTGACTACGCCTATTACTCCTCGACTTCACGCAGCTGGCTGAAACACGCCGAACTTTTCACTCAGAGCATCACCGAACGCTTCGACTTGGGCCCCAAAAGCTTCGTCATCGAGGTAGCGTCGAACGACGGATACCTTCTCAGGAACTTTCTTGCGCCGGGCATCCCGTGTCTGGGCATTGAACCGACAGAGGGAACGGCGCGCGCGGCCGAGAGTCTTGGAATTCCAGTTCTTCGGGAGTTTTTCAGCGACGCGCTTGGAAAGAAGCTGGCGGAAGAAGGAAAACAGGCCGACCTCATCATCGGGAACAACGTTTACGCGCACGTCCCAGATATCAATGATTTTACGAAGGGTTTGAAATCTGTTTTAAAAATGGATGGGACCATCACGCTGGAATTTCCGCACTTGATGCGCCTTATAGAGCAGGCACAGTTCGATACGGTCTA
Source organism: Pseudomonadota bacterium (assembly GCA_040385775.1). Lineage (GTDB taxonomy): Bacteria > Pseudomonadota > Gammaproteobacteria > Burkholderiales > Burkholderiaceae_C > Polaromonas. The sequence continues at coordinate 38,099 of JAZKGR010000053.1, forward strand.
TCACGAACATTTTTCGTATCTATCCCTTTTCAGCGTCATCCAGATCTTTTCCAAGGCAGGACTTCGCGTCTGGGAGGTCGAGGAACTCGGTACACACGGCGGAAGCCTGCGTATCTACGGATGCCATATCGATGACCCGCGGCAGACGGCTGCGTCAGTCCAAAAACTGCTGATTGCCGAAGAATCGCAAGGACTGAGGAGCCTTGAGACCTACCTCACGTTTCAACCGCGTGCCAACCGGGTCAAAGATGATCTCGTATCCTTCCTGATTGAGGAAAAACGCGCCGGAAGAACAGTGGCGGCGTATGGCGCAGCGGCAAAAGGCAACACCCTGCTCAATTACGCCGGCATTAAGCCAGACCTGCTGTCGCTCGTTTGCGATGCAGCGGCCTCCAAACAGAAGAAGTTCCTGCCTGGCACACACATACCTATCGTCTCGCCGGAGGCTCTGTCGGAACTCAAGCCCCATACCGTTCTGATTCTCCCGTGGAATATCGCGGAAGAAGTGATCGAACAAAACAAGCATGTCCGTGATTGGGGAGGGCAGTTCGTAGTGGCCGTGCCCAAAATCCGATTCATCAAATAGCTTATTGTTGTCTGGATAGATCGTGAGAATACTGGTTACCGGCGCTACGGGCTTTTTCGGAAGCCATATCGTTCCGGCCTTGCTGTCCTGCGGGCACGAAGTTACAGTGTTGCTGCGCGATGAACGGCGGCTTCGCACATACGACTGGGCGGTCAACGTTAGGGCGTTCTTCCATGACATGTTAGATGATCGACCAGCGCCCGCCTTTTCCGACCTTGGGAGGCCCGATTGCCTTATCCATCTCGCCTGGCCCGGCCTGCCAAACTACAAGGAGCCGTTTCATGTCGAGGAAAACCTGCCTGCAAGTTACGCCCTCATCAGCCAGCTGGTAAGTCAGGGGTTGCGCCATGTGATCGTGGGGGGCACCTGCCTCGAATACGGAATGCGAGAAGGGTGCCTCGAAGAAGATTTCCCGACCGCCCCGGTCATTGCATATGCCATGGCGAAGGACCAGCTAAGGAAGAAGCTGGAGGTGCTGAAAGCGGAAAAACAATTCACTCTTCAGTGGGGGAGAATCTTCTATATTTACGGCCCCGGGCAAAGCAACAAAAGCCTGCTGTCGCAATTGGATGCGGCGATAGACTCCGAACAGGCGTTTTTTAACATGTCTCTGGGTGAGCAACTGCGGGACTACTTGCCGGTTGAGACCGCCGCAAGCTATATGGAAAAGCTGGCGACGACGCCGTCGTGCGAGGGCATCGTCAATATTTGCAGCGGCTCCCCGATTTCGATCAAAGCAATTGTGGAGCGACGAATCGCAGAAAGAAAATCATTCATAAAGCCGAACTTCGGTTACTACCCCTATACCGACTATGAACCCCTTGCTTTCTGGGGATGTACAAAAAAGCTTGACGACTATCTAGGCAAAAACCATGAGTGATCAATCAGCGATGTTTTCAAAAGAGTGCGAACTGAGGGTTGCATCTTACGCAAACTCGGAACTGGCCCAATCAGCGGCCGCATTTATGCACCAGAGTACTGAGCCCAAGTACCCCTACAATTTTTCCTGGCTTTCGCGGCCAATTATTCATTATTCGCAGGATATCGTTGCGATGCAGGAACTGATCTGGAAAATCAAACCGGACTTGATCATTGAAACTGGCATAGCCACGGCGGTTCATTGATCATGAGCGCCTCCATGCTGGCCCTCATTGACTACTGTGAAGCGGTGGAAGCGGGCAAACCACTGACCCCCAAAGAGATCCAGCGGCGTGTGCTTGGGATAGATATCGACATCCGGGAAACAACTGAAAAACCATTGAGGCTCATCCCATGTTGCACCGAATAACCATGCTCCAGGGCTCGTCCGTGGCGACAGACGTTAGCGAAAAAGTACGCGCTGGTGCCGCAGGATATAAAAACATACTGGTTTGCCTGGACTCGAACCACACCGAAGACCATCTCCTGGCCGAACTGCGGGCCTATGCGCCGCTTACCTCTGTCGGTAGCTATTGCTGTGGGTTCGATACGATAATTGAAGATCTTCCACCAGGCATGTACGACCGCCCATGGGACAAAGGGAACAATCCCAAAACTGCGGTTAAAAAGTATTTGACCTCGCGGGACAGCGCCGACACTCTCGCCAGAGATGGCCGTGCGTTGAAGTTCCGAGTTGACGCCGAACTGGACAATAAACTTCTCATTTCAGTGGCGCCCGGCGGCTACCTACAGAGAATATAGAAACCTTACCAAGGAAATAAAATGAAGATCCTCGTTACCGGCGCTTGCGGTTACAAAGGCACTGTCCTCGTCCCCAAATTACTTGCGGCGGGTCATGACGTCACCGCTCTCGACATCATGTGGTTCGGAAATTTCCTCGCACCGCACCCCCGCCTTGAAGTGTTACAGGGCGACGTTCGCCGTATCGAAGACATCTCGTTGTCCGGAATTGACGCCATTGTTCACCTGTCTTCCGTCGCAAACGACCCCTGCGGTGACCTCGATCCGAAATTGACTTGGGAGATCAGCGCGTTGGCTACCATGCAATTGGCCGACAAGGCTGCACGCTGCGGCGTGAAGCAATTTATCTTCGCTTCGTCGGGCAGCGTTTACGGCGTGAAGGATGAGGACAAAGTAACAGAAGATCTTGAGCTCAAGCCCATCTCCGAGTACAACAAGACAAAGATGGTGTCTGAGCGCGTCCTGATGAGTTATGGCGACCGGATGGCCGTACAGATTGTCCGCCCGGCCACCGTTTGTGGTTATTCGCCGCGTATGCGCCTCGATGTCGCCGTCAATCTGCTGGCGATGCAGGCCCTCTCCAAGGGTAAAATTACGGTTTTCGGTGGCGCGCAGACCCGTCCGAATATCCACATCGACGACATCACCGATCTGTACGTATTTCTGATTGATCATCCGGAAGTCACGGGACTGTATAACGCAGGCTTCGAGAACATTTCCATTTTGGACATTGCGCACCTTGTTACGACGCAGATTCCGGCGGACATCTCTGTTACTGAGTCCAACGATCCACGGTCATATCGCGTCAATTCGGACAAGCTTCTCGCCGCAGGCTTCAAACCCAAGAAAACCGTCAACGACGCCATCACCGAAATTGCAGAGAAATATCGCGCTGGTGTCTTAAAGGACGAAGATCATTTCTACAATCTGCGCTGGATGGAGAAAACCGTTTTGAATAGGCCGTCCAAATGAGCACCCCCGCGCCATCGATAGAGTTTTTTGCCGGTTACTCCAGCAGGCTTCAAGACTCACTAAAGACCAGCAACTGGGCCGGCGTCGTCAAACTGGCCTCGGATATCCACCGATGCTGGCTTGAGAAAAGGCAGGTTTTCTTCTGCGGCAATGGCGGCAGCGCCGGCAACGCTATTCACCTCGCCAACGACTTTTTGTACGGCATCGCCAAACGCCCAGGTGGCGGCCTGAAGGCTCACGCGCTGTCAGCAAATGCAGCCATTCTGACCTGCCTTGCAAACGACATCGGTTACGAAAAAATTTACGCCGAGCAGCTGTCCGTCCTTGCCAATCCCGGAGACGTTCTGGTCGTGCTTTCGGGCAGTGGCAACTCCCCCAATATCCTGGCGGTGCTGGATCAGGCAAAGGCCATGAAGGTCAACAGCTATGCAATTCTTGGCTATACCGGCGGCAAGTGCAAGGCCTTGGCGGATGTCCCGATTCATTTCGAAGTCGACGACATGCAGATAGCGGAAGACCTCCAGCTTGTAGTGGGACATATGTTGATGCAATGGCTGTATTTGAATCGCCCTCAACTTGCCGGAACGGCCTGATTCATGAGCAAGATTTTTGTTATTGGTAGCAATTCTTTTTCGGGTGCGAGCTTTGTCGACGCCCTTACAAAGCAGGGCCACGAGGTCACCGGAACCAGTCGCTCCCCTGAGCCGCATCCAGCCTTTACGCCCTACAAATGGGCTCCACGCGAAGGTACCTTCGAGTTTCACCAGAATGACCTCAATCAGGATCTGGATGCTTTGATGGAGTTGATTCATCGGAAGCGCCCGTCTTATGTCGTTAATTTTGCGGCGCAAAGCATGGTGGCTGAAAGTTGGAAGAACCCTGATCACTGGTTCATGACCAATGTGGTTTCGACAGTGCGCCTCCATGAACAATTACGTACCTGCGATTTCCTGGATCGTTATGTCCACGTGACGACGCCCGAGGTCTACGGAAGCACCACCGGATCGATCGACGAATCGACGCCGTTCAACCCAAGCACGCCCTATGCTGTGTCCCGCGCCGCGGGCGACATGAGTCTGAAAACCTTCTTTGCAGCCTATCAGTTCCCGGTTGTTTTTACGCGAGCCGCGAATGTCTTTGGAGCGGCACAGCAGTTGTACCGGATCATTCCGCGCACCATTCTTTTCATCAAGCTGGGACGAAAACTCCAGTTGCATGGTGGTGGGCACTCCGAGCGATCATTCATTGCCATCGATGACGTCTCTGACGCGACCATCCGCATCATGGAGAAGGGCACCCCAGGAGAGACTTATCACATATCGACGACGCGGATCATCACCATTCGCCAGCTGGTCCAGATGATCTGCGATCGGCTAAAGGTGTCGTTCGATGAGCACGTGGAAATTGTCGGCGAGCGGCTGGGGAAAGATGCCGCTTACACGCTGAACAGCGACAAGCTCCGGACACAGTTGGGCTGGCGCGACCAAATCTCCCTGGAACAGGGAATCGACGACGCCATCGCTTGGGTAGAACGTTGGCTTCCCGATCTCAGCCAACTACCGTTCAATTACATTCATAAACCCTAACCAAGACCCGCACGTGGAAAAGAATAAAAGACTCGGCCAGGAGATTGACTTGCTCGTCAATTACCCGAAAAGCAAGCGCAATGTCGAAGACCGCGGCGAGAGCAAGACGGAAGCGGATCGTGCCATCGCGCGCAGGTTTGGCAAGGAATTTTTCGACGGTGACCGCAGCCAGGGATACGGCGGCTTCAATTACTTATCCCGCTTCTGGCAGCCTGTGGTTCCAACTCTGCAACAACATTTCAGCCTGGACTCAAAGACCTCCTTGTTGGATGTCGGTTGTGCCAAGGGCTTCATGATGCACGACCTTGCCGAGCTTATTCCCGGGATCACGGTCAAGGGCATCGACGTCTCAGACTATGCCATTGCCACCGCCATCGAGGACATGCGTCCACACGTGCAGGTTGCAGATGCCCGCAAACTGCCCTTTGATGACAACTCGTTTGATGTGGTGATATCGATCAATACGGTGCACAACCTGGTGCGCGACGAGTGCGCAAAAGCGTTGCAAGAGATAGAACGCGTCAGCCGCGGCAGGTCATATATCACCGTGGACGCGTACCGCACCGAGGAGGAGAAAACCCGGATGTATGCGTGGAACCTCACTGCGCAGACGATCATGCACGTCGATGAGTGGAAGTCCTTTTTCGAGGAAATCGGCTACACCGGTGATTACTACTGGTTTATTCCATGACACCCGAAATCCTCAGGCAACTGCATGTGAGCATGCGCCGGATACGTTCGGTCGAGCTCGAAATCGCCAAACGTTACCCTGAAGGCAAGATGCGATGCCCCACCCACCTCTCCGTAGGTCAGGAAGCGGTCGCCGCGGCCGTCGGCCTCGCATTGCGCAAGGATGATCTCGCGGTCAGCGGTCATCGCGCGCATGCGCACTATCTGGGCAAAGGCGGAAATCTTGGCGCGATGGTTGCCGAGATTTACGGTCGGATCGACGGTTGCGCTCGGGGGCGAGGGGGGTCCATGCATCTCATCGACGAATCAGTCGGTTTCATGGGGAGCACCGCGATTGTGGCTGGCACCGTGCCCGTCGGTGTCGGCCTCGCCTATGGCATGAAATGCAGCGGAACCAATCAAGTCAGTTGTATTTTTCATGGCGACGCTGTGGTCGAGGCTGGAGTCTTCTTCGAATCCGCCAGTTTTGCAGTCGTCAAACGCCTGCCCGTCCTGTTTCTGTGTGAAAACAACCAGTATTCGGTCTACTCCCACCTCCGCGTCAGGCAACCCGAAGGCCGGAGCATCGCAAATATGGTCGAAGGCTTGGGATTGACATCCGTTACTGGCGATGGAAATGATCCGGTTCAGGTGTATGAGATGACGATGAACGCACTCGCCAGAATACGCGCTGGCAAAGGTCCTCAATTTCTGGAATTTTCGACTTACCGCTGGCTTGAGCATTGCGGTCCCAACTACGACAACGACATCGGTTATCGAAGCGAGCAAGAATTTCTGGAGTGGAAAAAGAAAGACCCCGTGACATGCTACGAGGACTTGCTTCTCCGGCAAGGTGTTGTCACCGCCGCCGATCTAGAACTGATTGATGCTCATATTGGCAGAGAGATTGCCGAAGCTTTTGCCTTTGCCGAGGCATCGCCCTTTCCCGACACTGCCGACGCCAGCAACTACCTCTACGCACCCGCGTTCCAAACCTCATATTCGGACATGGGGGGCTTGAAATGACAGCGATGACATTTGCAAATGCGATTAACGAGGCTCTGTCAATCGCGATGACACACGACAAGAATGTCATTTGTTATGGCTTGGGAGTCGATGACCCTAAAGGAGTGTTTGGTACGACCAGTGGGCTACAGGAGAAGTTTGGCACTGCTCGAGTGTTCGACATGCCCACATCCGAGAATGCAATGACCGGCATCGGCATCGGCGCAGCACTCTACGGAATGCGTCCGGTCATGACGCACCAGCGGCTTGATTTCGCATTGCTGTCCATGGATCAGCTGGTCAACAACGCCGCGAAGTGGCGCTTCATGTTCGGTGGGCGGCGCGGCGTTCCGCTGACAGTCCGCATGATACTTGGTAGAGGCTGGGGTCAGGGCCCAACGCATTCGCAAAACCTGCAGGCATGGTTCGCCCACATCCCCGGGCTCAAGGTGGTGATGCCGTCGACAGCGGAAGATGCCAAAGGCTTGTTGCTTTCGGCCATTTTCGATCCAGATCCGGTTATTTTTCTTGAGCATCGCTGGCTGCACAATCTCCGGGGAGATGTCCCCGAAGGGGACGTCAGAGTTCCGCTGGGAAAGGCGAGTTGCCTGCGAGAAGGCGATGACCTGACTGTGGTTTCCATGTCATATATGACGATTGAAGCGCTGCACGCGGTGGACCACCTCCGGGAGCAAGGCGTCCACTGTGACCTCATCGACCTGCGTACGGTGAACCCCATTGATTGGCAAGCCGTGGAAAGTTCCGTCCGGCGCACGGGTCGCCTGCTCGCGCTCGATACCGGTACGCTGACAGGTTCGGTGTCCGGGGAAATCGTAGCCCGAATCGCGGGCAATTGCTGGGACGCGCTGAAGGTCGCCCCGCAACGTCTCGCTATGCCGGATTGCCCCGAAGCGACCAGCCCTTCGCTGACCGTGCACTATCACGTGCGAGCCGAGCATATCGCCGAACGCATTGGAGCGATGGTTTCGCGGAATGTCGAATTCAAGTCACTCGCCACGCAACGCAAGCAGCCGCATGATGTGCCGGGCGACTGGTTCACAGGGCCGTTCTGAGATGAGCCGTTTGCGTGTACTTGTCGTGGCCGCTAGCGCCGACATAGGCGCTCATTTGGTCGAGCACTATCTTCGATTGGGAGCCGAAGTTCTCGGCACATATCGCGCCCATACGTCGCGAATGGCTGAGCTCGAAAGGGCCGGCGCAACATTGCTCCCCGTTGATCTCTCGTCTCCCGAAAATATTTCCGAATTCATAGGAAAACTTAAGCAATTGAACTACACCTGGGACGTGCTGATAAGCGCTGTGGGCCTCCTCGAGCCTATCGGCACTTTTTTCGCGACGGAATTCAATGATTGGGAGAACAGCGTAATTACCAACTCAACCGCCCAGTTGAGAATGCTGCATGCCGTCCATCCTTTTCGTAAACCTGATGGATTAGCCAAGGTTATTTTCTTTGCGGGCGGCGGAACGAACGGTGCGTTTGACAACTACTCCGCTTATTGCGTGGGTAAGCTTTCTTTGATCAAGATGACGGAGCTCCTGGACAGCGAATGCCCCGATTTGCAAATCAGCATTATTGGTACCGGTTGGGTGAATACAAAAATCCATCAACAGACGATTGCGGCAGCAGATGCCGCGGGATCCAACTTCATCAGAACGCAAGAATTCATAACCTCCCCTGCTCAGGGTGTGGCTTTGAAGGACGTTGCGGAGTGCGTTGACTGGTGTCTTAATGCCCCACGTGCGGCGGTTAGCGGCCGGAATTTCTCACTGGTGCACGACAAGTGGCGAGATCCCTGCTTTGTAAATGCGCTCATCGAAAACCCTGATCACTATAAGCTGCGCCGTCTTTCCTAGCCCAACACAAATGACATCATGAAGCTTAGCGATTATGTGATTGACTATTTGAACTCACGCGGAACCACGAATGTGTTCGGCATGTCAGGCGGCGCAGCTGTTCATTTATTTGATTCAGCGACAAAACACAAAAACGTGGTGACAACTTTTGTTGCGCACGAGCAATCTGCGGCGATGGCGGCCGACGGGTATTACCGGGTTTCGGGCCGCCTCGGCGCCTGCGTGGTCACCAGTGGCCCAGGCGTGACGAATCTGCTCACGGGGGTGTGCTGCTCCTACTACGACTCGATTCCAGCATTGATGCTTACAGGGCAAGTGGCGACGCACAGATTAAAAGGTACTCGAAACGTGCGTCAGGTGGGATTTCAGGAAACCGACGCCCTTTCAATCTACTCGAGTGTTACCAAATACGCCGGGCAGCTAAGCGACCCCCGTCAAATCGGCTACATGCTCGACACCGCCTATGCCGAAGCCAGGGAGGGCCGTCCAGGCCCGGTATTGATTGACATTCCCGACGACCTGCAACGCGTTCAAGTTGATCCGGAAACAATGCCCCGGCATGTGCCTCGCGCGCATGTCACGCCAGACGGGCTAGGAACTCAAGTTATTGACCTTTTCAAGGCCATAGCGGGAGCAAAACGCCCCGTCATTATCTTGGGCGGCGGTTGTAGCACACCACGAAAAGTGGATGAACTGCGCGCAGTTTTGACGCAACTCGATATTCCAATTGTTCAAACGTGGGCGGGCCTTGATCTCATTCCCTACGACTGGAGAAACCGGATCGGCACCTTCGGTGTATATGGATCACGCCTCGGAAATTTTTCGGTTCAGCACGCCGACCTGGTAGTGTGCCTGGGCACCCGACTTTCACAAAATCTGACCGGCGGCGTGCTAGATGCATTTGCATCAAGTGCCAAACTGATCATGGTGGACATAGACCGCGGAGAAATGGATAAGTTTGATGGTTATGGCATTACTATCAGCCAACGAATCCACTGTACCGTGGGAGAGTTCCTTGCTGAGGCGACTGCCTTATTAGACAAGTATCGGGCCCCCAACATTGAGCGGTGGATAGAAACGATCGCGCGCTGGCGCAAAGAGTTGCCAAACGACACCCCTCCCGAGCCCCCGGACAATGCCGGTTATGTCGATGCCAATCATTTCGTCGAAAAGCTTTCCGTCGCGATGGCCGACAACGAAATAGTATTTGTGGATACGGGTGGCAATCTTACGTGGACCTGCAACAACCTGCGGATCAAAGCACAACAACGAGTTTTGTCGGCATGGAATTTCACGCCCATGGGTTACGCCGTTCCGGCGGGCATCGGAGGATCAATGGCCGCACCTGACCTCCCGGTCACATGCATTATTGGTGATGGCGGCTTGCAACTCTGCCTGGGTGAGTTAGCAACTGTGGTGCGTCATCAATTACCGATGAAGATCATCTTGTTCAACAATCACGCCCACGGAATTCAGAAACAAACGTTGGAGACGTGGCTCAACGCCAACTACGCGGGAGTAGACAGCGAGTCTGGGCTGGGGCTCTCCAACTTCGCTGAAGTCGCAGAAGCCATGGGCATGCGCGTCATAACTATTTCAAAAAGCTCCGAGATTGCGAGAAAACTTCAGGAGGCTTACGCGCTCACCGGCCCGGTTTTCTGCAATGTAGAAATCAACCCTGCGCAAAAGCTACTTCCAGTATTGAAAGCGGGCGCGAAACTTGATGATCAAATGCCCCTCATACCGGCCCCTCAACTTGAAATGCTGCGCTCGCTTTAATTTTTTGAAGGAATCTTATATATGCTCATCGAGCGCTTTGGCAATCTTTTGGAATTTCTTGCCGATCATCCACAAGATCATGCAAGAGGTACATCTCTCTATCGCTTTGTGGAAAACCTTACTCTCCCCGCATTCCACGAAGCGCAATCCGAGTTCGAGGCGGGTCGCCGCGTGGCGTTGGCTGAACTGGGGTCAATCGTCCTTCCCTACGAAAAAATGGGCGCAATCGACTCCATCGATCTTTTCGGCTTAGATGAACTATTGATGTTCGCGTTCTACTACCGGAACCGCAAGAATTACAAACACGCGGCTGACATCGGGGCGAACTTGGGATTGCATTCCATCGTGCTATCGATGTGTGGCATCAAAGTCGAAGCCTACGAGCCCGATCCTTCGCATGCCGAAAAACTGATCCGCAATCTGTCACTGAACGGGGTAGAAAACTGCACAGTGCACAAGGCGGCAGTTTCGGAGAAGCATGGAACCATGCAGTTTGTGCGGGTGCTCGGCAATACCACAAGTAGCCATCTCGCAGGCGCAAAAGCGAACCCTTATGGGGAGCTCGAACGCTTTGATGTAGCGGTTCATGACATCAAGACGATTGCGGAGCGGGTTGACCTGTTCAAGATTGATGCCGAAGGACACGAGGCGGTGCTTTTGACCGCCTTGCCATTCGAAGCGTGGAATAAAGTCGATGCATTCGTGGAAATTGGCACCGCCGAGAATGCGCGTGTCGTTTTTGACCGCTTTGCCAATAGTAACGTGAATATATTTTCGCAAAAGCTCGGCTGGCGTAAAGTAATGGTCATTGGGGACCTGCCCTTCAGCTACAAGGAAGGGGGAGTCTTTTTGTCTGTCAAACCGGTAATGCCTTGGTAAGTCCGAGAAATTTGTAGCTAATCGTCCTCTGTGGCGCAGCGTTCAGCGCAAGCGCCCCGATTTCCTCGAGGTTTATTTATGACGAAGAAAACTTTGATCTACCTGGCAGACCTCACTCACAGAGGGCTGGTGCTTTCGTCCAATGTATTTCCATTGTCGATTGGTCTGATAGCGGCATATCTGATCGACAAACGCCCGGACTTGGTTGAGGTTGAGCTTTTCAAGTACCCGGAAGACCTCAGCGCAGCTCTTGAAAAAAGACAACCGGATCTAATGGCATTTGCGAACTACTCGTGGAATTTTCATATCAGTTATGAGTATTCGCGCGTGATAAAACATCTTTGGCCGAATATCCCCGTAGTTTTTGGTGGCCCCAACTATGGCCTTGAAAAGGACGAAATTGCTGACTTCTGGAATAAATACGCGTTAATCGATTTTTATATCATTCGGGAAGGCGAGGAGGCTTTTGTCCAGCTCTTAGACAACTTGGCAAAGTTTTCTATGGACGCATCGAGTCTAAAGGCCAGTCGCACACCGCTGCCCAACTGCCACTACCTCGAAACCGGAGAGATAATCTCAGGGCCTGATCTTCCGCGCCTCACTCTGGAGGATATTCCTTCGCCTTATTTGATGGGGTTGATGGACAAATTCTTCGACGAAAGTCTCGGGCCCATGATTCATACGACGCGTGGCTGCCCATTCAGCTGCGCGTTCTGCACCGAAGGCTCCCCTTACTACAACATAGTAGAGCAGCGGATGGACACCCTGAGCGAAGAACTTCATTACATCGCCCAAAGGGTAAAAGGCCCGCTCGATTTATACATTTCAGATGCAAATTTCGGCATGTTCAAGCAGGATGTTGAAAAAGCAGGATTGCTTGCGGAGATGCAGAAGAAGTATGGCTACCCACGATACATACACGTGTCGACCGGGAAGAATCAAAAAGAGCGCGTAATCGAAATTGCACAGATGCTGGACGGTGCAGTCAGCATGGCAGCATCCCTTCAATCCACTGATCCGACTGTTCTTAAAAATGTTGCGCGTTCCAATATTTCCATTGTGAAGCTCACGGCAGTTGGCAAGCTGGCAAACAAGGTAGAAGCGGGCACCTACAGCGAAATTATTCTAGGCCTTCCCGGAGACAATTTTTTGGCGCACCGGCAGAGCCTGCGGGACTGTGTCAGCGCGAATTTTGACAATATCCGGATGTACCAACTCATCATGTTGCCGCAGACAGAGTTGAACACGCCTGCAAGCCGTCAAAAGTTCGAAATGAAATCCAAGCATCGCGTTATGCCACGATCCTTCGGTCGTTACAGCCTGGCCGGGCAGAATTTCGTTGCCGTCGAGTCAGAAGAGATTCTGGTAGAAAATTCAACCCTTCCTTTTGACGACTACATCCTTAGCCGCGAATTGGACCTAACAGTCGAGTTGCTTCACAACGGAAAGATATACGAAGAAATTCAGTCATATTGCGAGTCAAGAGGATTACCTTGGTTCGATTTCATACTTCGATTCTTTGAGAAACGCCGCACCTACAGCACTGAAATCACGGAGATGTACGACGATTTCAAATCCGGTTTGACAGATCGTCTTTGGAATACTCGAGATGAACTTGCTTATGCTGTGGAGAACAACGTCGATGAGATGCTTAAGGATGAACGGGGCACAAACGAGATGTCCATGGGTAAAGCCACTGGTTTTTTTGTTTTATTTGAGCAGCTTAACGAGATACTTTTCATCGAAATGAAAGCGTGGCTGCGTGAACTCCAGATGTTGGACGCCGATACGGACATTTATCTTGACGAGATTCGCCGCTTTAGTCGGTTACGGAAGATGGATCTGATGAACTGCGATGCTGAATTCGTCGAACCATTTACTTATGATCTTGAAGCACTGGTAGCCTCTCACTTCACGCTGTCGCCCACTGAGGTGAAGCTCGCCGAGCCGAGACAGTTCAAGGTTGCCCATCTCCCAGATCAAAATCGGCAGATATCCGGCTACGTCAAAGAGTTTGGACGTCTGCACGATGGTATGGGAAAAATGCTGATGCGATACCCTCATGTGCATCGCATTTTTCGGCGTCCACACGCCGTGACACAGTAACGGACACACGTTGCAGAAAATACGTACCGCAGTTGTTACGGGTGGTTCCACCGGAATCGGCTTTGCCGTGGCCAGAGAGTTTTTGAACCGAGGCCACAATGTCTATATCTGTTCCAGGTCAGCAGACCTCGCTTCGGCGGTCGAAGAACTATCGTCAAAGTACGGTTTCAAAAGAGTGGGGGGCTCTCAATGTGACGTTCGTTCTCTGGATTCTGTAGAACGCATGATGGTCGATGTGGTAGCGAAGTTTGGAAAAATCGACACGCTTGTCAACAATGCTGGCGTTGCATTTGTATCCTCGTTTGAAGACATCACCATCGATCAATGGAACTCAATCATTGATACCAACCTTACCGGGGTATTCAATTGTTGCAAAGCCGCACTCCCATTGCTGAAAAAGGCAGGCAACGCAGATATCGTGAATCTCGGTAGCCGTTCTGGACGCTATTCGTTCCCCGGCGGCACGGGTTACAACACTACGAAGTTTGGTCTTCAAGGTTTTACAGAAGCTCTTTTTCTTGATCTGCATCAGTATGGAATCAGGGTAAGTCTTGTGGCGCCCGGTACCGTCGCAACCGGTTTGGGCGGAACTGAGCCGGAGGACTGGCATCTTATGCCTGAGGATATTGCGACCGTTGTTTGCGATGTCATTCAAGCCGATCCAAGGGCCACCGTAAACTGGATTGAAGTCCGCCCAGCTCGACCCCAGTGACGACATGAAGGAAATTTTGCTCAAGGCCGCAATTGGCAATGTCCCGCCTTTGGAAGGCATGCGCGCACTCGTGACGGGAGGAGGGCATGGGATAGGTGCGGCGATTTGCCGTGAACTGGCCAGGGCCGGCGCATCGGTGGCCATCGTGGATATCAGAACAGGTCCTTCGCAAGCGCTGCTAGGTGAAATAATCGCCGGCGGGGGAACTGCCATCTGCGTTACCGCAGATATTTCCCAGGAAAACGGGTGTTTAGCCGCGGTAAGAGAGTGTGTGGCCGAGCTTGGGGGACTTGACATTCTGGTCAACTGCGCCGCACCTGGCCGCGATCGCTCGATGCTAGGAAAATTGACTGACGTTGACTGGGAGGTTCATCATCAAACGGTGCTCGGTGCGGCGATCAACCTGACCAATGCGGCGCTTGATCATTTAGCAGCCAGCGGAAACGGATCAGTCGTGAATATCTCCTCGGTTACGGGCGCAGTTATTGCGGTTGACCAATGCTCATGGCCCTACCATGTGTCGAAGGCGGGCCTGGATCAGTTGACGCGCTGGCTCGCCGTACGAGTGGGCGCGAGAGGTGTACGGGTCAACGCCGTTTCTCCCGGTTTGGTGGATAGAGACCTCACGCCCAAACTTACTGACAAGCCGGAGCACAGGGCAATTGTGAATTCAGTAGTGCCGCTTCGACGAGCGGGTACGGGCCAAGACATCGCAAATGCAGTTACTTTTTTGGTATCAAAGCAATCAGCCTACATCACGGGACAAGTGCTAATAGTGGACGGCGGGCTTGGTATCAACGAGGTTTTCGGTGCTTCACTTCGAGCTTACAACGCCAACACCACATAACCAAGCTTTTCCACAGTCTGACCGCGAGACTCTACACAATTTTCTCAATGCTTCTCAAGCATGCGCACTGGTTTACTGTCAGCTTCCGGCACACGCCGCACGGCTTCATCACGGGTTTTTGGTATTTTTCTGGGTTCAATAGCAGGGTGATCAAATGAAAGCGGCTGTGCTTAAGCAGGTGAATGAGCCTCTTGTTGTGTACTCTGACATAGAGTACGGGGAGCCGGGTCAAGGACAGGTGCTGGTAAAACTGGCATATAGCGGGGTCTGTCATAGCCAACTGATGGAGGCACGTGGACGCAGGGGACCGGATCGTTACCTCCCCCATCTTCTGGGTCATGAGGGCACTGGACAAGTTCTCCAAATTGGTGAAGGTGTGACCAAGGTTCGCCCTGGTGACTTGGTAGTTCTCGGATGGATAAAAGGCTGGGGGTTGGACGGCGGCGGAGTAAGTTATAGGTGTGCCTGCAGCGAGCAAGCAATAAATGCTGGTGCTGTCACCACATTTAACGAATATGCCCTTGTTTCCGAAAACCGGCTGGTACGCCTTCCACCAGGTGTGCCCCTTGACGTTGCAGTGCTTTTCGGGTGCGCGGTACCCACCGGAGCCGGCATAGTGACGAACGATATCAAACCGGAACCGGACAGCTCAATTGCGGTGTTTGGCCTCGGCGGCATTGGGATGAGCGCGTTAATGGCCACGATGCTATTTAAGTGCTCGAAAGTCATCGCCATTGACGTGTCACCGGAGAAATTAGACCTCGCCCTTTCTTTCGGCGCAACCCATGTCATAAATGCCAAGCTGGCGGATGCCACTGCCGAGATCCGGAAACTAACCGGGGGGCTGGGAGCCGATTATGCGATTGAGGCGTCCGGGCAAGCCAGTGTCATAGAGCAGGCATTCGAATCTGTCAGGCGCGGCGGCGGATTGTGCGTCTTTGCCTCTCACCCAGAGCACGGCAGACGGATATCGATTGATCCTTATGAGTTGATTTGCGGCAAACAAATCAGGGGAAGCTGGGGCGGCAGCAGCAATCCTGATCAGGATATTCCGAAGTTCGCGAACCTCTACCTCCAGGGGAGACTCCCTCTAGAAAAACTTCTGACCAAACGATATTCACTAGATCAAATCAACGAGGCACTTGACGACCTCGAACTGCATCGCGTGGGGCGACCGTTGATTGAAATAGACCCATTCCTAGGCGGATCCAAATGACCATAGCAAAATCAGGCTCTGTAAGCGAAGCTGCTCATGTTAGACAAATGGCCGTCGGAAAGCGCTTGGTTTTTGTCTCGGGCAATTTCAACACTATTCATCCTGGCCACCTTCGCCTTCTACGGTTTGCGGCTGAATGTGGAGACTTTCTCGTCGCTGGAATTGCGGACAACCAGTCTGAGGGTGCCTTGCTTCCCGCAGAGCTACGTTTGGAAAGCGTTAGATCCATAAGCTTCGTGAACCACGCGTTCATACTTCAAACATCTTCTGAGGACTTCATCCGTGAACTACAGCCGGACGTGGTGGTCAAGGGGAAAGAACATGAGTCGCGTACGAACCGAGAACAGCTCGCCGTTGAGTCATACGGCGGACAACTGATCTTCAGTTCCGGGGAGATGCGCTTCTCGTCCATCGATTTGCTCAAACGCGAGATGGCAGAGCCCAACCTTTCGGCCATCGTGAGGCCCCAGGACTTTCCCGCGCGCCATGGGTTCACCATGGCTAACCTGCGAGAGATTGTCAAAAAATTCAAAGGCTTTCGCGTTACGGTGGTTGGCGACTTGATCGTCGATGAATACATTACCTGCGACGCGATAGGAATGTCACAGGAAGACCCGACATTGGTCGTGACGCCACTCCAGAATCAGATGTTTATTGGCGGCGCTGGCATCGTCGCAGCGCATGGCCAAACGCTTGGTGCCGAGGTCCGCTACATCTCGATATCTGGTGCTGACGCAACAGCCAAATTTGCGCTCGATAAACTTCAAAGTTATGGCGTTGATGCCCACATATTTCAAGATCACAGTCGTCCGACGACACTCAAGCAGCGGTTCCGCGCATCAGGAAAAACTCTCTTAAGAGTCAGCCACTTGCGGCAACACGAAGTGAGCCGCGAGATAGCGCAAAAACTTTCTGACTCCATCAAGGCTGCGCTAGCAAAAACCGACCTTCTTATTTTTTCGGACTTCAACTACGGGTGCCTTCCTCAGTCGCTGGTTGCCGAGATCATCGACGCTTGCAAGCAACGCAATATCCTGATGGTGGCGGACAGTCAGTCGTCTTCGCAGATGGGAGACGTTTCCCGGTTCACGGACATGATGCTCTTGACGCCCACCGAACGCGAAGCGCGACTTGCCGTGCGTGATTTTGACTCTGGCTTGGTGGTTCTCGCAGAAAAGCTGAGGGCAAAGTCCCGTGCAAAGAACATCGCCCTGACCTTGGGTGCAGAGGGTCTGCTGGCGCACGCCGCAAATCAGCGCGAAGACGAATGGATGACTGACCGCTTGCCGGCAATGAATCAGGCGCCGAAGGACGCAGCGGGAGCTGGCGACAGCTTGCTGATCACCTCTTCGATGGCCATGGCCGTTGGCGCCGACATTTGGCAGAGTATGTATTTGGGCTCCATCGCCGCAGCATGCCAAGTCAGTCGCGTGGGAAACATGCCGCTGTCTCCGCACGACATCGCGATTGAGCTGGCCGACTGAACCTCCGGATGAGCCGGGATACATCGACAACCCTTGCTTGCCCGGGTAAATCGGCTGCGCGGGGACTTGAGATCAACTGAAGCTCAGAGTGCACTAACGTACCATTAGCCCTCACCATGAAAACACTGCTTCTAGCCGCCGGTCTTGGAACGCGCTTAAGGCCTCTCACAGAGACGACGCCCAAATGCCTAGTGCCCATCAAGGGGCAGCCGCTGCTGGATATCTGGCTCAACCGACTGACCGCCGCTGGCTTAGGACCGTTCCTCATCAATACGCACTATCTCTCATCGCAGATCGAGTCTTACGTTGAAGCCTGTGCCTACAAGGAGGCAATAACACTGGTTCACGAGCCGGTTTTACTGGGCACTGCCGGCACGTTGATCAAAAATCTCGCCTTCTTTCAAGGCGAAGACGGCTTGTTGATTCACGCCGACAATTATTGTCTGCAGGATTTCAAGGCATTTCTGCAAGCGCACGAGAGAAGGCCGGCGCATTGCGTTATGACCATGATGACCTTCCGCACCGACAATCCGACAAGCTGCGGCATCGTGGAGATCGACGCGAACAATGTCGTGACCGGCTTTCATGAAAAAGTGCTGCATCCTCCTGGCAATCTTGCGAGTGGTGCCATTTATGTACTCTCGGCCGAGCTGCAAAAAACCCTCGAAACAACGCTGAAAACTGTGAGTGATTTCAGCACGGAGGTGATCGGCAAATACCTCGGACGAATCTACACTTTTGAAACGCACCAGCCGCTCGTTGATATCGGAACGGCTGAAAGCTACGCCAGGGTCAACTGTCAATAAGATGAAAAAACAGTCGGTTAAAGAGCAAATCCTGTGGGCTGCCTATTTTTTGCCTGCACTGCTGCTGAGGGCTCTGAATTTTCGTGTCCCAGATTTTTTTATAACGCGTATCGGCCACCTTCTCCTTGAGCCGGACTGTCTGATCAAGGAAGAGCATCTGGGCTTGGTACCCAAGCGGAACTACATCATGTTGGCGTCGTCGCGACGCGTGGCCAATCGGGCCGTTTTGAGGTACTGGCAAAGATACTTCTGGGTGATATCGTCACCAGTTCTGGTCAAGTTGATGCGGCCTTTGATGACGCATCCGCTGACAAAACTTGATGTAGCCAGCTATGCTGCGACCAGCGATTCCAGCGCCGGGTTTGCACGTATTCAGGCGCTCTGGTCAAAACGTGACGCCTTGCTTTCACTTGATCTCGTGGACAGGCAAAGGGGTGATCGCGCATTGCGTGAATTGGGCGTTCCTGAGGGCGCCTGGTTTATATGCGTCCATAGCAGGGAGGGCTCCTACTCTGCTTACGACGAACACAACCACAACTTTCGCAACAGTAACATCGAAGACTATGTCCTGGCAGTTCAGCATATCGTCTCCTTAGGGGGGTGGTGCATCCGTCTCGGCGACTCGTCGATGCGCCCTGCGCCCGCAGTTCCTGGCCTCATCGACTATGCCCATCACCCGCTACGATCTGACTGGCTGGATCTCTATCTGGGCGCTAACGCCCGATTTTTCCTTGGAAATTCGTCAGGTGCACTTTCACTGTCTGCCATCTTCGGAATACCCGTCGCATGCGCGAACATGGCTCCCTTGGCGGCGGTATTCCCTTTCGGGGAGCGCGACATTGGAATACCGAAGCTATACAGTCGCGCTTCGTCCGGCGAGTTGATTCCTTTTGACGAAATCTTGAGCACATCAATGGCAGACTTCAGGCATGCGAAGGATTTCAAGAGCGCAGGCATTGCGCTGATCGACAATTCCCCTGAAGAAATACGCGATCTGGCAATGGAGCAGTACCAAAACACTGGGGATGTTTCCACGCCCCCCTACACGCCAGACGATGAGGCTCTGCAGAGAACTTTCCAATCGCTGTTTAGGCCGGGGCACTATACCTACCACTCAAGTTCCCGCATTGGACGATCTTTTCTGAGCCGCTACCAGCACCTCCTCCCTCGATGACCGATCTCTATAACAAAAAAATGTCGAAACCCTCACAACTCAAGCAATGGTTTTTCGACGCAATCCGCGAGGCATCGGCGTCTTCTCATCAATCCCCAAAACAACCCCATCTGGCCGCGCTTACTGTGGTGATTCCGTCATATGGTCGGCAGGACTACCTTCTTCGCCAAGTTGTTTACTGGTCAACAACAGAAGTCGACGTGGTGATTGTTGATGGATCACCGACTCCGCTCGAACCCGATGTCCAGGTAGCAATCGCTGTTTTCCCTCACATTCGGTACGTTCATAGCCGCACGCCTTTCTCTGAAAGAATGAAACTAGCAGGGGGCATGTTGAAGACCGAATATGCCGTGATGAGTGGGGACGATGAGTTTCTGCTCAAAAGTGGGCTCTCGAAAGCCTTGCGCCGGCTTGAGAGTGATGCCTCCCTGGTGGCTTGCATGGGGCAGTCATTGGCCTTTCACACGAATCGCGAAACGCTCGCTATTACCTACGGATCAGGCTATCCGCATTGGCGTTATGAAAGGATGGAAAGCACGGCAATGGCACGGTTGAATGCTGCCATGTCCAACTACGTCGCCGCTACGTGTTATGCAGTGCTCAGGTCTGAAGTTTGGCGTCGATCATGGGGTAATCACGGACCTTGGTCCTCGCCCTACACCGGCGAAATTCAACAGGTATTGGCGACCTATATTTCCGGAAAAGTCACCGCCATTGATGAAGTTTACTGGATGCGATCCGGTGAAAATGCGCCTGTCAATACCGCCCAATACAACCGCGGCCTGTCATTTGAAGATTGGTGGCACGGCGCGCAGCAGCAACAAGAGCGCGACCTGTTTGTGTCCATGCTCTCAGCTGAACTAACCAACGCCGAAGGCACGCCGCCGATCGAGGCAGCCAAAATCGTAAAGAACGCCGTCGGCCTTTACATCAAGAACACCAACGAGATCAGGCCAACCGGCCTACGCTCCACCTTCTTCGGCTTTGTAAACCAAGTTTTGCCGAGCACGCTGCGCGGGCGACTCAAATCAGCAGTGTTTGGTTTGAGAAGTAAGGCGCGGGACGGCAGTTTTGGCACTCTTGCCAATATGCAGATAGCTCCTTCGCCATCAGTGCCTGCCAACTTAAATGACGCACTATTTAGAGAGCTGTCGCAGATGGAGTCCCTCATTGTGCATTTTCATACCGCCCGAAAAGCAGACTCCCCGTGAAGCCCGCAACGATTCTCATCTCCGGCGCAGGCCAGCTCGGTTCGCGTTACCTGCAGGGCCTGGCCTCTTGCACCAGGCCGCTGCGTGTCCACGTACACGATGTTGATAGGGCCTCGTTGACTCGCGCACAGCAGCGCTGGGATGAAGTCGCAAAGCCGGGCGGTCCACACGAGGTTAGCCTGCACAACACAGTGACAACTATTCCAACTGCAGTGAATGTTGCCATTGTTGCCACCACCGCACGGTGGCGTCCGGATGCTGTAATGAAGATTGCTGCTCACGCGGACGTAGGGGCGTGGATCCTCGAAAAAGTACTCGCCCAAAATGAAGTGGGCCTTAAAGAAATTTCCCGTCATATAGGCAGTCAACGTGCCTGGGTCAACACGCCACGTCGTGGACTAGACTGGCACCAGCAGATAAAGACGCATCTCGGGGTTCTTCGACCTCTGCACCTCAAAGTCAGCGGCAGCGGGTGGGGCTTAGCGTGCAACTCCATCCATTTTCTGGATATGTTTTCCTGGTGGGTTGACGAGCCTTTGGTGTATGTCGACACGAGCGAATTGGCCCGGGACTGGATCGAGTCGAAGCGACCTGGGAATTGGGAAGTTTTGGGTAAGCTTCGAGCCTATTTTGCCGGCGGCTCAACCATCGAATTGAACGTCAAAGACGGCGAGCTTTTCTACGAATTCGAACTCGACGATGGACACGGCATTTGGACAATCAACGAAGACGCTGGAACTGCAAGCCGATCGGACGGGCTCGATTTGCCTGGGCGGCTTCCGTTCCAAAGCGAGGTCAGCGGTGCACTGATTGAATCCATCCTGACCAACGGAACTTGCGAACTGCCGACCTTGGAGCAATCGCTGGTAACCCACCGCCCCTTCCTTGCCGCCCTGTTGGCTCATTGGCGTGCAACGGTCGATCCGCAGGCGGATGCCGTTCCCATTACCTGAATGCTGGAGTCATCGATGAGTTTATGGTTAGTCGGGGCTGGTCCCCATGCCCAAGCCTACGCAAAAGTGCTAAAAGATCTTGGCACATCATTCGAAGTGGTTGGTCGCAGTGAGGCCTCGGCTCGGGTCTTTGAGCTTGCCACGGGGAAACCGGTTCGACGTGGCGGCCTGGCACTCGTCCTGTCAGAATCGGGGGGGGTGCCTGACCGGGCTATTGTGTCGGTCAGCTTCGAAAAGCTGACCGAAGTTGCCATCGAGCTGGCGCAAGCGGGCGTCAAACGTATACTGCTTGAAAAGCCGGGCGGTCTATCGGTTGCCCAGCTTTCCGCAGTGCGCGATGCTGCCGCGCAAGCCGGCTCCGAGGTTCTGATCGCCTATAACCGCCGTTTTTATGCCGCCACCCAAAAAGCGCGAAAGTTGATCGAGGAAGACGGCGGTGCAGTCAGTTGCTCGTTCGAATTCACGGAGTGGGCGCACACCATTGTGCCAATGCCACTACCGGCCGAAGTTAAAGAATCTTGGATGATTGCCAACTCGTCGCACGTCGCCGACTTGGCGTTTCACCTGTGCGGGTTTCCGCAGTCTTGGAAAGCGTTTCAGGGAGGCAGCATGGATTGGCATCCTTCCGCAGCCCGCTTTTGCGGTGCCGGCGTCACCGACCGCGGCGCACTGTTTAGTTATCACGCCGACTGGGAGGCGCCGGGCCGCTGGGCCCTGGAAGTGATGACGCGCAAACGTCGGCTCATCTTTAAGCCGATGGAGCAACTGCAGGTGACAGTGCTGGCGTCGGTCAAGGTGGAGCCGGTCGAGATCGACGATGCGCTGGACAAGGCGTTTAAACCGGGGCTGTATGCCGAAACGCGTGCTTTTCTGAGCGGTGACGACTCCCTCTTTTGCACGATTGACGAGCAGCTGAGACATGGCGCCATTTACAGCGAAATGGCCGGCTACACCACTGGTGGCGTCTGAACCGTTCAATCTGCCAGATCATGCTTCCCTTCTCATTTCTTTCAAGCATAAAATTTGCCTCTAACCCAATATCGACGGGCGTAAGCTGCTATGAAATGAATAGCAGATATCGGTCAAAGGCGGGTTAATGGCTGCAGCTGCGCCCAAACTTGTGGTGATCGACAGGGACGGAACCCTGATTCGCCACATTCCCTATCTGTGCGACCCGGCGCAGGTTGAACTGCTGCCCGGTGTGCGTGAGGGACTGGCCAAGCTTAGGGCGGCTGGCTGCATGCTTTTCCTGCACACCAACCAGTCCGGGGTCGGCCGCGGCTATTTCAAGCTTGAAGCGGCCCTGCAGTGCAACGACCAGATGATCCGCCTGCTGGGCATGGGCGATGCGCTGTTCGCCGCCGTATGCGTCTGCCCGGAGGCGCCCGACGCGCCGATCGGCTACCGCAAGCCCTCGCCCCGCTTTGGTAGGGAGTTGACCGCGCGCTACGGCGCGGCGGCAGAAGATATCTGCTATATCGGCGACAACATCACCGACCTGCTGACGGCCCACAACCTCGGCTGTAAAGGAATTGGTGTCCGCACCGGGGTGCACAACCTGGAACGGGAGCTTGCTGCCGAGGGACTCGGCGGCGCCTTTCCCGTCTGCGACGGCTTCCTGGCCGCCGCTGAATGCCTGCTGGCGGGCAGTCCGGAGCCGGCCGCATGAAGCCGATCCCTCTCTTGGTGCTTGCTGGCGGGTTTGGCACACGGCTGCGACCTGCCGTGTCGGATGTGCCGAAACCGCTGGCACCCGTCATGGGTCGTCCATATCTGGCTTACATGCTCGAGAGCTGGTGTCGCCAGGGCGTCGCGTCCTTCACTTTCCTGTTGCACCATCAGGCCAGCTTGATCATCGACTACCTGGGCGTGGCGCAAAGCTCGGGGGTGCTCGCGGGCGCCACCGTCCGCACCCTGGTTGAACCGCAGCCGCTTGGCACCGGTGGGGCGCTCGCTTACGCCGTGCAGGAGCTGGCGATGGAGAATTCTTTTCTGGTCGCCAATGCTGACACCTGGCTGGGCGGCGGCATCGCAGAACTCTCGGCGGCGCCTGCACCGGCCATGGCCGTCATCGGGGTGGAAAATTCGGAGCGTTATGGCCATGTGCGCGTTGAGTCCAATAAAATAACGGCATTCGAAGAAAAACAACACTGTTCGGGGCCCGGCCTGATCAATGCAGGGCTGTATCACCTGCATGCAGACATGTTTCGCGATTGGAACGGTCAATCGTTTTCGCTGGAGCGCGAGTTATTTCCGAAATGGGTCAGCGCGAACCGGCTAACAGCTGTTTCCCTGGAAACCGACTTTATCGATATCGGCGTGCCGGAGGACTACTTCCGTTTCTGCCGCTGGATAGAGTCTCAGAAAATGGGAGTCCTGTGAGCCTAGAGCAATTCTTGATTTCGGAAAAGGCGTCGTTGCGAGATGCTCTCGCGCAGCTCGATGCGAATCATCACGGGATCATCCTCACGACGGATGCGTCGGGCGTCACCGTGGGTCTGGCCACGGATGGCGATGTGCGCCGCAAACTGCTTGACGGTGCGTCCCTCGACGATGCCGTCGCTTGCTGTGCCAACCCGAATTTCGTCTGGGCCGATAGCGCGACGTCGCGTGAGCTGCTGCTCAAGCAGCTCGATCATCGCATTCAGGTGATCCCGTTGCTCGACGGAAACAGGCGTCTCACGGGAATCGTCAGTCGCGACTACCTGCCGGCGCAAATCGAGGAACCGGTGTATGCCCGTGCGCGAGCGCCGGTACGCATCAGTTTCGGCGGCGGCGGGTCGGACCTGACCCATTTCTTCGCGGGGGAGGGCGGGGCGGTCATCAATACCACCATTTCGCTTTACAGCCACGCAACCCTGCGCAAACGGGGTGATCTGCAGGTTTTCATCCATTCCCGTGATCTGGGCGTCTCGCTGCAGGCGCCCGATCTGCAGCACGCGTTGGGCCAGAACGGCCGGTTTGGCCTGATCCAGGCGCTGCTCAAGACGGTTCATCCCGAATTCGGGTTTGAGTTGTACCTGCATTCGGACTTTCCGATGAACTCCGGGCTTGGGGGATCGGCCGTGGTTTCCGCCGCTGTGCTCGGCTGTTTCAACCAGTTTCGGCAGGACCGGTGGGACCTGCACGAGCTTGCCGAACTCGCCTTTCAGGCCGAGCGTCTGTACCTTGGCATCGCGGGAGGCTGGCAGGATCAGTATGCGACAGTGTTTGGCGGGTTCAATTTCATGGAGTTCCGGATGGACCAGAACGTTGTTCATCCGCTGCGCATCCAGGCAGACACCTTGCTGGAGCTCGAGGAGAGCCTTGTGCTGTGCGACACCGGGTCGCCCCACGACTCGGGCGATATCCACCAGGATCAGCGTCAGCAGATGCAGCAAAGCGATATCCGGCAAAAAGTGCAGACGAATGTCGAGCTGACCTATCGCATCCGCAACCATTTGCTGCGCGGCAGGTTGCTGCAGTTCGGACAGGCGCTGCATGAGTCCTGGCAGCTCAAGCGCCAGTTCAGCAGCAAAATATCAAACGACCGCCTTGACCGGATCTACGAAGACGCGTGCGCACACGGCGCTGTAGGTGGGAAGTTGCTGGGTGCGGGAGGAGGCGGCTTTTTCCTCTTTTACGTGACACCGTTCCGGAAACACGAACTGGTCGCAAAACTCGAAAGCCTGGGACTGAACGTGCGTCCGTTCCGCTTTGAACAGGAGGGCCTGCGTGCGTGGTCAGCGCGTGAAGCCAAGAATCAACCCCACCCGGAAAACACATGAGCATCAGGATCGCCAACTTTGAGATCGGCGCCGGCAGGGCCTTTGTGATTGCCGAGATCGGCAACAACCACAACGGCAGCTTCGAACGGGCGAAACAGATGATCGATCTGGCCGTGGAGATGGGCGCTGACTGCGCAAAATTCCAGTTGCGCAAGCTTGATGAGGTCTACCGCCAGCGTACCCTTCGCAAGGACGGTGAAGATCTGGGGACAGAGTATGTGCTCGACCTGCTGCGCCGCTTCGAGCTTTCCTTCGAGCAGCACCGCGAGCTTGCCGCCTACTGCGCCGGCAAGGGCATTCTCTATCTCTGCACGCCCTGGGACAGGCACAGCGTTGACATGCTTGAGGATCTGGGCGTACCCGCCTACAAGGTTGCATCGGCCGACTTGACCAATTTGCCTCTGCTTGAGAAACTATGCGCAACCGGCAAGCCGCTGATTCTGTCGACCGGCATGAGTGTGCGCGAGGAAGTGCAGGTGACGGTGGACTTCCTCAACAAGCGCAAGGCTGCGTTCGTATTGCTGCATTGCAACAGCACCTACCCCGCGCCCTTGCACGACATCCATCTGCGCTGGATCGACAAGCTCAAGCTGATCCACCCGCTGGTCGGCTATTCGGGGCATGAACGTGGCACTGCCGTCACCCTGGCCGCTACCGCCCTCGGCGCGTGTGTGATCGAGCGCCACTTCACATTGGATCGCGGTATGGAAGGCCCGGACCATGCGGCCAGCCTCGAGCACGCGGAATTCAAGCGCCTGATAGAAGGTATCCGGGAGATCGAGCAGGCGCTTGGTGACGGCCGCGAGCGCCGCATTTCGCAAGGCGAGATGATCAACCGTGAGAACCTCGGTAAAAGCCTGGTTGCGGCCAGACCGCTTAAAAAAGGCACGAGCATTCAGCCCGACGATGTGCAGGTGCGTAGCCCGGGCCAGGGTCTTTCACCGCAAAGCTACGAGAAGCTGCTGGGCCGGATGCTGCAGCACGACATGGACACAGAGGACTTCTTTTATCCGTCGGACCTCAAAGATGAGCGCGTCGAGCCGCGAGCCTATCGGTTCAAACGCCCCTGGGGCGTGCCCGTCCGCTACCATGACTTTGCCGAATACAACTCGCGCATCAAACCCGATTTATTCGAGTTCCACCTCTCCTATTCGGACATGGAGCTCAAGCTCAACGACTTTCTGAGCGGCACCTATCCCTGCGACTTCGTGGTCCATGCCCCCGAGTTGTTTGCCAACAGCCGGTTGATGGACCTGGCCTCGCCGGACCTGGCCTACCGGAATGAGTCGATCCGCGAGACTCAACGTGTCATAGACATCACGCGCGACCTCAAGCGGTTTTTTCCACGTACGACGCGGCCAATGATCGTTGCCAATATCGGCGGTTTCACCATGGACGCGCCGCTGCCGTCCGCGGTTATCGCAGACTACTACGGCCGCTTTTCGCAAAGCCTCCAGGCCCTGGACATGGAGGGAGTTGAGCTGATCCCCCAGACCATGGCGCCATTTCCCTGGCATTTCGGGGGGCAACGTTTTCAAAATATCTTTGTACGTATCGAGGAAATCGTCAATTGGTGTGAGCGCCTGCAGTTGCGAATGTGTTTCGATATTTCGCATACACGCCTGACCTGCAACCACTTCGGCATTGATTTCTACGACTTCGCCGAGAAAATTGCCCCCATTTCGGCGCACCTGCATCTGGGCGACGCGCAGGGCCTCAACGGCGAGGGTCTGCAGATCGGAGAAGGCGATATCGACTTTGTGAGGCTCGGCAAGATCCTGGAAGAAGGTTGCCCGGAGGCGTCATTTATCCCCGAAATCTGGCAAGGCCACAAGAACGGCGGTGAAGGCTTCTGGATCGCACTCGAAAAGCTGGAGGACACCCTGTGAGCGCTGAGCAAATCAGGGCGCAAGTCGAGGCCTCCATTGCGGTCAAGCAGGCGCTGCTGGCAGATGCCGCACTGCTGCTGCAGATTGAGAAACTTGCGCAGACCTGCCTAGCCGCTCTAAAGGCCGGTGGCAAGATCATTTTTGCCGGCAACGGCGGCAGCTTCGCGGATGCCCAGCACCTGTCGGCGGAATTCACGTCGCGTTTCCTGTTCGACCGCGCACCGCTCGCTTCTGTGGTGCTGGGCGCCAACAACTCAGCGATCAGTGCGATAGGCAATGACTACGGCTACGAGTTTGTTTTTGCGCGCGAACTCGAGGCACTTGCCAAGGCCGAGGACGTGTTCATTGCGATTTCGACCAGCGGTAACAGTGCCAATGTGCTGGAAGCGGTCAAGGTAGCCAGGGCGAACGGCCTGTCGACAGTAGCCTGGACAGGACAGAGCGGCGGCAAGCTCATGCAGTTGTGCGAGTGTTTACGTATTCCATCAGACGAGACAGCACGCGTTCAGGAGTGCCATATCCTGGTCGGCCACATCCTATGCGGACTGGTCGAGGCTTGGTACTTTCCAGAAAGGATTTGAAAATGGCGAAAATTGTGGCACTTATTCCGGCGCGGGCGGGGTCAAAGGGCGTCCCCCACAAGAACGTCAAACTGCTGGGCGGCCATGCGCTGCTGGCCTGGTCGATCGCAGCCTGCCTGCGATCACGGGTGATTGACCGTGTCATCGTATCGACAGATTCGGCTGAGTATGCAGCGTTGGCGCAGGAGCTGGGTGCGGAAGCGCCATTCCTGCGCCCCGAAGCGATCTCGGGCGACCGCTCGACCGACTACGACTTCATCGTTCACGCGCTCGATTGGCTTGCGGTTGAAAGCGGCGAACCTGAGTACTTGGTACATATCAGGCCCACAACGCCGCTGCGCGACCCGCAACTGATCGACGATGCGGTTAAAGCTTTTATCGCGGCGCCGCACGCGACCTCGCTGCGCTCAGTTCAAGAAATGTCCGAGTCTGCCTACAAGACCTTTGAAATGGCAGACGGCGGCCAGCTCAAGCGCCTTGGAGCCGATAATACAGAACTTGATGCGGCGAACAATGCGCGCCAGCAGTTCCCGAATACCTACCAGGCAAATGGGTACGTTGATGTGTTGTCGAGCGCATTCATCCGCAAGTCGGGCCTGATGCATGGCAGCCACGTCCTGCCTTTCATCACGCCGCCTGTGGTTGAGGTCGACACGCTAGACGATTTCGAACATCTGGAGTTTCAGATCACTCGTATGCCAGGCGTTTCACAAAAACTTTTCAACTGAACATCATATGGCCGCCCACTCCTTTTCCCGCCTGCCCCAATCCGTTCCGCTGGTTTCGACCTCCCACCGACTGATTAAGACCGCGATACCCACGCCGGGAACGCGCGAAATCCTCGAGCGGCTTGAGGTTTGCGAGTCGCGTTCCATGCATGGCCAGTTGCCGCTGGTTTGGGACCGTGCCGAGGATTACAGCGTCTATGATGCCGCCGGCAACCGCTGGATCGACTTCACCTCGACCATATTTGTTGCAAACGTCGGACACTCCAATCCCCGTGTGACGGCGGCCATGAAGGAAACGCTAGACCGGCCTCTTTATGGCTGCTATGCCTATGCGAACGAAAACCGCGCGCGGTATCTCGAAAAGCTGGTCGCATTCGCGGGCGCTCCGTTTGAAAAGGCGTTCCTGCTGTCGGCCGGCACCGAAGCCACCGAAGGAGCGCTCAAACTGATGCGTATGAACGGCCATAAGGAAGGCAAACGCCGCCGCGGCGTGATCTGCATCGAGGGCAACTGGCATGGCCGTACCATGGGCGCGCAGATGCTCAGCAGCAATATTGCCCAGCGCGAATGGATCGGTTATCAGGACGCTGACATTCACCACATCCCATTTCCTTACTCTTGGGCACTGGATGGCCGTACGCCCGAAGCGTTTCTCGATGAAAGCCTGCTCAAACTCACGCAAGCTGGCATTGACATGGCGCAGGACATCTGCGGCTTCATGCTCGAGACTTTCCAGGGTTGGGGCGCAGTGTTCTACCCTCCCGAATATGTGCAGGCGATCGAACGCGTGTGCCGCAAGCATGGCATCTTGCTGACTTTTGACGAAATGCAGGCCGGCTTCGGACGGACCGGCAAGGCCTTCGGCTTCCAGCACTACGGCGTGACGCCGGACTTGATCTGCTGTGGCAAGGGCATGGGCGGCGGTGTGCCACTGTCCGGTGTAATTGGCCGCGCCGCGATCATGGATCTCCCGGACGTGGGCAACATGAGCAGTACACACTCGGCCAACCCGCTCGTTTGTGCCGCCGGGCTCGCAGTGATAGAGGAGATGGAAGATCGCGACCTTGTCGCTGAAAGCGCGCGCAAGGGCGAGTTGCTGTTCGATGCGCTGAAAAGGCTCCAGGCCCGCTTCCCGGATCGCATCTCACACCTGCTCGGTCGCGGCTTGATTGCGGCGGTGTTGTTCAAGCATCCCGACACGGGCGCGGCTGACGGACCATTCACGAGCCAAGTTGCTGAACTTTGCATGCAAAAGGGCTTGCTGGTCGTGCACACCGGGCGTGAATCGATCAAGATCGGCCCGCCACTGACGATCACCGACGCGGCGCTGCTCGAAGGCGTCGAGGCGCTCGGCGAGGCGATCGCCGAGGTCGCCGCCAAATGATCACGCAAATCCGCCACACCGGGCTGGTTGTCGCCGACCTCGAGGCGGCCTTGCGCTTCTGGCGCGACCTGCTCGGCTTCACGGTGGCGCGGCAGATGAACGAATCGGGCCCACACATTGACGCGATGATGGGCCTCAAGAACGTGCGACTGACAACCTCGAAACTAACAGCCCCTGATGGCGGCATGATCGAGCTGTTGCACTTTCATTCGCACCCCGACCGGCCGCGCTGGACTGGAACGCCCTACTCTACCGGCTTTACGCACGTCGCGATGACCGTTGCCAACCTGGAAGATGCCCATGAGAAGCTCACCGCCGGCGGGGTCCGGTTCAAGGCCGCGCCACAGTACTCTCCCGATGGGGCGGTGAAAGTCATCTATTGCGAGGCCCCCGATGGAGTGCTTCTGGAACTTGTGGAAATGCTGAGAACATGACTAGAACCCAACGCGACTATGTCGATGTCGTTTACAACGAAATCGACCGCCCTCTCACTGACTATCCCGCCCGGTTGGCGCGCTATCTGTTTGACCGTTATCAGATGCAACCCGGCCAAAAGCTGCTGGATATAGGGTGCGGTCGCGGTGAATTTCTCGGCGGCTTCATTGCCTGCGGCGCTCTGGGCCACGGCGTTGATCGCTCGCGTGCTGCCGAAAAATACTGCCCCGATGCTGACTTGCGGATCGCTGATCTGGAAAAGGAATCCCTTCCCTACGAGGATAATTTTTTCGACGTGATTTACTCCAAATCGGTGATCGAGCATTTTTACTACCCCGAACGTCTGGTTCAGGAGATTTACAGGGTGCTCAAACCGGGCGGCATCGTGATTACGTTGTGTCCTGACTGGGAGTTCAATTACCGAATCTATTTTGAAGACTACACGCATCGAACGCCATTCATGCAGTCTTCGTTGCGTGACATCCAGCAAATCCACGGCTTCGAAAACATCGAGGTCGAGCGTTTCCGGCAACTGCCTGTCCTCTGGAGCCAAGGCTCTCTGTTGTTACCTTTTGCCGAACTCACCCGTCTGCTGGTGCCGGCTTATCTGAAGAGGCACAGCAAATGGGTCAGGTTTTCTAAAGAAATCATGCTGCTCTCAAGCGCTACCAAGCCGCTTCAAACGACGGCCAGTTAATATGCCTGCAAACACACATACACGGCTGGGGTTCATGCAGGGTCGGCTTTCGCCGCTCGTCGATGGCCGTATTCAGGCTTTTCCATGGGGCTGCTGGCAAGCCGAATTTTCCGCGGCTGAGGCACATGATTTCGACCTCATGGAGTGGACGCTCGATCAGGATCTTCTCTACAGCAATCCGTTGCTGACCGAAACGGGTCGCACGGAGATAGCGACACTGCGGGCGGAGCATGGAATACGAATCGGCTCGCTCACCGGCGATTGCTTCATGCAGAGCCCGTTCTGGAAAGCCGACGCTGCACATGGCGAGCAGCTGGAGGAAGACTTCCGCGCCGTCGCCAGGGCGTGCTCCGCGGTCGGTATCGTCATGATGGTGTTGCCCTTGGTCGACAATGGCAGCCTGACTACACGCGCGCAAGAGGAGCGGCTGGTCGATGTCTTGCAGGCAAATGCGCCACTTCTGGCCGAACTTGGCGTGCAGGTAGTTTTCGAATCCGACTTCCCGCCCGCAGACCTCGCGCGCTTTATCGACCGGCTTGAGCCTTCACTGTTTGGAGTGAACTACGACATTGGCAACAGTGCAGGACTCGGGATGCGGCCTGCGGAGGAAATTGCGGCTTATGGTCACCGTATCGTCAACGTGCACATCAAGGACCGCGTACTCGGCGGTACGACGGTGCCGCTAGGGACCGGTAGTGCCGATTTCGAATCAGTCTTTGCGGCGTTGGCAAAGGCCGGCTACCGTGGCAACTATATCCTGCAGACGGCCCGGGCGCAGGACGGGGACCACGCCGGCACGCTCTGCCGTTACCGCGACATGGCAGCCGCTTGGATCGAGCGTCATGGAGCTTGAACTCGCCGGCAAAACCGCCCTCGTCACCGGCTCCTCGCGGGGTATCGGCCGCGCCATCGCGGAGGCCTTGCTGGCTGAAGGCTGCAGGGTCGTGCTCAATGCCCGGGGTGCCGGCGCGTTGAACGAAACCGCCGCAGCGCTGGAATGCGCTGCGGTGGCCGGTGACGTAACAAGTGCGCTGGAGGCGCGGCGCGTGGTTGACGAGGCCGTTGCGCAGTTAGGGCGCCTTGACATCCTGGTCTGCAATGTGGGCAGTGGCCGTTCGGTTCCGCCGGGCAGTGAAACACCTGAAGAGTGGCAACGTGTTTTCGCGCTCAATCTCTGGAGTGCAACCCACACGGTGGAGGCTGCGCGACCAGCGCTGGTCGCAGCGCGCGGGGCGGTGGTCTGCATCTCGTCAATCTGTGGGCTGGAGGTTGTGACCGGAGCGCCGGTGACCTATTCGGCAGCCAAAGCCGCGCTGCACGCCTACGTGCGCGGCATCGCGCGCCCGCTCGGGCTGGACGGGGTGCGCATCAACGCGATCGCGCCGGGGAACATTTTGTTCGCCGACTCGGTTTGGCAGAAAAAACTGGCGACGGATACGGCCGCTGTTCAGGCCATGCTGGAAGTCCATGTGTCGCTGCGGCGGCTCGGGACGCCGCGTGAGATTGGAGAACTTGTGGCCTATCTGTCTTCGCCGCGCGCTGCCTTTGCCACCGGGGCGATCTGGACGCTTGACGGCGGGCAGGTCCGGGCTTAGATCCTGCAGGAGTATCCATGACCATAGCATTCAGCAAATTCGACCTGACCGGCAAGACCGCATTGATCACTGGCGCCGCGGGATTGCTTGGCCGCCAGCATGCCGCAGCGCTGCTTGAGAGCGGCGCCAGCGTGGTGCTGACCGACATCAGTGAAGATGCGCTTGCGTCGACCCGGGTTTTCCTCGCCGAAGTGTCAGAAATCACCCGAATCCACACCTCGATTCTCGACGTCATCAATCCAGCCTCGGTCGCAGAGCTATCGACTCGATTGACGGCGGAGGGCCGGCGCATCGACATTCTGGTCAACAACGCCGCGATTGACCCGAAAGTTACCGCCGGAGCAAGCATCGAGGAAAGTTCGCGACTAGAGAATTTTCCGTTAGCGCAATGGAACCTTCAAATCGCGGTCGGCCTTACCGGCGCGTTTTTGTGCAGCCAGATTTTCGGCGCAGCCATGGCGGCCGACGGAAAGGGCGGAGTCATACTTAATATTGCTTCTGACTTGTCAGTGTTTTCGCCGGATCAGCGCCTGTATCGCAAGCCCGGACTGCCGGAGCACCTGCAACCGGTGAAGCCGGTGACCTATTCCGTCATCAAGGCGGGGCTGATCGGGCTTACGCGTTACCTGGCTACCTATTGGCCCGACCGGGGGGTGCGCGCCAATGCGATCTCGCCGGGCGGCGTTTTCAATGGCCAGGGGGAGGAGTTCGTGACACGGCTCAGCGCGCTGATTCCGCTTGGACGCATGGCCGCTGCCGATGAGTACCGTGCTGCCGTGCAATTCCTTTGCTCTGACGCGTCGTCCTATATGAACGGACAGAATATCGTGATGGATGGAGGTCGATCGGCATGGTGAAGCGTCAAACCGTAAGGCCGGGTGTAGCCGATCCGGTCCGTCCATGCTGGCTTTGTTTTTTCGCAAGTCGAGGTATGGGTCGAGTGCACCCGGAAGCCATCGAATGATCTATATCTCCGTTGACAACGACCATCATACGGATCTGGCACTCTCACTGATCAAGCAGCAAGCCTGGACACGGGACGAAGTGTTGTTCATCTCTCATCGAGGGGCCCGTAACCGGCGCGTGGCGATGTCAGGCTTCCGTTTCGAAGAGGTGGATGTACACCCTCTATGCTCCGGACTCAGCTTCAAGAATCCGCAGAACTACTGGAAATCGCTCCGCCACCAAGCAAGACTTAAACGCCATTTTAAGTTTCACTCCACCGACATACTCGTAGTCACTACCGAATATGAAATCAACAATGCGTTCTTCGCGGAGCAGATGCGGCAAAGCGGAGGAAAAATTTATATCTATGACGAGGGCATCGGGTTTTATTTCAACAATAGCCCTTATCCAAAGCAAAACGTTTCCATAGCGGGTGCATTTTTTCTGCTGCTGTACAACCTGGCCTTCCGGGTTTTGCGCATACCTGCCTATGCCCAGAAGGGCTTCGAAGCGCGCATGCACGTTCGGATTCGCGAGGAATATATTGACAGTATCTACTCAAGAATGAAGCTCCCAATAGATCGCACGGTCAAAGTGATCGGCTACCGGAGCTTCCTCGCATCAGAAAGCGCGAATCAGCCCAAATTTGCCGAGAAAGCCATTTTTTTTGCAAATAATCTGGACGCCTTCGGATTGAAAACCGAGGAGCTCGAGTTATCCGAGAAGGCCTTGCGGCAGATGTCCGTGGCGTTCAAAGACGTTTATCTCAAAGTTCATCCAGCCGATTGGGTAGCCAAGAACGACATTTGCAATTTCTACATCGGCTTGGCGCGTGAGTTACCGAATATACGGCTAGTCGACAATACGATGTCTGGCCACGAAGCACTCGAAAGCATCCGGCCCTCTATTGTGGTCGGCACTATAGGTGCAGCAATGTTCGACGCCTTGCTGTTCGGTTGCCATGCGATCTTCCTTTTCCACCTGCTACCTGAGGTAGAGGAGTTCGGTGTGTGTAGCTTTACGCTAAGCGGTCTGGGGTACAAATACATAGAGGACGTCGTCGAAATTGAACCGGGGTATCGAAGCGGGGTGGACAGGGCCTCACTGCTTTATGACGCGGAGCAAGCCAATTTCCAGGGTCGCAGCGCCGAAAAAAGCAAATGTGTAGCCTCAGTAGAGTAGTAGTTCCATGTTCAAAAAATTGCTCCAACAGATCACCCCGCCCATCCTGTTTTCGGTGGCGCGCCGCACGCTCCGGTGGGTCCGGCCCGTGCGGCCTAGTTACGAGGGATTTTTCCACCGCAGGGAGCAACTGCCGCCTGTTTCGGAAAATCCCTTCGAACATGCGAATTGGCTGTCCTATGTTAGCGAGAGGGCCGAATCGCTGCGGGAGCCATCTGCTCTGCAGAACATGCATGAGATGTGTCTCTCCCTCATCGCTTCGATTGTGCCTTTAGCCGCCTCGGCCTCACGGACCGCCGTCATTGATTTCGGAGGTGGGGTAGGGATGTACTGGCCAATGGTAAGGCGGCAAAACAAAGCGGGCGCAACCCACGAGTTCATCGTCGTCGACAGCCCTTCCAACTGCGAATTGGGGAGATCCATCTTTGGCAACGACGGCGTACGTTTCTTCGCTGATTTCGAACAGGCGCTTGCCACTGGCATGGAAATCTCGGTCCTCAATGTTTCCAGCACGTTGCAGTACTGCCTCGACTACGAAGCCATCGTAGAGTTGCTTTGTACCAGTCGAGCGAACTTCATTGTCATTTCGCGCCACCCTGCCCAAGGCGACGGGTTGCCAGTTGCCTATACGATGCAGAATGTGCAGACCGTTAAGGGCGTCTGTGGTCGCATTCCTGTCGTTCTGATCGGGGTTGATCGACTTAAAGAACTGCTTCGCCTGCAGGGCTATATGTTGATAGCCGACTATTACGGTCAGGCTGACGCCAACAAGTACTGGTCGGACAAACAGCACACCGTACCTGCAGGATTCGCGCATATCGTCGAACACGCGCTGGTGTTTCAGCGAGTAGCGACCGCCGTGATCCACCCAACTCTACCGCCTGCGGTCCATGCGCAGGAGTAGGCCTTGTTGACCATCATTTTCGGGCGGGCTGCCCAATTCATTCTGCTTTTGGTGGTCATGCGCGTGGCCACTACCTATCTCGCGCCCAGCGAGATGGGCCGGTTGTCGCTGATCACGGCGGCGACTGCATTCTTCGCGCTGTTTCTCGTCAACCCGATCGGCATGTTCATCAACCGGCGCTTCCACGCTTGGGATGAGCTCGGCCGGGCCAAGTATTACCTGAAGCTGCACTGGATTTATCTGGCGGCCGTGAGCGTGGTGGCGGCGGTAAGCCTGGCGGTACTGAACGAGGTTCACGCGTTCGGCTTCCAGTTCAATACTACCTGGCTGCTTGTGCTGGTCTGCGGGTCCCTTATTTTCAACACAGTCAATCAGACGGCCATTCCGACCCTGAACCTGATGGAATTCCGGGGGTGGTTTGTCACACTCACCTTGGCCACCATTGCTGCGGGCTTGCTGAGTTCGTACCTGCTTGTCCGCAATTTTTCTGCGACTGCCGAATACTGGTTGCTTGGACTGCTCGTCGGCCAGACAATATTTGCCGTGGCGGGCGTCAAACTTTTTTTTGACCGGCTGAAGCCGGCCAGTGCCGTCGCACAGCCCAGCAAAGACCACCTTAGCCTGCTATTCGACTTCGCGTGGCCTGTCGCCATTTCGGTAGGGTTCAACTGGCTGCAGACGCAGGGGTACCGTTTCCTGGCTGCAGATTCGCTCGGACTGATCGGCCTTGGATTGTTTGTGGCGGGCTATGGCATCAGCGCAGGCCTGATGGCTGCGTTTGAGTCGGTATTGACAACGTATTTTCAGCCGCGGTTTTATAAACGCGTCAGCAACAACGACAAAGCCGAACAGACGCTTGCCTGGAACAAATACGCGGGAGCCATACTCCCCTCGCTCATGCTGGTTACGTTTTTGCTGACTGCATTGGCGCCAGAGCTCACCCGCTTCCTGGTTGGGCCGGCCTATCAGTCGGCTTCGCAGTTTGTGGTGTGGGGCGTGATTGCCGAAGGGGCCCGGGTGGTGGCAGGCGTCTACAGCATGTCTGCCCATGCCAAGATGAAGACGCGCCTTTTGCTTCTGCCCAACCTGCTTGGCGCGGTAATCTGCATTGCGCTGATCTGGACGCTTGCGCCCTCGCTGGGTGCACACGGCGTCGGTCTTGCGCGCTCGCTAGCCGGGGTGGGCATGGTGATCGCCATGCATTACCTCATGATTGTGGTGCTGGACATGAAGCTGCCGTTTCGCATGCTGCTCAGGGGCACGGCCATGGGCGCGGCCCTGCTGGCCCTGACCGTCGCCGGTCGATGGGTGATGGGCGGTACTGACAGCCTCATCAGCGCCGGCGTGCTGATTGTGGTTTCAGGCGCGGCCTTCCTGCCCATGTTTTACTGGTTGCTTTACCCCTATTTACCAAGACACGACAAGAAGTCATGAAAATTCTGCTGGTCTGCATGGAATACGACTACGGGGATGTCACCCGGGGGCATTCCTACGAGTATTACAACTTTTTCCACAGCCTTAAGTCTCTGGGTCATGAAGTCATCCTGTTTGACTTCATGGCAGAACTCCAGCGCACCAGCAAGCAGGCCATGAACGACCGGCTGCTGGCGGTAGCCGAAGAATTGAGGCCCGACTTGGCGATGTTCTCCCTTTACACAGACCAGCTTGAACCGGGAACCGTGAACGCGCTTCGAGCCTACACACGTACGTTCTGCTTTTTTCACGATGACACGTGGCGCGTCGATTTCTCACGCTTCTGGGCTCAGCACTTTGATTTCTTCACCACTCCCGACGTGTATGGAGAGCAGAAGTACCGCGCCCTGGGCTTGCCGAACGCTATCCACTTTCCGTTTGGGTGCAACGATGCGCTCTACAGGAAGGCCGAGGCGGCACAGGTGAAGTACGACGTGTCTTTTGTGGGTGCCTGGCATCCTTACCGGGAGTGGCTGATTGAACGGCTGCGAAAGTCGGGGGTGAACGTTCACGTAGCCGGGCACCGCTGGCCCAGTGGCACTGTCGAGCATGCCGACATGGTGAACATTTTCAACGAAAGCCGCATCAATTTGAACCTGTCCAACTCCACGAGCTGGGACGCCCGCTACCTGGCGACCTCCCCGAGGGGTTTGCTCAACCGCATACGCTCGCCCAAGTCTGTAGAGCAGCTCAAGGCGCGGCATTTCGAGATCAACGGTTGCGGCGGTTTCCAGCTGTCGTATTACGTCGAGGGCCTGGAGCGGCACTACGAAATCGGCAAGGAGATTGCCATTTTTGTGGACCCTGATGACCTGGTGCAAAAAGTCAGGCACTACCTGGCCGACGACCAGGCACGAGTGGAAGTGGCCAATGCCGGACACGCCAGGACGCTGAAGGAACACACGTTCAAGGAACGCTTCCGCACGGTTTTCATGCGAATGGGGTTGCAGGGTGAATAAGAGCACACTACCGCTGGTGTGCATATGCATACCGACCTACAACGCCGAGAAAACGCTGGCCGCGACACTGGAGTCGGTGCTGAACCAGACGTACCCGAATTTGATGGTTCAGGTAGTGGACAACGCGTCCACCGACAACACAGTGGCCGTAGCACACAACTTTTCAGATCCACGCTTGAGCGTGCACCAGCACCCGGAGAACATTGGTGGCGAGGGCAATTTCAATCGCTGCATAACGCTTTCAAAGGGGAAGTACACTGCCATCTACCATGCCGATGATCTTTATGAGCCGACCATGGTTGAAAAGCAGGTATCGTTTCTTGAGGAGCACCCGGCGGCAAGAGCAGTATTCGCGGAGGCCAGCCTGATTGACGAGAACGGTACGTTCATTGGCGCCATCAGCCAGCCCGCAGAATTGGCTGCAGCTAATGCGTTGCATGACTTCCCGACGGTGTTCAAGGCAATCCTGAAACACTCCAACTTTCTTATTTGCCCCAGCGTGATGGCCCCCACAACGGTTTACAAGAACGACATCAAGTGCTGGAGAGGCGATCTGTTCGGCCCAAGCGGCGACCTGGATGTCTGGCTCCGGATGTTGATGGGGGGGCCTGCTGGCATACTTCCAGAGGCCCTGATGCGCTACCGCATCAGCAGCAGCCAGTGGTCTGCGAAGGTGCGCCTGGATACACGCCGTGCTGACTTCTTCACTGTGATGGACCACTATCTCGCGATGGCGGACGTCCGTG
Source organism: Pseudomonadota bacterium (assembly GCA_040385775.1). Lineage (GTDB taxonomy): Bacteria > Pseudomonadota > Gammaproteobacteria > Burkholderiales > Burkholderiaceae_C > Polaromonas. Next base: position 76,924 of record JAZKGR010000053.1, read on the forward strand.
CACAGTTGACGGCAGCCGACATGCAGAACTACGCCAGACTGGAACAACGCGACAAGGCCATGCGCGCGGCCAATGCTTTTCTGCAAGACCAGCAGCAGACAGCCAGGCAGCTGTGCTCTGAAGTCCTGTCGTGGCGTTGTTTAGTGGACGCGCTGAAAAGCAAACGTGGCTTGCTTGTTTTCTCGCTGGCGGGCTACGTGTATCTGGCGCTTCTCACGGGCATGCAGAAGCCCGCAAAAGCCTTGCTGATGCGACTTAAACAGGCAACCAACAAATGAGCTTGCCTCCATCGAACCACAGCGTTTACATTGACCCGTCCTCGGCAGCGTATTACCAGGACCGGCTTTTTGATACCTCGGATCTCCGGCTGAACCGGGACGACACCCTGCTTCCTTTCCTCAAGCTCAAAACCCGGCTTGAGGCAACAGGGGCGGAGGTATATACCGCCGACAGGCTTTCCTCCCGAAACGACGTTGAGTCAACCGCAGACTACTACTCGCTAGGAGTGCTCGACAACTACACGCAACTTGCAGGAAGGTCGGACTTGCATTTGCGAGCGTTTGTGATTTTTGAGCCTCCCGTGGTGGACCCTCGACCTTATGCCGCGCTGCCGGCGCTGACCGAGGCTTTTGACGAGGTTTATGTTCACAACACGTCAGGCGACGGGTTTTCTCTGGACGGCGTGGACCAGTCCAGATTGCGAAAGCTTTACTGGCCACAGCCCCGGGAGGACGTGATGGAGGTCTATTGGTCCAGTCAGGACCGACTTGACCGGCTGGTGGTGATCAATGGAAATCATATTTCGCGCCGAGTTCCCAACGAGCTGTACAGTCGTCGGATAGAGGCGATGGCAGGGCTGGCAAAGCTGAACGCAGTGGATCTTTACGGACGTGGTTGGGACAGGTGGTGGTCACGCGCATCCATGTGGTGGCCGTACTGGAAGCACCGCAGAACCCTGATGTCGATCTACAAGGGCGCATGCGATTCAAAATACGAGGTGCTGAGCCGGTATAAGTTCAGTCTTTGCTTTGAGAATATGGCCATGAAGGGCTATGTGACCGAGAAGATTTTCGACTGCTTCTATGCCGGAACCATCCCCGTCTATCTCGGTGCGCCGGACATCGACGATCTCGTCCCGGTCGAGGCGTACATCGATTGTCGCAATTTCGCCAAGTGGGAAAGCCTTGTCGACCATCTGTCGCGGATCAGCGCGAGCGAGTTGCAAAGAATGCGTGATGCGGGACGCCGGTTTATCCAGAGTGAGAGGGGGCTCCGGTATAGCCGTTCGCTGCTTGGCATTTTCGGTTTGGATACCCATGATTTCCGTTAACCAGCTCACAGGCTGGACGGGTCGTCACAAAGGTCTTGTGATTTTTGGTTTGGTGTGGATGACTCTTTTCAGTGCGGGCGCGCAGTTTTATGCCGGCTCCTGGATGGTGTACGGAGCATTCTCTGCGGTTTCGCTGGCAGCCCTGGTTTCAGGTCTGATTGGTCGAAGGCGCTACTCCTATATGTTTCTGGTCATCTTTTTATGGCTCGGATTCTGGTTCAAGCTCACCGCCAACTTTATGATTTTCGGGCACTTTCCTTTTGGTGAGCCAATTGGCCGGTTTGACAGCTCGCCAGAGGCGTGGGATACAGTCTTATGGATTGCCGTTGCAGCCTTCCTTGGAGCAATGCTGGGACGCTTGATGTGGGTCTGGCTGCCTCGATTTCAGCAGGAGCAGATTTTTCAAGGTATTGCGCCGTCGTGGTACGCCAGCACGCGGCGCCTGCTGTGGCTTGGTCTAGGTGTGTTCACTGTTGTCACCGCGTTGATCAATGTGCTTTACGGGGTGCAGCAGATTGGGCTCGCCCCCCGCACGGTCTTTCCATGGCCTCTCAATGCCGTCATTGCCTGGTCACTCAACATCGGGTGCGCGCTCGGAGTCGCAGTGCTGACGGGTTGGGATATCGCCAGCGGCAGAAAGCTGACCTGGCAGCCTTACGCGATCGTCGCCGAGGCGCTTGTGTCGGCAGTCACGATTATCAGCCGCTCCGCTTATCTGTTCCACACCGTGCCGCCACTCTTCAGCCTCAAGTCAGACAAACAGGTCAGCCATTACACGAGGCGACAACTCATGACCTTTACGGGCATAGCCGTCGGGCTGTTCATGGTGTCGATCGCCGCTGTGTCGTTCATGCGTGATTATCAATACACGACATCCCAAGCAAGGCCTGTTACACAACCTGTGGCTGTGTTAGGTGGCAATCAAAGGCACTCACTCACCACGCCTGCTCCCGCCAAGGCTGCACCGTCAGAAGAGCCTGTGATTTCTTCCTTCAGGTGGATTTTGCTGCATCAACTGATCGTGAACCGTTGGATTGGCTTGGAGGGCGCGATGGCTATCTCAGCTCATTCTGGGTTAGGTGCGGCACTACTTGACACCATGTTATTCGAGACGCGTGAGGTCGGCAAAGCTACGGCATACCAGCAGATCAGTGAATCCGGTTACCAGAACGATGATCCGAAGTTCCAGTTTGCAAGCACACCGGGTATGGCAGGGTTCATGTACTTGGGTGGCTCTCTGTGGATCGTTATTGCCGGTGTTGCAATCTTCGTGGTACTCAGCATCGCCGGTGAAGAGCTATTGCTCAGGCTGACGGCAAATCCCGTGTTTTGTTCGCTGTACGGCGTAACTGCTGCCAACGCTGCAGCACAGTTTGGCGTGACCCCACGGCAGGATCTGCCGCAGTTCATGATGATTTTCTTCATGGCTCTTGTGGTTTATCTTCTGCAAAAAACCTTTCGCAAGCAACCGTGACCCCCGACAACAGCATGCGTTGTGGCTGCGGATGCCCGATGTTTCCGTTTGAATGACCTCATGTTCCTGATTCCTGCCCGCTTCTTGCACCCCGTCAAATCACTGCGCGTCCTGGCCAGTTTGATCTTGCTGGCGTGGTGTGTGCTGTTTATCGGCGGGCTGGTGGGTCACCAGGGGTCTCGCTGGGTGTATGTAGTCTTCAGCGTGGTACTGACTGCCGTGCTTCTGAGCGGCTTGTACCGGCCCAAGAGCTACGGCTACCTGTTTCTTGCGATCTTCTTCTGGCTCGGGTTCTGGCTCAAGCTGTCTGTCCACAACATTTTTCAGTATGACTATGTAGAGCCGGTCGGGCGGTTTGACTCCAGCCCAGCGGCCTGGGACGAAGCACTCTGGGTGGCCACTGTTGCAGGCATGGGCTTGCTCGTGGGCCGGTGGCTTTATGGCGCCTGGCGAGGCAAGCATCATCTGGTGCTGACTGCCGACAGTGCCAGGGTGCCGTTGTGGTATCCGGCGCATCGCCGCATGGTCTGGATGCTGCTGATGGGCAGCATCGCCGTGCTGGCGGCACTCAACAGCATCTACGGCATCCAGCAGAGCGGCCTGACACCCAGAACCATTCTGGTGTGGCCGCTCAATGGCCTGATCTACTGGCTGCTCAGCACGGGCTTTTCCATGGCGTTGGCCACCATCCTCTGGTGGGATATCTGCCTGAAGAAGGACATCTCCCTGCCCGTTTACGCCGTCTTTGTGGAGGCCTTCCTCTCCACCATGTCTCTCCTGAGTCGTGGAATCTTCCTGTTTCACATCATTCCGCAACTGCTTGCAATCGAGCTGAACCGCCAGCAGGCGGTCTGGAGGTCGCGGCTAAAGTTCCTGAGGGTTATCGGCATTCTTGCGATCTTCTTTGTCATCTCGCTTGCCGTGGTGAGCACCTTGCGCAGCTACCTGTTCCAGTCGGATCAGGACTTCCGCACCATGACACAAAACAAGATCACCAGACTGCAGATCCTTCAGACGGTTGTCCCGACTTTCGAGGAACGGCTGCTGATCATGGGCATTTCCAGGCGCGACGTTCTGGCGGCATTGGTACCCATCGTCGAGGAGATGGTGCAATCCACGGACATGCCTGACTACGTGATCGAGCGAAAAATGAAAATTCACAAACTCTCGCGTGTAGTTCCGCTCAAGGATCAACTGGGAGCCTTGCGCTTCGAACAGCAATGGCTTCACGAAAACATTCCAGCCATGCAGGTACGGGCAGATGCGGCCAGGCGCCTTTACCGGATTGATCACCAGGTTGAACCGAAGGAAACCATTCTGGAAGACCAATTCCAGCCGCTGGCGATTGAAAAAGACACACTCGAACAACAGCTGAAAGCGCGTCAGGCCGAAATGCTCCAGTGGCGCAATTCGCCATCGGGCAAAGCGAGGCTGCTGCTGGATGAAATTGCGTATCAGTTGACAACGGGCCTGATCACCCGCGTCGCAGCTCTGGCTGTGGACCGCTGGATAGGCATGGAGGGCGTGATGGCCATTTCTGCCTATCCGGGAAAGAGTGTAGAACTGTTCGAAACAGCCCTGACGGAACGGGCTGGATTGGGTGAGGCACCGCTTTATCAACGAGTTTGCCAGTCGATTTATCAGACCCTTGACCTGACGAAATACCAGTTCGCGAGCTTGCCGGGTGCGTCCGCCTTCTTTTATTACTCGGGTTCGTTGTTGTTTGTTTTTGCCGGCATGTTGGGTTTGACACTGGGCGCCCTCTGGAGTGAACACCTCGTCAGTTACCTGACCGGCAACGCAATCCTCTGCGCGCTGGTGGGAATGAACGCAGCGAATGCCATCGCACAATTGGGTGTTGTTCCGAGACAATTGCTGATACACCTGGGAATGCTGTTTCTCGGTGTCCTGATTATTGGGCTGCTTCAATCCAGGGTGTGGGAGAAGATCCGCCGCCGGACAGACAGATAACTGCCAGCCCGATCGACGCAGCACACACACAGCCCGTTCGTACCTCCAGATGCCCACCAGACTCTTTCACCCCACCTCTTTCACTGGCGATTACAAGGTCATTCCAGTGATCCTGCTGGCGTGGTGTGTGCTGTTTATCGGCGGGCTGGTGGGTCACCAAGGGTCTCGCTGGGTGTATGTAGTCTTCAGCGTGGTACTGACTGCCGTGCTTCTGAGCGGCTTGTACCGGCCCAAGAGCTACGGCTACCTGTTTCTTGCGATCTTCTTCTGGCTCGGGTTCTGGCTCAAGCTGTCTGTCCACAACATTTTTCAGTATGACTATGTAGAGCCGGTCGGGCGGTTTGACTCCAGCCCAGCGGCCTGGGACGAAGCACTCTGGGTGGCCACTGTTGCAGGCATGGGCTTGCTCGTGGGCCGGTGGCTTTATGGCGCCTGGCGAGGCAAGCATCATCTGGTGCTGACTGCCGACAGTGCCAGGGTGCCGTTGTGGTATCCGGCGCATCGCCGCATGGTCTGGATGCTGCTGATGGGCAGCATCGCCGTGCTGGCGGCACTCAACAGCATCTACGGCATCCAGCAGAGCGGCCTGACACCCAGAACCATTCTGGTGTGGCCGCTCAATGGCCTGATCTACTGGCTGCTCAGCACGGGCTTTTCCATGGCGTTGGCCACCATCCTCTGGTGGGATATCTGCCTGAAGAAGGACATCTCCCTGCCCGTTTACGCCGTCTTTGTGGAGGCCTTCCTCTCCACCATGTCTCTCCTGAGTCGTGGAATCTTCCTGTTTCACCTGCTTCCTGCCTTTACCGGACTTGCCCTGAATCAGGCGCAAATCCAGTGGCGTGCGCGGGCGAGCTTGCTGCGTACCGCCTGCATCGTTGGCCTGCTGTTTGTGATTTCCATTTCAGTGGTCTCTACGGCCAGGAGCTACCTTTACCAGCAGGGACAGGATTTCAGAACAACCACACTGAAACGTCTCATCCGCTTCGAAGTTCTTGAAGGAAAGATTCCTGCTGTCGAGGAGATGATTCTCAAGAATGAACCCCTGGAAAAGCAGTTGCCGGACATCAAGTCGCATGGGCTGCGGAAGGACTTGCCGCTCCCCCCCCAGTTGGAGAAACTCAAGGAAGAACGTGCCGCCCTTGCAGTGGCCATACGCGACGAGCGCGCCAGGACCGACGGCACGCTGGGGACATCAATGGGGCAGTTCAAGCTGGTCGTGAGCGAATTCGCTTACCAGATGACGGGCGGGTTTGTAGATCGCGTTTCTGCCCTGGCAGTTGACCGCTGGATTGGCATTGAAGGCGTGATGGCTACGGTCGGACACCCCAGCAAGTCCATGGACCTGTTCATCACGGCGCTACTGGAGCGATCGGCGGGGGACCAGGCATCCCGCTACCAGGTCATAAGCAACTCTGGCTACGGTGATGCAGATGCCAGCAAATACCGGTTTGCCACGCTTCCCGGTGCGACCGCCTTTTTCTATTTTTCGGGCGCTTTGTGGTGGGTCTTTCTCGGCATGACCATGCTGAGCGTCGCCATGTTTATTGCCGAACATCTGGCGCGCCGGTTGACTGGTAACGCCCTGCTTTGCGCGCTGGTTGGTATGAATGCGGCCAACGCGGTGGCACAGCTTGGGGTGGTGCCGCGCCAACTGTTGATCCACTTCGGCATGATTGCGATTGCCGTCATTGGTATTAGCTTGGTTCAACCAAGAGGCCGGACATGACATCCTGTTCAGCAGCAGGATGTCTGCGCATCGGTAGCTGTAGCTGCCCTGCGCGCCTGGAGGAGCGTCCGTTTTCTGCCTGCGGGGCTGCTCGCAGCCAGAGAAGCAGGCGAGATCGACGAGAATAGGCAGTTTTTCGCATAACCCTCACAACGGCCCATCATTGAACGCACCTTACGTCACAGTTGAACATCCGATGCGTACAGGGGACTCCATCAACAAGGCGCTGGCAGGCGTGGCATTCGCTGGGTGGGCGACCCTGTTTGCCTGCGGTTTATACGCATTCGCCGGCAGCAAGGCGCTGTATGTCGGCTTTTCGGTGGTTTCACTGCTGCTCCTGGTCAGTGGCCTGCGCCGCCCTGCCAGCTACGGGTACCTTTTTCTGGCTGTTTTTCTGTGGCTGGGCTTCTGGTTCAAATTCACGGTCCACACTGTGCTGGATATTCCTTACGGCGAACCTACCGGCTGGTTCAACAAGTCTGCAGGCGCCTGGAATGAGGTGCTGCTGGTCAGCACCTCAGGGCTGGCCGGGGTGCTGCTGGCGTGGGGCATTGTCCGGGCGCTTGACAGATTTCGCCGCTGCGATACGACGCGCAGGCTGACCGAGATGCCACCGGCGTGCCCCCCCTGGTTCCTTCGCTTCAGAAAACCAATCTGGATCGCCATGTTCGCCTGCTTGCTCGGGTTGCCGCTGGTCAATTCCGTGTGGGGCATCATGCAGATCGGACTGGTACCCCGCACTGTACTGGCCTGGCCGCTGAATGCTGTGATCGGCTGGTGCGTAAGCATTGGCTTGGCCATCGGGGTGTCAACCTTGGTCTGGTGGGAAATGGCCAGTCGCAAGAAGGCGCACACCGGGCCGCTCCTAATTCTGGGGGAGGCCGTTCTGTCCACGACCACGCTGCTGAGCCGGGGGGTGTTTCTGTTTCACGCGGTGCCCATTTTGCTGGCGTTTTACAGGGTTCGTCCTGACCTGATGGCGGGCATCAGGCGCAAGGGCATGGCGCTGTTGATCCTGCTGACGTTTTTTGGCGTTTCCTACCTGGCAGTGGACATGCTGCGCGCCTACTTTTATCCGGATGTTCGCACCACCACAACGGCTAACCAGATCCGGCTGACACGGCTGGAGGTTCTGCAGGGGGCGATCGCCAGGGAAGAGGGCAACAAGCGGGCAGGCTTGCCGGTCGACGAACTGCTGGCAAAACTCTACGCCGAGCAGGCGCAATTGCAGGCCCCCATCAAGGCCGCCCGGCCGGAAGAACGAATCCAGGTGGTGGTGTCTGCGCCCGCTTCAGCAGCTGTGGTAGATCCTGGAAGCGCAGGCACTGCCGCACCTGCAGAGAAGCAGGTCGCCGTGCGCGTCGCTCCCGCCGCGCTGGCTGCGGCCGGAGCTAGTCCACCGCCCCGACTTGCCGCAGCCGCGGCGCAACCTGCAGCAGCAGAGAGCGATGGGTTAAGTGGCCGTCTGATCGACATGGGGACCCGTTTCCTCCAGCTTGCGGTCGGGCGGTGGATCGGCCTGGAGGGTGTCATGGCCGTCCAGGCCTATCAGGAGAAAGGCCTTCACACCTTCTTACAGGCAGCAACGGAAAAACGAAGCCAGGAGGGCGTGAGCTTCTACCAGAAGGTCAGCAACTCGCACTACCGGTGGACGGACCCGAATGTGTGGCAGTTCGCAACGCTTCCGGGAGCTATGGCCTTCCTGTATTACAGCGGCTCGGTCTGGCTGGTGGTGCTCGGCATGGCTTTACTCGCGAGCGCAGTGATGATGGGGGAGAGGGCCGTTTTGTTGCTGACCGGCAATCCTCTACTGTGTTCATTGCTTGGTCTGAGTCTGGCCAACACCGTGACCCAGTTGGGTGTGACGCCGCGCCAGGACCTGCCTCACTACCTGATGATCAGCGGAGCGATCTGCCTGATAGGGGTAATTCAATCCAGGTATTTTGCACGTCTCATCAGAAATTTTTTCGGCAATCGGGGGCCTGCTTGATCACAGCCTCATCAAGACGTTTTTTCATTCAGGCTTGCAACGTCCATCAAGGTGGCGGAGCCACCTTGCTGCGCGCGCTGCTCGAGGTTCCCGTTGATGTCGCATCTGTGTACGTGCAGGTGGACGAGCGCATGCACATGGCGCAAACACAGCACCAGAATGTCGGCATCAGGAAGGTGCGCAGCAGTGGGTTGCACAGGTTGCTGGCCGAGCGATGGCTGGCGCAAAAAGCCAAAACCGGTGACCTTGTGCTGTGCTTTGGAAACCTGCCACCGCTGTTCCGCACCGCGGGACGAGTGGTCGTCTTCCTGCAAAACCGGTACCTGGTCGATTCGACGAGTCTGGCCCAATTCCCGATCCGGACACGACTGCGCCTCCAAGCAGAGCGGTGGTGGCTGCGTTGGCGCGCTGGCAACGCCGATATATTTGCAGTCCAGACACCATCCATGGCTACCGCGCTGAAAGCATCTGGTTTCGCCCAAAACAAGCAGGTGACGGTCCTTCCATTTGTCGCCAACGCTGCCGGCTATGGGCGTTCCGGACGCAGCATCTCTCCGGTTGCACCGCACCTGGCAGCACCTCCATCCACCGGTGCGTCGGCAAACCCCTTTCTTTATGTGGCATCTGGCGAGCCTCACAAGAATCACCGCAGGCTTGTTGATGCATGGCGGTTGCTGGCTTCTGAGGGACTGTTTCCGGTGTTATGGCTCACACTGGACCCCTCTGCTAACCCCGGGCTTTGTGACTGGGTGGAAGCGCAACGGCAACAGTTCAACCTCCGGTTAAAGAACTGGGGCAAGTTGCCGCACGATACTGTGGTCGATCTGTACGGCCAGGCTGGCGCACTGATTTATCCATCGACCTTTGAATCGTTCGGGTTACCGCTGATTGAGGCCAGGCAGGCAGGCCTGCCGGTGATTGCTTCGGAGCTTGACTTTGTCCGGGACGTTCTGGATCCGGAAGAGGTTTTCGATCCCACATCCGCACTATCGATCGCACGAGCCGTAAAACGATTCATGGGCAACAACGATCATTCCCTGCCGCTCATGACAGCCTCGGAATTCATTGGTCACTTATTAGAGAACGGCGGGTAGCTTGCGCGTCCTCATCGTCAGCCAGTACTTCTGGCCAGAAAGCTTTCGCATCAACGACGTCGCCAAGACGCTGGTGGAGAAAGGCATGGCCGTGGATGTTCTGACCGGTCAGCCCAACTATCCGGAAGGGGTGATTTTTGAAGGTTACAGGGCCGGGGCTTGCCAGCAAGAGTCATGGGATGGGCTGAACATTCACCGCGTGCCGATGGCGCCCCGCCGGAAACGCGGCGCATTGAATCTCGTGTTTAACTATCTGTCGTTTGTGGTATCGGCCAGCACCCTGGGTGTCTGGATGCTTCGCGGCAAACGTTATGACGTGATCCTGGCCTATGGTACCTCCCCTATCCTGCAGGCGATTCCGGCTCTGGTCATCGGATGGCTCAAAAAGCGAAAAGTCGCCATCTGGGTGCAGGATCTCTGGCCCGAAAGCCTTGAAGCAACCGGCTACGTACGCAGTCCCCGTGCGCTGGCCATGGTCGGTGTGGCCGTCAAGGCGATTTATGCGCGTACCGACTTGCTGCTGGTTCAGTCCCAGGCATTTGTTCCGCGGGTGCGCGAGATGGCGGGCGGTACGCCTGTGGTCTATTACCCCAATTCGGTGGATCCCGTGTTTTCCGCGGCAGCGGGATCGCCGTCCCCGCCCATACCCGTTCTGGACAGCGACGCCTTCTGTGTGGTGTTCGCGGGGAATATCGGCGCCGGTCAGGCGGTTGAAACCATTGTCGACGCGGCCACTCTTCTGCGTGGCCGTCCTGATATCCAGTTTGTGGTCGTCGGCCAGGGCAGCCGCCAGCAGTGGATGGGCGAGGAGGCGACCAGGCGCGGGCTGACAAATCTTCATCTCCCAGGACGTTTTTCTGTCGAATTAATGCCCGGCCTGATGCAGAAAGCCTCAGCGCTGCTGGTCACCCTGACAGACCAGCCCATATTCGCGGCGACGATTCCCAACAAGATCCAGGCGTATATGGCCTCCGGACGACCGATAATTGCATGCTTGAACGGGGAAGGCGCGCGCGTGGTCGCGGAAGCCGGCGCCGGCCTTGCGGTACCGGCGGAAAATGCGCCTGCATTGGCCGATGCAGTGTTGCGGCTGGCGGTGATGACGGCTGGGGAACTGGCCGAGCTGGGGGCCAGCGGCCAGCGGTATTTCAAAGCGCATTTCGACCATGACATGCTGACTGAGCAGCTGGCAGGCCATCTCCGCACACTGGCGGAATCTTCTTGAGGGTTTTTGGATGAGAGTTCTTGTGTTGGGCGCCAGCGGCATGATAGGCAGCGCGATGATCCGCGTATTGAGCCAAACGGACTGGCAGATTTTCGGCAGCATGCGCTCGGGCGAGGCCATGCGTTTCTTCACGCCTGAGATCGCGGGAAAAATGCTCACGTTCGTCGACATCAACAACCGCGACAGCCTTGTGCGGGCAGTCGCTCAAGTCCGGCCGGACGTGGTTATCAACTGCATTGGGCTGACCAAACATCACGCCGAGGCTGATGATCCGCTTCTCGCCATCCCCATCAATGCGCTGATGCCGCACCAGCTAGCGGAACTCTGCCTGGCAGCCTCGGCACGCCTGATCCACGTGAGCACTGACTGCGTGTTCTCGGGTGCCAAAGGCAACTACAGCGAAAGCGACGCCGCTGACGCGAAGGATGTCTATGGCAAGTCCAAGTTCCTCGGCGAGGTCCTTGGTGCAGGTGCGGTTACCCTGCGCACATCGACGATTGGCCACGAACTGCAAAGCGCCTACGGCCTGCTGGAATGGTTTTTGGCCCAGCAAGCCTCGTGCAAGGGCTTCAACAAGGCCATTTTCTCGGGGCTGCCCAACGTTGTTTTCGCCGAGGTGGTCCGCGACATCGTGATTCCGAGGCCTGAACTTTCAGGTCTTTACCATGTCGGGGCAGCGCCCATAGGAAAATACGAGCTTCTCAAGCTCATTGCCTCCGTCTATGGCAAAACCATAGATATCCAGATGGACAATAACTTCGTGATGGATCGTTCACTTGACGTCAGCAGGTTTCGCGAAGCGACCGGTTATGTCGCGCCAGCCTGGCCCAGGCTGATTGACATCATGCATTCTTCAAAACAATAAGGCATCACGCCATGTTCGACAACAAAACATTGATGATCACCGGCGGGACCGGGTCGTTCGGCAACGCTGTGCTGAAACGCTTTCTGTCGACCGAGGTTCGCGAAATCCGCATCTTCAGTCGTGATGAGAAGAAGCAGGAAGAGATGCGCATCGGCCTGAACAACGACAAGCTCAAGTTTTACATCGGGGACATCCGGGACTACAACAGCATTCACCACGCGATGAAAGGCGTGGACTACGTGTTTCACGCGGCTGCACTCAAACAGGTGCCGTCCTGCGAGTTCTACCCGATGGAAGCGGTGCGCACCAACGTTCTGGGGGCAGAAAATGTCATGAACGCAGCCATTGCCCAGGGCGTCAAGCGCGTCGTCGTTCTGAGCACCGACAAGGCGGTGTACCCCATCAACGCGATGGGCGTGTCCAAGGCAATGATGGAAAAGCTCATGGTTGCCAGGGCCCGCATGCAGAACGACGGCGAAACTGTGTTGTGTGCCACGCGCTACGGTAATGTCATGGCCTCACGCGGCTCGGTCATCCCGCTGTTCGTATCACAACTCAAGAGCGGCCTTCCGTTGACTGTGACGGATGCGAGCATGACAAGGTTCCTGATGTCGCTCGACGACTCAGTCGACTTGGTGTTGCACGCCTTCGAGCATGGGAAGCAGGGCGATATTTTTGTGCAGAAAGCGCCTGCGTCGACGGTGGCCGACCTGGCACAGGCGCTCAAGGACCTGTTCGACCGCAACGGCCAGCCGACCAAGATCATTGGTACGCGGCATGGGGAAAAGCTCTACGAGACACTGGTGTCGCGCGAGGAGATGGCGCGTATCGACGACATGGGTGCGTATTACCGTATCCCGGCCGACAACCGTGACCTCAACTACGCCAAGTATTTCAGCGACGGGGAAGAGCGCATATCGCAGCTGGATGACTACACATCGCACAACACCGAGCGACTGAACGTTGCACAGGTCAAGGCGTTACTGGGAAAACTGGATTTTATTGAGGAGGCACTTCGTGTTTAAAGTAATGACGGTGGTCGGGACCCGCCCCGAATTGATCAAAATGAGCCGGGTGATCGCCTCGCTCGACAAGCATACGCAGCACATCCTGGTACACACGGGACAGAACTTTGACTACGAGCTGAACCAGATATTTTTTGAAGATTTGCAGATACGCAAACCCGACCATTTTTTGAATGCCGTCGGTGAAAATGCCGCCCAGACCATCGGACAGATCATCATGAAGGCTGACGAGGTCTTCGCCAGTGAAAAGCCCGATGCCGTGCTGCTTTACGGTGACACCAACTCCTGTCTGGCAGTCATTGCCGCGAAGCGCCGCAAGATCCCGGTTTTTCACATGGAAGCCGGCAACCGCTGCTTCGACCAGCGCGTGCCCGAAGAGTTGAACCGCAAGGTGCTTGATCACCTGTCCGACATCAACATGGTCCTGACCGAGCATGCGCGGCGTTACCTGATCGCCGAGGGCGTGCGGCCGGAAACCATTATCAAAACCGGCTCGCACATGCGGGAGGTTATTGACCACTACAAACCGCAGATCGATCAGTCGGACATCCTCGGCAAGCTGTCGCTCAAGCCAGGGGAGTTCTTTCTTGTCAGCGCGCATCGCGAAGAAAATGTTGATTCACCCGACGCCCTGAAGGACCTGCTGGAGACGCTGACGGCGCTGGTGGAAAAGTACGGGCTCCCGGTCATCGTCTCTACCCACCCGCGCACCCGGAAGCGGCTGGAAGAAATCGGATATGAAGGCCTGGACAAGCGTATCGTCTTCGGTAAACCACTGGGCTTTTTCGATTACATGAAATTGCAGATCGAAGCCAATTGCGTGCTGTCTGACAGCGGAACCATCACCGAAGAAACGTCGCTTCTCAACCTGTGCTCGATCACGCTGAGAAATGCGCATGAGCGGCCCGAGGGCATGGATGTGGGAACTCTGATCATGAGCGGCCTTAAAAAGGACCGCGTGCTCAACGCCATCGGGATCGTGAGGGCGCAGTACAGCCAGGGCCAGCGCCCGGTGCTGGCGATCACGGACTATGAAAATCCCCATGTTTCGACACAAATCGTCAGGGTCGTCACAAGCTACATCGACTACATCAACCGGGTTGTGTGGTCCAAGGCATAACGGAGACGCCGTTGATAAAAATCGCAATCTCCGGCCCGGGTTTCTGATGAGGCGCCTGTTCGATGTAGGCCTGGCGTTGCTGGCAAGTCTGCTGCTGCTGCTGCCCATCGTGCTGGTGTCGCTGCTGGTCCGGTTGACGTCGCAAGGCCCCGTGATCTACTGGTCGGACCGGGTCGGGCGGCACAACCGGATTTTCCGGATGCCCAAATTCCGCACGATGCAGGTGAACACGCCTGCGGTTGCGACCCATTTGCTGGCGGACCCCAAGCAGTTTCTGACCCCGCCAGGCTCTTTTTTGCGCCGTTCGAGCCTGGACGAATTGCCGCAGCTGTGGAGTATCCTGAAGGGCGACATGAGTTTTGTGGGCCCCCGGCCCGCGCTTTTCAACCAGCGTGACCTGATTGAACTGCGCACGCGTTCCGGGGTGCATGAACTGGTGCCGGGCCTCACGGGCTGGGCGCAGATCAATGGGCGGGACGAATTGCCGATTCCGGACAAAGTGAAGCTCGATGTCGAGTATTTGCAGCGTCAAAGCCTTCGCTTCGATATGCAAATTCTCTGGCGCACTTTTGTAAAAGTACTGCGTAGGGACGGCGTGTCCCATTGAAAGTTAGACCAAATGTTTAGAAATCCCGGGTTCCGCTTGGGACTTGTGTGCTTGGTCGCTGCGTCGGTCGGACTGTCGCTGGCTATCGTAAGCATCAGCAAGGTCTTGTTGGTGATTACTGTTCTGGTTGTACTTTTGAGAGGCGGGCGGACGGCTGCGGATGTGGCGCCTTTGCAAAAAATGTGGACTCCGCGGGTGGCAACGTTCGTGGTATTTGCTTTTGCATTCAGTCTTCTTTGGACCACCGCGCCCTTGGACAGTGCATTGGGCGCGGTTGGCAAGTACGGGAAATTGTTGGTTATTCCCGCCCTCCTTGTATTGATTAGAACGCGCCAGCAGGCTGTGTATGCATTGGGCTTTTTCATGGGGGCGCAAGTTTTTTTGCTTTTCAGCGCCTGGTTGCTCTATTTCGGTGTTCCGGTTCCGTGGGCTACCGCAAACATGGCCAAGACCACCTACGCTGTCTTTTCCAGCTATCTGGATCAGAGCATCATGAGTGCAGTGGTTTTTGCCGTTTTCTGGCATCTGAAAGCGCGTGCTCCCACTCGACCTTTGTCTTTCGCGGCAATCGCGGTATCTATCCTAGCGCTGGCGAGCGTATTGATTGTTTTTGAGGGGCGCACAGGCTACCTCGTTCTGGTGGCGATGGTGTGTATGTCCATTTTTTGGGCGCTGCCTGCGAGGTGGCGCTTCGCGTCAGTATTTGTGCCGCCACTGATGGTTTTGGTGGCCTTTGTCAGCTTTGACAAAGTGGCGCAGAGATTTTCAGCCACTCAGGCAGAGATATTGGCTTATTCCTCCCAGCCCGACCCTCTCAGTTCATCCAGCGTGAGATTGAATTTCTGGAAAACATCGGTCAGGGCAATTGCCGAGAAGCCGCTCATGGGCGCTGGTGCGGGTAGTTGGGTAACGGAGTTCAACAGAATTGGCCGACATGAAAACGCCGCTCATCAAAGTCTGGGTTCCAATTACTATTATGCACACGGCAACCCTCATCAGGAATTTCTGCTTTGGGGAGTGCAGCTGGGACTGGGCGGAATTTTTCTCATGTGGGCATTTATCGCGTCCATCTTGTTAGACCTGCGCAAGATGGACCGTCCTGTTGCCCGGGCAGGCCAGTCCATGCTGCTTGCACTGATCGTGTCTTGCTTGTTCAATTCATCTCTGTACGATGCCTACATCGGTGATTTTTTCTGTGTGTCGCTGGGTGTTCTTTTAGCTTATGGCTTTCACAGTCGCGAGGTATCACGGGGTAGCGTAGCGACGGCGGTTGTACCCCACCTTAAAAATGAAGATCGGTTGATAAAAACATGAAATCAGGGAAGCGAGCTTTGGAATGGGCCCAGGTGGCGGCAGGTGAAAAGTACTTTTTTCTCCGGTCTTTGTTGGCTAATCTTTATGCGTAGCCAGGTTCTCAGTTGGTCGCGCGTGACCAAATGGTTGTTGGTAATGTTGTTGGATGTCGTCATGGCCGTGACGGCTATGTGGATGGCATTTTCGCTGCGGCTGGACGCGCTGCACTGGCCCCTCGAGATGCAGTGGGTGGCGTATGGATTGGCGCCCGTTTTGGCCATTCCGGTTTTTATTAAATTCGGGCTTTATCGCGCCATTTTCAGGTACACCGGTCTCGCTGCTCTGGTGGCGACTGCGCAGGCGATCGCGGTTTATGGCGTCTTGCTCTTTGCTTTGTTGCTGTGGCAACAGTGGCCAGGCATACCGCGGACTATCGGCTTGTTGCAGCCCGTGATTTTTCTTGTGCTTGTGGGCACCAGCCGCGCGCTGGCTCGGTTCTGGTTGTCGGATCCTGGCCGCATTGCCCGCCAGGTGGAAGGGCGTCTGCTGATTTATGGTGCAGGCAGTTCCGGCGTGCAGACGGCCACCGCCATTGGCATCACGGGGCAATACAAGCTGGTGGGATTTGTTGATGATGATGCCTCCAAGATGCGACGCAGCATCAATGGTGTTCCGGTATTTGGCCTCATCGATGTACCGCAGGTGGTGGCCCGGCATCAGGTTACTGATATTTTGCTGGCATTGCCCCGTGCATCGAGGGAACGCCGAAATGGCATTATCGAAAGCTTGCGTGGGTTGCCTGTTCATATCCGTACATTGCCAGCCTGGGCCGATTTGGCCAGCGGTCGGGTGACGGTAAGGGATTTTCGTGAGCTGGATGTGGAAGATCTGTTGGGGCGGACCCCGATTCCGCCTGACGGGAAACTACTCGCCCGGGATATAACTGGTAAGGTCGTGTTAGTCACGGGCGCTGGCGGCAGCATAGGTAGCGAGTTGTGTCGCCAGATTCTTCTGCAAGGACCACACCAATTGCTGCTGGTGGACCACAGCGAATACGCTCTCTACGCCATTCATCAGGAGCTTCAGGCACTGTGCTCCGCTAGGGAGTCCGCGGCTGAACTGCCGGTTGAACTGGTGCCCTTGCTCGGAAGCGTGGGCAGCTATGACCGGATGTCGGCCTTGTGCAAGCTATACCAGCCAGCCATTGTTTACCATGCAGCTGCTTACAAACATGTGCCGATGGTGGAGGGCAATGCCGCTGAAGGCATTGCAAACAACGTGTTCGGCACGCTCAACATGGCTCGCGCTGCAGTGGAGAACTCGGTAGCGCGTTTCGTGTTGATCTCTACCGATAAAGCCGTGCGCCCCACGAATGTAATGGGTGCCAGCAAACGCATGGCCGAGCTGGTGTTGCAGGCGGTGGCGAACGAAAGAGCACCAGTCTTCCTCGACTCAGATATCGGGCCTGGCAGCGTCCATGCCCCCAAGACCTGCTTTACGATGGTGCGTTTTGGCAATGTGCTGGGCTCCAGCGGCAGCGTGGTGCCGCTGTTTCGCAGCCAGCTTGCCAGCGGCGGCCCGCTGACGGTCACCCACCCGGATGTGACGCGTTATTTCATGACCATTCCTGAGGCAGCCCAGCTGGTCCTGCAGGCCGGCGCCATGGCGACGGGCGGCGATGTATTTGTGCTGGACATGGGAGAGCCGGTCAAAATCCTGGATCTGGCCCACCGCATTGTGGAACTGTCCGGCCTGACAGTCAGGGACGAGGCGCATCCGGGCGGCGACATTGAGATCGCGATCACCGGCCTGCGTCCGGGTGAAAAGCTGTACGAGGAACTCTTGATTGGCGACAATCCTTCGCCCACCGCACATCCGCGAATCATGAAGGCGCATGAGGACTGCCTGAGCTGGCCTGAACTGGAAGTGCATTTGGAGACCCTGCGCTACGCCTCTGCAAATGGTGATGTGGAGACCATCAAGGCGGTGCTTCGGACCTGTGTGCACGGCTACCTACCACAGACTTCAGGCGCTGCCTGAGGTCAGGGTGGCCGGCATACGCCACAATTTGATGATTGACCTTATTTGATAGGCGGATTTTGCGGAGGACGTGGTGCTGCTCAAGCTGGTTGGCATGAACCGGTGGTGGTCCATGGCGGTGGGCCCCAGATTGAAACGGCGCTGAACCGGCTCGGCAAGAAGGGCGAGTTCATCCAGGGCATGCGTGTGACCGACGAGGAAACCATGGAAGTGGTGAAGTGGGTACTGGCTGGCCACGTGCAGCAGGACATCGTGGGCCTGATCGGTAGTGATGGCGGGCTGATCCGGGCGCACAAGCTCAAGATGCTGGACAAGGACCATGCCTTCATTCCCGTCTTCAGCCCGATCGGCTTTGGCGGGGAAACGAGAGCTACAACATCAACGTCGACGTGGTGGCGGGCAAGCTGGCCACGGTGCTCAAGACTGAGAAGCTGGTGCTGCTGACCAATACCCTCGGCGGGCTGAACAAGCCGGGGGGGCTCACCGACCTGAACGTGCGAAAGATCGATGAGCTATTTGCCGACGGCACCATCTCCGGTTGGCACGCTGCCCAAAATGAGGGCGCGCTGGACGCGCCAAGAGGTCGGCATCAGCTCGGTGCACATCATGGGTTGCTGGGAGCCTTGTGCAATGGCGCGCCGTTTGAGACCTTGTCTGGCCCTTTGAAACGGTGTAAAGCATCGTGCTGCGCCATGAGGGCGGTGGCCGCGTGATGGCGCAGGTGCTGACAGCGGCTGAGGTGCATGAATCGCGGCGGGCCTAATGATCTAGCCCGGCGGCTGAATGCTTGAGAGCCAAACAATCAAACGCAGGCTTATTGTGCAGGCCTAACGAACAGTGGGCGACGGCAGATTAGGCAGGCTCGATTACATTGAAGTTGGCATTTTTCGCAAATGCTACGCTTTATCCTTCCTGGCCGAGTCGAATTGCCACTGAAGCTGCTGGCCCCTTTCGCTGCATGGCTACGGCTATAACCGTTTCGACGAGCTTCGTGTCCGTTTCCAGAGCCGTCATCGAGTGCTTGCGTTAACCCTCAGATTTGTACGCAGTGGCAACGCAAAAAGTTTTTATATAGACAATAAAAAATAAACGAAGATGTAAAAATGAAATTGAACAAAACGAAGATTTGGCTTGAATCAGAGAATAAAAATGAAAATCTACTATTTTTGTGTATTGGTGCATTGACGTGGCTACTTTGCTTTGTCAAACCAATAATGGGGAAAACTTATACATCCTGGGACACGCACGATATCGGTTTTGTTAATTTTTTATATTTCAGCGATGCATTGAGGGGCGGCTCTTTTGCCTTGTGGAATCATCTTATTCAATCGGGAACATTTTTTCCAAGCTTCAACAATATCGGTCTCTTTTCTCCTTTTCAGTTAATTTTTGTCGCGCTAAGTTGGCTTATCAGTCCAGTTTATGCATATGAGTTGATGATTCAAGCGGCTGTACTGACAGGTGCAGTCGGTAGTTATCTGTTAGTTAAGACTTTTACCAGCGATAGATTAATCGCATTGTTTGGCGCAACCGCGTTCGCCGTTGTCGTACTGGTCCCGATCGTTGGACAAATCGCCATTGTGGTTTCCCTTGGAAGTTTGCCTTGGCTATTTTTTGCTTGTGTCGCATTGACAAAAGCCCGCCGCAATGCGCTGTTGCATCTTGCGTACGGTATTCTGGCGGCATTCTATTTGGTGTCCGGTTACCTCTGGATGAACCTGATCAATCTAGCCATAGTTGCGATTTTTTTAGTGAACTTATTGTTGCTAAAGTTTATGCGAGCTACTACAGGTCAGGAAAGAAAATCTGTTGCGGTGGGGCTGCTCAACCTGAGCATTTTTTTTGGGGCTATCGTTTTCTTTTATGGCTCCCTACTGTTCCCCGGTTATTTGAGCATGGAGTTCAATTACAGCGTATTCATTGGCGACTACATAAACCCGGAACCACGCCTTCGTGGTTTGGTGGCACCGTATCACTACGCCTACAGCAGCGTATACAAGGCCTTAATTGGAGCCATTGATCCAAGAATTGTCATGAACAACGGCGCCTGGATGCTGGATACGCACCGATGGTCTTGGGGCGCTGGCTGGGTCCTGTTGATTCTATTCTTGGGGGTATCAACGCGGAAATTGCTTTTGACGCAGCTTTACTGCCTGGGGCTGGTAATAGTTGCTCTTTTATATTCTGCAGGAGACAGTAACTTCATTGGAAAATTGATCGAGGCGACCCCGGTATTGAATGCAAACCGCTGGTGGTTCATCGGCGTTACTTACGCAACGGCTTTTATTGTTTTTTTGGCAATACCAAGAATCGTGGAGTTGAAAGAGCGCGGTGGAAGCCCACAGCCGAGAATTTTTGCAGTGCAAGTCTGTGATTTGCAACTGCTGCTGGTTGGAATATTCTCCATCTGCCTGCTGTACTACTTCAACGCTCCCCTACTTCAGTTTCTGCTTGTGGTGGTTGTCGTTGTGATGCTGTTGTCGCTCAACCGGAAGAAAGATCCCGCACGCTGGCAGATTTCGGTAAGCGTACTTATCTGTATTAACGTACTTGCTTTTGTTTTGATTCCGTATGGCATTCCGTCGACTGGTACCTGGTTGATTGCGTCGGGCGAAGGTGGGTACTCAGAGCAAATTCGCGATCGCGAGAAAAATGTTGATATCACACAGAATCTACGAAGGTTGGGTAAGGGTGATACCTATATTTTCAATGATAAGCAGTGGTTGCTGAAGAAAATACCCTTCACTCATGGCTACAACAATCTTGGAAATCCACTTGTCTGGTATGTCAAAAATGAGCCTTTTCTTGAGCGTCTGCTTGTGCTCACTCGGAATGTGCGTCCGGAAATGCCCCTAGATCGGAAGTCGTTAGAGCGACCAAACTTAACTTCTGATAACGAGTTCGTCAAAGCGATGATGGGCGATGTTCTGGCAGATATGGGCCGACCCACCATAGACGCTGGTCATTTCCGGGAGTTGCCACAGAACGCCGACTTTCATTGGACGTTGGATGAATTGAACATCGCGCCAAATACAGCAACCATGAGAGTCACTACTAACGCAGCCGCTTATCTTGTTCTAAACAACGTTAACCACCCGGGGTGGAAAGCCTATGTAGATGGCAAGAGGGTTGATTTGATTAATACAAATCGAATCTTTCAAGGGGTGTTTTTGGCGCAAGCTGGGAGCCATGAAGTTGTGTTCAAATTTCGACCGATGCAGACGATCGCGTTGATCCTGTCGCCATACATTATTTTGCTGTTCAGCCTGATGGCTTTATTCTGGAAATTCCGAATGCACAAGGCGCTGCGTGCGAATTAACCACGTATTCATTCGCTATCTTCTGGTGGGCGGGCTCAACACCGCATTCGGTTACTCTGTATTTGCAATACTGGTTTTTATGGGCTGTCACTATTCGATTGCACTTTTTTTTGCAACCGTGGCAGGTGTCTTTTTCAACTTCAAGACAATTGGCATTTTTGTCTTTCGAAAAAGTGACAGGAGCCTGATCTGGAGATTCTTGGCTGTCTATGGTGTTTTGTATCTGGTCAATGTTTTTCTGGTTTTTGTCCTTTTACCTCTTTTGAACAATGTCTATGCAGCCAACGCGCTGGCCGTCATTTTCAACGCAGCTCTTGGTTTTTGCTTAAATCGGCATTATGTTTATGAAGAAAATTAGCATCATTACTCCTTGTTTTAATGAGGAATCCAACGTCGAGCTTCTCCATGACAGGGTCACAGCTACGCTCGCCATGATTCCCCAGTACGCGTATGAAATTATTTATATTGACAATGCATCGACTGACGGGACGGTATCCAAAGTCAAGGCGCTGATCCAAAGAAATAGAAACGTTCGCCTGATCGTTAACGCAAGAAATTTTGGACACATCCGATCACCTTACTACGGTCTGATGCAGGCGACGGGCGATGCAGTCATTCTCATGGCCTCTGATTTGCAGGATCCACCTGAACTAATTTCAGACTTCGTCCAAAAATGGGAGGAGGGATTCAAGATCGTCGCTGGGGTAAAAACGACTAGCGAGGAGTCTCGAATATTTTTCACAATCCGCAAGACCTACTATTCCCTGGTACAGCGCATTGCAGACATCAAACTGATAAGTAACTTTACTGGTTTTGGCCTATACGACAAGGAAGTAATCGACATCATGCGCCGGTTGGACGATCCTTACCCTTATCTAAGGGGGCTGGTTTGCGAGATCGGTTTTGACGTGGCCCAAGTCGAATTCAGGCAGCCAGTCCGAAAACGGGGAATCACTAAAAATAACTTTTATACCTTGTACGACATTGCGATGCTTGGCATCACAAGTCACTCTAAAGTTCCGTTGCGCATGGCTGTTTTTGGAGGTTTCTTTTTAGCCGCATTGAGTTTGTTGCTTTCTTTTATCTATCTCGTGCTTAAGTTGGTGCTATGGAATAGGTTTGAATTCGGTACTGCCCCACTGTTGATTGGCCTTTTCTTCTTCTCGTCTGTGCAGCTATTTTTTCTGGGTTTGCTTGGCGAATATGTGGGAAGCATTCACACACAGATTTTGAAGCGCCCCTTGGTAGTAGAAAAAGAACGTGTAAATTTCGAGGTGTAAATTGACTAACTGACCTTTGAGGCCGCGGGTATTCGCGCAGCTTCGCATTGAAATCGGTAATGAATTTATAAATGTGGGTCAAGTGCATGGCATATGCCTTAGGCTACGACTGCGGACTCGTATTGCGGCACAATTTAAGACTCAACCGAACAACGTTAACTATGACCTCCCCCCTCGACCCTGACCTCTCCCACGTTGGCCCACGCGACAAGGCCGAGATTCTGGCGCAGGCGCTGCCTTACATTCGCAAATTCCATGGCAAGACGCTGGTGATCAAGTACGGTGGCAACGCCATGACCGATCCGGCGCTGCAGGCGGATTTTGCGGAGGACGTGGTGCTGCTCAAGCTGGTCGGCATGAACCCGGTGGTGGTGCATGGCGGCGGGCCGCAGATCGAGACCGCGCTGAACCGGCTCGGCAAGAAGGGCCATTTCATCCAGGGCATGCGTGTCACCGACGAGGAAACCATGGAGGTGGTCGAGTGGGTGCTGGCCGGCCAGGTGCAGCAGGACATCGTGGGCCTGATCAACCAGGCCGGCGGCAAGGCGGTGGGCCTGACCGGCCGCGACGGCGGTCTGATCCGCGCGCAAAAGCTCAAGATGCTGGACAAGGACGACCCGGCCAAGGAGCACGACATTGGTTATGTCGGCGACATCGTCAGCATTGACCCCAGCGTGGTCAAGGCGCTGCAGGACGACGCCTTCATCCCCGTCATCAGCCCGATCGGCTTTGGCGAGCAGAACGAAAGCTACAACATCAATGCCGACGTCGTGGCAGGCAAGCTGGCGATTGTGCTCAAGGCCGAAAAGCTGGTGCTGCTGACAAATACCCCCGGCGTGCTGAACAAGGCCGGCGAGCTGCTGACCGACCTGAGCGCGCGCGAGATCGACGAGCTGTTTGCCGACGGCACGATTTCCGGAGGCATGTTGCCCAAGATCGAAGGTGCGCTGGACGCCGCCAAAAGCGGCGTGAACTCCGTGCACATCATTGACGGCCGCGTGCCGCACGCCATGCTGCTGGAAATTCTGACCGATCAGGCGTACGGCACCATGATCCGGAGTCATTGAAAACGCGCCCATGAAGCTACTGCGCGTCTGCCATGCGTCGTTGCGCGGTGCTCGCAATCCTCATGTGCGTCAAGCACATTCCGGTTGCTGCGCTCCGTGCGCCTAGCCTGACAGCCGCTCGCTACGCTTCCTGGACGCGTTCCCCTACGTTGTTGAGGCTTTATGCGATTGCTCCTTGTTGAAGACGACGTGATGCTGGCCAGTGGCATCAAGCTGGGGCTCAGTGACGCTGGTTATGCGGTGGACTGGGTCGGCAGCGCCGAGCGTGCCGAGGAGGTGCTGCTGGCTGAGAGTTTTGATGCCGCCATCATTGACATCGGCCTGCCGCGCACCGACGGCCTGGAGCTCACGCGGCGCCTGCGCAGCCGCGGCCTGGCGATGCCGGTGCTGATCCTGACCGCGCGCGATGCGCTGGAAGACCGGGTGCAGGGCCTGGACCTGGGCGCCGACGACTACATGGTCAAACCCTTCGAGCTGCCCGAGCTGCTGGCCCGCCTGCGTGCGCTGCTGCGCCGCTCCCAGGCGGCGACCAGCGCCATCCTGAGTTTCGGCAGCCTGGAGCTCGATTCCGCCAACCGCCAGGCGCGCGCCAACGGCCAGTTGATCGAGCTCGGCCCGCGTGAATGGACGGTCATGGAATACCTGCTGGTCCACGCGCCCAAACCGGCCAGCAAGGAAAAGCTGCTGGCCGCGCTGACCGGCTGGGACAAGGAAATCACGCCCAACGCCATCGAGGTTTACATCTCGCGCCTGCGCGGCAAGCTCGAGCCGCATGGCGTGGCCCTGCGCTCCATCCGTGGTTTCGGCTACCGGCTGGAGCTCGTCGATGCGGTGCCTCCGGGCGGCTGAAACCGGCCGCGAAAACGCATGAGCCCGCCCCCCGGCGCTTTCGCTGACAGCCCAGTCCCTGCCGCCGCGAGCCTGCCCGCAGCGATGAAGTCCGGCCTGCAGCGCCGGCTCTTGCTGCTGCTGCTGTTACCGCTGAGCCTGTTTGCGCTTGTCAGTGTTTATTTCGACTACCAGACCGCAGGCAACGCTGCACTGCAACAGGACCAGCAGCTGACCCGGCTGATCCCGCTGCTGGCTGATTCAGTGCTGGCCCCCGGCGCGCCGGGTGGCGCGCCGGTGATGCTGCTGGCGCCGCCGCTGGAGGAGTTCATCAAGGCCCATGCCGGCTTTGCAGGTTTTCGCATTTCGGACGAAGCCGGAAATTTTCTGGCGGGCGAGAACTGGATCAGCGTGGTGGTGCCGGCCACCCGCGAGCCCGAGCTGCACAGCATGGAGGAAAACGGCGTGACCTACCGGATCGCGGTGCAGCGCGCCCGGACCGCCGCCGGCGAGCTCATTCTGCAACTGGCCGACGGCTCCGATGCGCGCCAGCAGTGGGTGCGTTCGGTGATGTTCAAGGTGCTGCTGCCGAATCTGGTGCTGGTACTGGCGGCCGGTCTGGCCGTCAACTGGGCGGTTACCCGCGCGCTCAGGCCGCTGCTGGCGCTGAAGGACGCGGTCGAGCGCCGTTCGCCGCGCGACCTCAGCGCCATCGATCCCGGCAGCACGCCGGCCGAGGTCCAGCCGCTGGTGGCCTCGCTGAACCGGCTGTTTGCGCTGGTCAACGACCAGGCCGAAGGCCAGCGCCGCTTCGTGGCCGACGCCGCCCACCAGTTGCGTACCCCCTTGGCAGGGCTGCAGGCCCAGGTGGAGGCCTGGGCCCAGGCGGCGGGCGCACCGGCGGCGCGCGGGCAACTGACCTTGTCGGCGGAAAAAATCACGGCCCTGCGCAGCGCCACCCGGCGCACCTCGCAACTGGCCAACCAGTTGCTGGCGCTGTCACGCGTCGATGCGTCCGGCATGGCGAGCCAGCCGCGCCAGCGGGTGGACCTCAAGGATTTGTGCGAGTCGGTGCTGGCCCTGCACCTGGATGCGGCGGCCGCCAAGCGCATTGATTTGGGGCTGGAGGTCGGTTTCGCGCAGGTATCGGGTTACGAATGGCTGCTGCGCGAATTGCTGGGCAATCTGGTGGACAACGCCGTGAAATACACGCCGGCCGGCGGCACCGTCACCCTGCGCTGCGGGCAGCAGGGCGGCCCGGCAGGGGGGCAGGGGCAGGTCTATCTGGAGGTCGAGGACGATGGCCCAGGCATCCCGGCGGCTGAACGTGCCCGGGTGCTGGAGCGGTTTTACCGGGTGCAGGGAGCGGCCGGCGAAGGCAACGGCCTGGGGCTGGCAATTGCCGACGAAATTGCGCGCCTGCACCAGGCGCAACTCCTGCTGGAACCGGCCGTGGCTGCGGTAAATACCGGTTTGAGGGTGCGGCTGGTGATGAATTTGACGGTTTGACAAGGCGCGGATCTCCGGCCGAAAGCGCTTTTAGCTGTGCGAGAATCCGTTAGCCATTTAGCTTTTGAAACATCTCTTACAACGCCGCCTATGTCTGAGTTCGAGTCTGAAGTGAGTCCTGACCTCCCCGTAGCAGCCGCACCGCGCAAGCGGCCCAAGCCGGGCGAGCGCCGCGTGCAGATCCTGCAGGCGCTGGCGACCATGCTCGAGCAACCCGGCGCGGAGCGCATCACCACCTCGGCGCTGGCCTCGCGGCTCGATGTCAGCGAAGCGGCGCTGTACCGCCACTTCGCCAGCAAGGCCCAGATGTTCGAGGGCCTGATCGAATTCATCGAACAAACCGTGTTCACCCTGGTCAACCAGATTGCCGAACGCGAAACCGACCCGGCCGTGCGCACCCGCAAGCTGGTCATCATGCTGCTGCAGTTTGCCGAGAAAAACCCCGGCATGACCCGCGTCATGGCCGGCGACGCGCTGGTGTTCGAGAACGAACGCCTGCAAGAGCGCATGAACCAGTTTTTTGACAAGCTCGAAGCCAGCCTCAAGCAAAGCCTGCGCGAAGGCGCGGCCTCTGACGGCGCGGCCACGCCCACGGTGCAGGCCCAGGTCCAGGCCTCGGTCATCGTGGCTTTCATGATGGGCCGGCTGCAGCGCTTCTCGCGCTCGGGCTTCAAGCGCCTGCCGTCCGAGCACCTGGACGCCAGCCTGGGCATGCTGCTGGGCTGACCGGCACGGCGCAGGGCGCTATTAAAACAGGAGCTACTTAGGCTTGCCAGCCGGGGGCTGGAGGCCGATTTTCTTCTTATATTCACGCAGCGAGGCTTTATCCGTCGTTCAGGCCGGTCTGCAACTGCTCCAGCGCGCCCAGCAGCCCCAGACGGTTGATCGCGTCCAGATGGCGGGTAACAAGCGCCAGCCAGCGCTGATCCCTGGTCAAGACCTCGCCCCAGATTGGCGGCAAGGTGCCCAGCGCCTGCACGCTGGCGGCGGCATCACCGGCGTGCCTGAGAGCCATGGTTTGCAGCTCGCCGGCCATCGGATCGTTCATGACATAACTGTTGCCGCTCTCGTCGCTGCCGCGCAGGTAGCGCATCCAGGCCGCGGCGGCAAAAGCCAGGCGGTCCATCGGCAGCCCGGCGCGCAGCGCGCCCAGCACCGAAGGCGGCCAGCGCTGCGGGATTTTCTGCGAGGAATCGGTGGCGATCTGGTGCACGCTGTGCTGCAGTGCCGGGTTGGCAAAACGCGCCAGCAGCGCGTCGCGGTAGGCTGGCCAGTCAGGTCGCGCCAGTTGCGGGCCGACCTCCTCGGTCATCAGGCCGTGAATGTAGCTGTGCACCGCCGGTTGCGTGATGCACTCGCCGATCACCGGCCAGCCCGCCACCGCGCCCATACAGGCCATGGCGGTGTGGCTGCCATTGAGCAGGCGCAGCTTGGCATCCTCGAACGGCGCGACATCGTCGACCACGGTCACGCCGGCAGCGGCCAGTACCGTGCCGTCGGCGGCATCAGCGAAGCGGCGTTCGATCACCCACTCCCAAAAGGCCTCGGTGCCCAATGCGGCCTGATCGTCCACGCCGAGGGCCTCGCGCGCTGCGGTCAGGCGCTGCGGCGTGGCGGCAGGCACGATGCGGTCCACCATGCTGTTGGGAAAGGCGCAATGGCCGGCCACCCAGTGCGCCAGCGCCGGGCTCAGTTGCTGCGCGGCGGCCACGCACAGGGCCTGCAACTGGCGGCCGTTGCCCACCAGGTTGTCGCAGGACGCGATGGTCAGGCCGGGCAGGCCCATCGCCTGGCGCGCCGCCAGGCCCTGAGCAATCAGTTGGGCCAGCTCCGGCACATAGCCTTTCTCAGTCACCGTCAGCGTGAGCCAGCGGGTGGACGGCGCGGCGATCGCGGCGATGACCTGCGCCGGCTCGCGCGCAGCTACTGCGGTCTGCCAGATCGCGCCGCCGACCTGCCACTGACTGCCGGCGTTGCTGGCCACCTGCACCGCGTAGAGGCCGTCCTGCGCCTGCAGGCTGTCCGCCAGTGCGGTGCTGCGCATGGCCACGCCGATCACGCCCCAGCGCATGTCGCCGCGCTGCAGCAGCTGGTCAAACACCAGCGCCTGATGGGCGCGGTGAAAAGCGCCAAGGCCCAGATGCACGACGCCGGGGGCGCCGCTGCGCGGGTAGCCGGGCACGGCGATGCCGCGGGCGGGGAGGGCGGGCAGGCACGCGCTGTTCAGCCGGCCCGCCCTATCAGTGGGATTGATGATCATTTGGGGCACTGGCCCATATCCGGCAAGGGTGGGTAGCTATCAATTTCATAGTAAACCGTGCTGGAAGCGCTCAGTCTGGCAGCGACACCCCGACCTTGCGGCCGGCTGCCACGATTTCCCGCCAGGTCTCTGTGTCGATCGCTATGCCGCTGTCCTGGCGTTGCAGGCGTTTGGCGCGTTCGGGGTCGCCGGCGATCAACACCGCGTCGGTGCCAGGCGCGGCGGGTGCGGCTTTGAGCCAGTCGGCAAAAGCCAGCGCCTCCTGCTCGAAACTGGCCTGGGTGCCGAGCTTGGCCGGATCGATCAGGATGGTCAGCATGCCGTTGATGACGGCGCGTATCGCCGGGTCGGCCGGCTTGTGCGCGGTGCCGCTGCCGGTCAGCGCGCCGCCCAGCAACTCGCAGGCCACCGCCATGCCGTAACCCTTGTGTTCACCAAAAGCCATCAGCGCGCCGAACAGGCCATTGCTTTGCGGCACCACGACGACCCCGGGGTTGGTGGTGGCGCGGCCGAACTCGTCGATCAGCATGCCGGGCTCAACCTGCTTGCCCTCGTTGTGGGCCACCCGCATCTTGCCCTGCGCAACCCGGCTGGTCGCAAAGTCCAGCACGAAAGGCTCCCGTCCCGCCAGCGGGATGCCGATGCAGCAGGGGTTGGTGCCATAACGCCCGTCGGCGCCGCCGAAAGGCGCGACCACCGGCCGCGACAACACGTTGACGAAGTGCATGGACACCAGGCCTTGCGCCACCGCCATTTCGGCAAAGTGGCCGATGCGGCCCAGGTGGTGCGCATTGGCCAGCGTCATGATGCAGCTGCCGTGGGTTTTGGCGCGTTCCATGCCGAGCGCCATGGCCTGCTGGCCAACCACCTGGCCGTAACCGCGCTGGCCGTCCAGGCTCAGGAGCGAACCGGTGTCCAGCAGCACGCGCAGGCTGTTGTTGGGTGTGAGGCCGCCTTCGAGCACCGCGTCCACATACCGCGGCAACATGCCGACGCCGTGTGAGTCGTGGCCGCTCAGGTTGGCAAAGACCAGGTTGGATGCAACCGTGGCGGCTTCTTCCTGGGTGCTGCCGGCTGCTATTAAAACAGTAGCTACTTGCGCTTGCAGGACGGGGGCTTGAAGGTTTTTTTGCATATGAAAATGATGTTTTTCAGGGAATGGCTGTGTTCCGTTTGTCATCCCGGACCCCGGATCAAGTCCGGGGCAGACCCGATCCGGGATCCATGTCACCTGAACCACCGGCGTCAGCCTGCGCGCATGGATTTCGGGTCAGGCCCGCAATGACAAGATAAAAGGAGGGGGTCACATCACTGCGCCGACCTGCCAGGGCACAAACTCGTTTTGCCCATAGCCGTGCGCCTCGCTTTTGCTTTTTTCGCCGGAAGCCGTCGCCAGCACCAGCTCGAAGATGCGTTGCCCCATCTCGGCCACCGTGCTGGCGCCGTCGATGATCTCGCCGCAGTTGATGTCCATGTCTTCTTCCTGCTTGCGCCACAGCGCCGAGTTGGTCGTCAGCTTCAGCGAAGGCGAAGGCGCGCAGCCGTAGGCCGAACCGCGCCCGGTGGTGAAGCAGATCAGGTTGGCGCCGCCGGCCACCTGGCCGGTGGCGCTGACCGGGTCGTAGCCCGGTGTGTCCATGTAGACAAAACCGTGCGCGCCCACCGGTTCGGCGTATTCGTAGACCGCTTCCAGGTTGCTGGTGCCGCCCTTGGCCACCGCGCCCAGTGATTTTTCGAGAATCGTGGTCAGGCCACCGGCCTTGTTGCCGGGCGAGGGGTTGTTGTTCATCTCGCCGCCGTTGATCTCGGTGTAATGTTCCCACCACTTGATGCGTTCGACCAGCTTTTCGCCGACTTCGCGTTTGACCGCGCGGCGCGTCAGCAGATGCTCGGCGCCGTAGACCTCGGGCGTCTCCGACAGGATGGCGGTGCCGCCGTGCGCCACCAGCAGGTCCACCGCCGCGCCAAGCGCCGGATTGGCGCTGATGCCCGAGTAGCCGTCCGAGCCGCCGCATTGCAGGCCGATGGTGATGTGGGCTGCGCTGCAGGGTTCACGCTTCACGTTGTTGGCGCGCGGCAGCATCTCGTTGATGAGGCTGATGCCCTTGTCGACGGTCTTGCGTGTGCCGCCGGTGTCCTGGATGTTGAAAACGCGGAAGTTGTCGCCTTCGCGCAGCGCGCTGTGCGCCAGCCAGGCGTTGATCTGGTTCGCCTCGCAGCCCAGGCCGACCACCAGCACCGCCGCAAAGTTGGCGTGGGTGGCGTAGCCGGTCAGCGTGCGCTCCAGGATCTGCATGCCCATGCCCTTGTCGTCCATGCCGCAGCCGGTGCCGTGCGTCAGCGCGACCACGCCGTCGACATTCGGAAACGCCGCCAGCGCCGACGGGTTGGTCTGGCGCGAAAAGTGGTCAGCGATCGCACGCGCCGCGGTGGCCGAGCAGTTCACGCTGGTCAGCACGCCGATGTAGTTGCGTGTGGCCACGCGGCCGTCGGCACGCTTGATGCCCATGAAAGTCGCCTCGCGTTTGGCGGGTGCGGGCTTGACGTCGGCGCCGTACGCATAGTCGCGCGCGAAGTCGCCCTTGTCCGGCCCCATGTTGAGGTTGTGGGTGTGCACATGTTCACCCGGCGCGATTGGCTGGCTGGCAAAACCGATGATCTGGTTGTAGCGGCGCACCGGCTCGCCGGCCGCGATGGCGCGGGTGGCAACCTTGTGGCCAGGCGGGATCAGGCCGCGGACGGTGACGTTTTCGGCCTGCACGCCGCCCACCAGCTGGGCACGCGCAATCAGCACATCGTCGGCGGGATGGAGTCGGATGAAGGGGGTCATGGGTGGACTTCCGCTTGTGTTGAGAGTTTTTGAATTCGGGGCGGATGTCGACGCAGTGAGGGCCAGGCAGGCCGGGGCGGCGTTCGGCGCAGCGGCATCAAGGAGGAGGCCGCAGGCCGGGGGACAGCCGCGTAGCTGAGCGGCGCGTCGGCTTTATCGCTTTGCCTGGCTGACATAGTCATGATCAATAAAACATTTTCGGAAGCCAGAGCACCAGTTTCGGAAAGTAGGTGATGAGGGCCAGCGATCCCAGCAGCGGCACCAGCCAGGGCAGGATGGCCATGGTGGTGCGTTCCACAGAAAGTTTGGCTACCCGCGCCAGCACAAACAGCACCATGCCCATGGGCGGGTGCAGCAAGCCAATCATCAGGTTGAGCACCATCACCAGGCCGAAATGGACGAGGTCTATGCCCAGTTGCTGGCAGATCGGCACCAGGATGGGCACGAGGATGGTGATGGCTGCGGTGGGCTCCAGGAAGCAGCCGACAAACAGCATCAACAGGTTGGCCAGCAGCAGGAAGACCCAGGGCTCCTTGGTGAAACCCAGCACCCACTCCGAGATCGCTGCCGTCACGCCGGTGGCGGTCAGCATCCAGCCGAAGATGCTGGCGGCCGCGACGATGAACAGCACCGTGGCCGTGGTCTCCACCGTGTCCAGCGAGACCTTGACAAACATTTTCCAGTTCAGCGTGCGGTACCAGGCAAAGCCCAGGATCATCGCCCACAGGCAGGCCGCAATCGCGCCTTCGGTGGGCGTGAAGATGCCGGTGGTCATGCCGCCTATCAGCAGCACCGGCGTCATGATGGGCAACACGGCCTGGAACTGGAAGAAGCGGTCGGCCGCAAACAGCGCGGCCAGGCAGACCACAACGGTGATCTGTGCCGGCAGCCCGAGCTTGACGATCAGTACCCAGACCAGCACCGGCCAGACAATCACCACGGCGGTTTCTGCCAGGGCCTTGATCACGCGCGGCCACTCGAACTTGATGTCGCCGCCCCAGCCGTTTTTATGGGCGAAATACGCCACCGTCAGCATCATCAGCACGGCCATCAGCACGCCCGGCAGGATGCCAGCCAGGAACAGCGCACCCACGCTGACATTGGCCATCATGCCGTAGATCACAAAGGGCAGGCTGGGCGGAATGATGGGGCCCAGCGTGGCCGAAGCTGCGGTGACGCCGACGGCGAATTCCTTGCTGTAGCCGTGATCGGTCATGGCCTTGACCTCGATGGTGCCCAGGCCGGCGGCGTCGGCAATCGCCGTGCCGCTCATGCCGGCGAACACCACCGATCCCACGATATTGACGTGGCCCAGGCCACCCTTGAGCCAGCCCACCAGCGCCAGCGCATAGTTGTAGATGCGGTTGGTGATGCCGGCGTTGTTCATCAGGTTGCCGGCCAGGATGAAGAAGGGCACGGCCAGCAGCGGGAAGCTGTCGATGCCGCTGACCATGCGGTGGATCACCACAAAGCTGGGCAGGTTGCCGGTCCACCAGATGTAGATCAGCGAGGAGCCGGCCATCGCGATGGCGACCGGGATACCGCCGCTCATGAGCAGGAGAAAGATGATTTTGAGCATGGGATCTTGTTATTTGTCGTCCATGGAGGACTCGGGCCGCTCGAGCACGCAGTAGCCGCGCCTGCGGTGAAACAGTGCGATCTGCACCGAACGGAAAGTCATGGCAGCGAAACCGAGCAGGCAGACGCCGTAGACCCAGTTCATCGGCAAATCAACCATGGTCATGCGGGAGTTACTGCCGAGCTTGAGCATCATCATCCCTGTGAGGATGGTGGCCGCGGCGAAGAAGCCGACGCGCATCAGGTCAACGACCGTGGCCATGACGCGGCCCATGGCCTTTGGCATGAACTTGTAGAAAAAATCCACCTGGATGTGGTTGTTCTTCACGACACCAATCGTGGCGCCGGTGAAGACCACCGCAATCAGCAGGTAACGTGCGATCTCCTCGGTCCAGGCGGCCGAGTCGTTCATCACATACCGGGTGAAGAACTGGTAGAACACCGTGCCGCCCAGGATCCAGAAGAATCCGAGCGCCACCCAGCCTTCCAGCGTGGTGCCCGAAAGGTCCACCGCTTCGTCCTGCGCGTGGAACTGGCCGTCCTCGCCCATGACTGCGGGCATGTCGTCGATCGATGGGGTCATTTGCTTTTCCAG
Source organism: Pseudomonadota bacterium (assembly GCA_040385775.1). GTDB lineage: Bacteria > Pseudomonadota > Gammaproteobacteria > Burkholderiales > Burkholderiaceae_C > Polaromonas. The sequence goes on from JAZKGR010000053.1 coordinate 109,954, forward strand.
TCTGGGCCGTTCGGCCTGAACTTGTCGAAGGCTTCGACAGGCTCAGCCCGAACGGCGGGGAGGCAGGGCCGGTGACGGCCAGCCGGGGCTTTACTTGATCGCGATGATCTTGTCCCAGTCTTTCTTGTCCAGCTTCATCGACTCGAAGGTGATGGCCTTGAGCACGCGCTGCTGGAAGTCGGCGCGGTCCACGGTCACCACGTTGTTGCCCTTTTTCTTGAACTCCTCGACCAGCTCGCCTTCACGCTTGCGGATGTCGTTGGTGGCGTTGACGGCGGCTTCCTGCGTCACGTCCGAGAGGATCTTCTGCTCGGCCGGCGACAGCTTGCTCCACAGGCTGGGCGCAATCACGGTCAGCAGCGCGTCGGAGATGTGGCCGGTCAGGATGATGTTCTTCTGCACTTCGAAGAATTTTTTGGCTTCGATGGTCGGCAGCGGATTTTCCTGCGCGTCCACGGTGCCGTTCTGCAGCGCCAGGTACACCTCGGCGAAGGCGATCGGCGTCGGGTTGGCGCCGCAGGCGCGTGGCAGGGCGGTGTAGGCGGGGGAATCCGGTACCCGCATCTTGATGCCCTTCATCTCGTCGCAGTTCTTGAACAGCTTGTTGCTGGTCGCGTGGCGCGCGCCGTAGTAGGTCAGTGCCGTCACGGTGTTGCCGGTGGCCTTTTTGTAGCCCTCGGTCAGCTCCTTGAACACCTCGCTCTTGCCGTACTTGACCACGTGGTCGGCGTCGCGGAAAGTGAAGGGGTAGTAGCTGACGGCCAGCCGCGGGTAGGAGTTGGAAGCGAAGGACGCGCCGGTCAGGATGATGTCCACCGTGCCCAGCTGCAGGCCCTGGTTGATGTCGCTTTCCTTGCCCAGGCTGGAGGCCGGGAAGACCTGGATTTCGTACTTGCCATTGGTGCGTTTCTTGAATTCCTCACCGGCCCAGACCGACCACTTGTGGTAGGGCTCCGAGGTTTCATAGACGTGGGCCCATTTCAACTTGGTCTGCGCATTTGCAATGCCAAAAGGAGCGATAGCCCCCGCCAGCACTGCGCAAGCAGCTATTGTTTTAAGAGCAAATTGTTTTCTCGTCAGCGCTTTCATGGTGTCTCCTCTTGGGGTGGTTACTGGCTTGCAAAGGGAAACGGTGCACACGCCAGCCGTGCACCGCGGTTCATAAGTCATCCGGTATTCGCCAGGCTGGCGAAGGGCTCCTTGAGTTGCCGCGCCTGGCGCCAGCTCACGCTGAAGCGGGTGTGCGAGTTGTCCATGTGGGCATGCATGGCCACCCGTGCAGCCGCGCCGTCGTGGTCGCGCACTGCCTGCAGGATGGTCTCGTGTTCACTGATGGCGGCGGTCCAGGACTCCAGGTTTTCAAAATAGCCGCCCAGCCGCTCGAACAGCGGGCCGCGCCGCGAGTCCCAGAAACGCTGCACGGTTTCGATCAGCACCACGTTGTCGCAGGACTCGACAATCGCGGTATGGAAGGCGCGGTCACCTTCGAGAGGCAACACGCCGCGGCCAGCGTCGCTTTTCATCATGTCCAGCGCCTTGACCATCGCGCTGACGTGTTTGCGTTTGGCCTGCAGCGCGGCGATCGAGGCGATTTCGCCTTCGACCACCCGGCGTGCGCGTATCAGTTCCAGCGGCCCCCATTCGTCGGAGGCGATCTGCGGCCGGCTTGCGGCGGCCGCGGCGGCGTGGCTGCTGCGGTCCAGCACATACACGCCCGAGCCGGTGCGCACCTCGACCCAGCCCTCGACTTCCATAGCGATCAGCGCTTCACGCACCGAGGGCCGGCTCACGCCCAGTTGCCGTGCCAGGTCGCGCTCGGCCGGCAGGCGGGTGCCCACGGCGAACTCGCCAGCCACAATCAGCGCGCGCAACTGCCCCGCGATCTGGCGGTACAGGCGTTGGGGTTCGACGGTTTGCAGCGGCACGGCGGAAAAGGGTTGGATTAAGGGTTAGCCAGAATTGGACAAGTGGTAAGGCCAATTCATAATCCCATGAATTCCCCGGCGCCCATATCCGGCAAAACCCTGTGCGGGTTGTCCTGCCGGCGCCGCATCCGCAACAACAAGGAAAAAGCAGCCATGAGACTTCAAGGAAAAACCGCGCTGATCACTGCTGCCGGGCAGGGCATAGGCAAGGCCAGCGCGCTGGCCATGGCCGCAGAAGGCGCGCAGGTCTGGGCCACCGACGTGAATGAAAAGCTGCTGGCCGCTTATGACGGTGTGCCCAACATCCATGCGGTCGCGCTCAACGTGCTCGACAAGGCCGCGATCACCAAAGTGATCGCGGACATGCCGGCATTGCATGTGCTGTTCAACTGCGCCGGTTTTGTGCATGCCGGCTCCATCCAGCAGGCCACTGATGAGGAGTGGGAGTTCGCCTTCAACCTGAACGTCCGCTCGCAATACTGGACCATTCAGGCGGCACTGCCGAAGATGCTGGCCAACAAGGGCGGCCAAGGCGACGGCAGCATCATCAACATGGCCAGTGTCTGCAGCATCAAGGGGCTGCCGAACCGCTTCATCTATGGCGCGTCCAAGGCGGCTGTCATCGGCCTGACCAAAAGCGTGGCGGCTGACTTCGTGATGCGCGGCGTGCGCTGCAATGCCATCTGCCCCGGCACGGTCGATACCCCGTCGTTGCAAGACCGCATCAATGTGTTTGAGGACCCGGTCGAGGCGCGAAAGAACTTCGTGGCACGCCAGCCCATGGGGCGGCTTGCGCAGGCGCATGAGATTGCGCCGCTGGTGACCTTTCTGGCCAGCGATGAGTCGGCCTTTGTCACCGGGCAGTCCTACAACATCGACGGTGGCATGACGATATGAACCAGCTTGATCTGGCGGGCCGCCATGCGGTGATCACCGGCGGTGCGGCGGGCCTGGGCTTTGCGATTGCGCAGCGTCTGCTGGCCTCAGGCGCCAGCGTCACGCTGTGGGACCTCGATAGCCAGGCGCTGGCGCGCGCTGCGGGTGAACTCGGCGCGGGTGTGCATACGGTGGCGGTGGACGTGGGCGACCACGCGAGTGTGGTGCGCGCCGTGCAGCAAACCGTGGTGCACACGCCGGCCGTCGATGTGCTGGTCAACAGCGCCGGCGTGACCGGCCCGAATGTCAAGGTCTGGGACTACCCGCCGGATGCCTGGCAGCAGGTCATGCAGGTCAACCTCAACGGACTGTTCCACTGCTGCCGCGAGATCGTGCCGGTGATGCGCGCCCGCAATTACGGCCGCATTGTCAACATCGCGTCGGTGGCCGGCAAGGACGGCAACCCGAACGCCAGCGCCTACAGTGCCAGCAAGGCTGCGGTGATTGCGTTGACCAAATCGCTGGGCAAGGAACTCGCCGACACCGGCGTGCGCGTCAATTGCGTGACGCCGGCCGCAGTCAAGACCGCGATCTTCGAGCAAATGAGCCCTGAACATATTGCCTTCATGCTGTCGAAAATCCCGATGGGCCGTTTTGGCACGCCGGAGGAAGTCGCCGCCATGGTGGGCTGGTTGTGCACTGAAGAATGTTCGTTTTCGACCGGCGCGGTGTTCGACTTGTCGGGCGGCCGTTCAACTTATTGATTTGTAAAAAAGGAAAACCATGAAACTCGTTCGTTACGGCAACCCCGGTAAGGAAAAACCCGGCCTCATCGATACCGACGGCAAGCTGCGTGACCTCAGCGCAGTGATCAAGGATATCGGCCCCGATCAACTCGGCGATGCGGCGTTGGCCAAACTGCGCAAGCTGAAGACCGCCAATCTGCCGCTGGTCAAGGGCTCTCCGCGCCTGGGCAGCCCGGTCGGCAATGTCGGTAAATTCATTGCCATCGGCCTGAACTACGCCGACCATGCCGCTGAGTCCGGTCTGCCGATTCCGCCCGAGCCGGTGGTGTTCATGAAGGCCACCAGCTGCATCCAAGGCCCCAACGACGCGGTCATGCTGCCCAAGGGCTCGGTCAAGACCGACTGGGAAATCGAGCTCGGCGTGGTGATCGGCACGCGCGCGCGTTATGTGTCGCAAAAGGATGCGCTGAATTTTGTCGCCGGTTATTGCACCATCAATGATGTCAGCGAGCGTGAGTTCCAGATCGAGCGCGGCGGCACCTGGGACAAGGGCAAGGGCTGCGACACCTTCGGCCCGCTGGGCCCCTGGCTGGTCACGCGCGACGATGTGCCGAACCCGCAAAAACTCGCGATGTGGCTGGACCTCAACGGCAAGCGCATGCAATCCGGCAACACAAAGACCATGATTTTCAGCGTGGCCAAAATCGTCAGCTACTGCAGCCAGTTCATGACCTTGCTGCCCGGCGACGTGATCACCACCGGCACGCCGCCCGGCGTCGGTCTGGGTATGAAGCCACCGATGTACCTGAAAAAAGGCGACGTGATGAGCCTGGGCATCGAGGGCCTGGGCGAGCAGCGGCAGGTGGTGGTGCCGTTCAAGCTCTAGTCCTGCAAACCCTGCGCCGCCGGGGAAGTAAACTGGGTCGATGAGCTCCGCACCCGACCTGTTTTTCCTTTCTGGCGATAGCTCAACCTCCCGCCTGATCCGGGACATGGATTGGTCGGGTCCGGGGCTGGGCCCGCCGCAGCAGTGGCCGCAGTCGCTGCAATCGGTGGTCAGCCTGGTGCTGGGCTCGGCCTTCCCCATGTTCGTGGCCTGGGGGCCGTCACTGCACACCGTGTACAACGATGCCTACGCCGAGATCATGGGCGCCAAACATCCGGCGGGCATGGGCCAGCCGTTTCTCGACATCTGGCAGGAAATTCGCGGCGACCTCACGCCGCTGGCCGCGCGTACCTTGGGCGGCGAAGCCTTCTTCATGGAAAACCTGCCGCTGCTCATGCGGCGCAATGGTTATGAGGAAGAGACCTGGTTTACCTTTTCATGGTCGCCGGTGCGCGATGAAACCGGCGCGGTGGCCGGCATCTATTGCGCGTGTACCGAGACCACGCGCATGGTGCTGGCTGAGCGCCACCAGCGTGCGGAGCAGGAGCGGCTGCAGTCGCTGTTCAGCCAGGCGCCGGGCTTCGTCGCCATCATGCGCGGACCCGACCATGTTTTTGAAATTGCCAACCAGGCTTATGTGCAGCTGACCGGTTTTCGCGACGTGATTGGCAAGCCGCTGGCCCTGGCCCTGCCCGAGGTGGTCGAGCAGGGCTTTGTCAAGCTGCTGGACCAGGTGTTCACCAGCGGGCAGCCCTATGTGGGCCGGTCCGTGCGCCTGATGCTCAACCGTGAACGCGATGCGCCGCCCACCGAAGCCTGGCTGGACTTTGTTTACCAGCCGCTGCGCGATGCCACGGGCGCGGTCAACGGCGTGTTTGTGCAAGGCCACGAGGTGACCGAACTGCAGCGCACCCAGCAGGCCTTGCTGGCTTTTTCCAACAGCATTCCCGCCATCGCCTGGGTGGCCGCAGCCGATGGCCCGCTCGAGCGCTTCAATTCGCAGTGGCAAGCCTACACCGGCCAGACCGAGCAGAGCGCTCTGGGCCACGGCTGGACGGCGGCGCTGCATCCGGACGACCGTGTCGTGGCCCGGGATACCTGGGAGGGCGTTCGCGCCGGCAATCAGGCCTGGCAGGTCGAATACCGCTTGCGCGGCGCAGACGGCGCTTACCGCTGGTTTCGCGCCCATGCCGTGCCGCAACTCGATGCGGCCGGCCGCGTGCTGCGCTGGTTCGGAACCACCACCGACATCGAGGATTCGAGAGCTGCGGCGCAAGTGCTTCAGCACGCCGACCGTCAAAAAGACGAGTTTCTTGCCACTCTGGCGCACGAGTTGCGCAATCCGCTGGCGCCGATTCGCACAGCGGTGCAGCTGTTGACTTCCCCGGGCTCGACGCCAGAAGTGCGCGAGCGCGCAACGGCTGTGATCGGGCGTCAGGTCGGCCACATGGCGCACCTGCTCGACGACCTGATCGACATTGCGCGCATTACAAGGGGTCGCCTTGTTCTCAAGAAAGAGCGGGTGTCAGTCGATGAGCTGGTCGAAACAGCGCTGGAGACCGCGCGGCCGCTCGCGCACGACAAGAAACAGACCTTGAGTGCCCGCATTGCCGGTACCGGTCTGCACCTGATCGCCGATCCGGTCAGGGCGGCGCAAATCCTTTCCAACCTCTTGAACAACGCTTCGAAATACACCGACGTCGGCGGGCGTATCGCGCTGGAGGTGGCGCTTGAGGGTCCAAACTTGTGCTTTAGCGTGACGGACAGCGGTATCGGCATGAGCGAGGCGGCCATCGGCAATATTTTTACCATGTTTGCGCAGGAGCAGTCGGCGCTGGACCGCTCGGAGGGGGGGCTCGGCATTGGCCTGGCCCTGGTCAAGGGCCTGGTCGAGCTGCACGGCGGCAGCGTTTCGGCGCACAGCGAGGGCGCCAACCTGGGCAGCCGCTTTGTCGTGACACTACCCGGCGCAGCGCCGGCGCCAGCCACGGGGCCGCAAAGCGATGCACCGGCGGCGCAGCCCGGCTGCGCCCGCACGGTGCTGCTGGCGGACGACAACCGCGATGCGGTCGATGTGCTGGCAGAACTGCTGCGCCTGGACGGCCATCTTGTTCACACAGCCAACGACGGACTGCAGGCTGTTGAACTGGCCGCGCAACTGCGTCCTGATGTGCTGGTGCTGGATATCGGCATGCCAGGCATGAACGGTTATGAGGTGGCCCGCCATGTCCGCGCCCAGCCCTGGGGCAGCCGTCTGCTGCTGATTGCCGCCACCGGATGGGGCCAGGAGGATGACCGGCAAAAGGCGCTTGCGGCGGGTTTTGATCTGCATCTGACCAAGCCTTTCGACCCGCTGCAGCTATCGGCGGTCATCTCCCAGCGAGTTTCCTGAGCGTTTACGGGTTTACCCTCGATTCGCTTAGACGTCGGGCTCTATAAATCCCGGTTTTTTTGACGGGGCAAGTGTGTTCGGCGCTGCTTTTGCTGCAAAATAGAACGGTCGTTCTTTTTTGTCTGATCTTCATGTCTGTAACCGAACTTTCCGTCAAACCTGCCCGCCCGGGGCCGCGCGAGAACGCCCGTGCGCTGTCAGCCGGCATGCAAAAAGGGCAGCAAACCAAAGCCGCCATCGTTGATGCAGCGCTGGGCCTGGCCACGCAGATTGGCCTGGAAGGCCTGAGCATAGGCGCGCTGGCGGAAGTCATGCACATGAGCAAATCCGGGGTGTTTGCCCACTTCGGTTCGCGCGAAGAGCTGCAAATTTCCGTGATCCGCGAGTATTTCGCGCGTTTCGAGGAAGAGGTGTTCTACCCCGCCCTCAAGGAAGCCAAGGGCCTGCCGCGCGTGCAGGCGTTGTTCAACAACTGGATGAAACGTGTGGCGGTGGAGTTGCAGTCGGGCTGCATCTTCATCAGCGGCGCGGTGGAATTTGACGACCGGCCCGGTCCGGTGCGCGATGCACTGGCGACCTCGGTGCAGACCTGGCTGGCCGCCATGTACCGCGCCGTCGTGCTGGCCAAGGAGGCCGGCCATTTGCGCGCCGACGCGGATGAACGCCAGATTGCGTTTGAAATCCACGGTCTGATTCTGGCATTGCATTACGAAGCACGTTTTCTCAAAACGCCGGGTTCCATCGAGCGGACCCTGCAGGCCTTCCAGAGCATTCTGGCGCGTTACGGCAACGGCAGCATGCCGTCATCGCCGCTGATCAGGCCTGTCTAGCCTTTCATTCTTTTCATTTAATTTCCCTTTCAAAGGACATCCCCATGCCCCAATATTCCCCGCCGCTGCGTGACATGCAATTTGTGATGCACGAAGTGCTCAAGGTCACCGATGAGCTCAAGCCGATCACCAAGTACGCCGATGCCGATGTCGACACCATCAACGCCATTCTGGAAGAAGGCGGCAAGTTCGCCAGCGAAGTGATTCTTCCGCTCAATATCAGCGGTGACGAGGAAGGCTGCAAGCTGGACCCGGTGACCCACGCGGTGACCACCCCCAAGGGTTTCAAGGAAGCCTATCAAAAATACGTTGAGGGGGGCTGGCCCGCCCTGAGCGGTGACCCGGAGTTCGGCGGCCAAGGCCTGCCGCTGGTGGTCAATCAGTGCTTTTATGAAATGCTCAACAGCGCCAACCAGGCCTGGACCATGTACCCCGGCCTGACGCATGGCGCGCACGCCGCGCTGCACAGCCACGGTACCGACGAGCAGAAAAAAACCTATTTGCACAAAATGACCAGCGGCGAATGGACCGGCACCATGTGCCTGACCGAGGCGCATTGCGGCACCGACCTAGGCCTGATGCGCACCAAGGCTGAGCCCCAGCCTGACGGCAGCTACAAAATCACCGGCAACAAGATATTCATCAGTGCCGGTGAGCACGACATGGCCGGCAACATCATCCATCTGGTGCTGGCCCGCGTGACCGATGCGCCCCCCGGCATCAAGGGCGTCAGCCTGTTCATCGTGCCGAAGTTTCTGGTCAATGCAGACGGTTCTCTGGGCGCGCGCAACGGTATCTACTGTGGCGGCCTGGAGCACAAAATGGGCATCCACGGCAACGCCACGGCGCAAATCGTCATCGACGGCGCGATCGGCACCATGGTCGGCCAGCCCAACAAGGGCATGCAGGGCATGTTTGTGATGATGAATGCCGCTCGCCTCGGCGTCGGAAACCAGTCGCTGGGCCTGACCGAAGTGGCCTACCAGAATGCGCTGGCTTATGCCAAAGACCGCCTCCAGATGCGCTCGCTGTCGGGTGTGAAAGCCAAAGACAAGCCGGCCGACCCGATCATCGTTCACCCCGACGTGCGCAAGATGCTGCTGACTGCCAAGGCTTATGCCGAGGGCGGCCGGGCGCTGGCGATCTACTGCACCGTGCTGCTCGACAAGGAGCACTACCACCCTGACGAAAAAGTGCGCAAGGACAGCGGCGAAATCCTGTCGCTGCTGACACCCATCGTCAAGGCCTTCCTGACCGACAACGGCCATATTTCCACCAACGCCTGCATGCAGGTTTTTGGCGGCCATGGCTTCATCAAGGAATGGGGCATGGAGCAGTTTGTGCGCGACAACCGCATCAACATGATTTATGAAGGCACCAACACCATCCAGTCACTGGACCTGCTGGGCCGCAAGATCCTCGGCAACAACGGCGCGACGCTGAAAAAGTTCGGCAAGCTGATTGGCGCGCTGGTGGCGGAGGAAGGCGTCAACGAGAAGATGGCCGAGTTCATCAACCCGCTGGCCTACCTGGCCGACCAGATGACCAAGTTCACCACCGAGCTCGGCTTCAAGGGATTCCAGAACCCTGACGAAGTGGGCGCTGCTGCCGTGGATTACCTGCGCGTCGCGGGCCACCTGGTGTTTGGCTACTTCTGGGCCCGCATGGCGCAGGCGGCGCTGCGCGAAATTGCCGCAGGCAATACCGACAGCTTCTATCTGGCCAAGTTGCAGACGGCGCGTTTTTACTTCGCCAAGCTCTTCCCCGAGACCGCGACCCTGATGCGCACCGCGCGCAGCGGCAGCAAGGTGCTGATGGACACCGACGCGGCACTGGCGTGACAGCCCAAACCTTTAAGCCTTTTATGCCTGGAGCCCATATGTACCGTGCGTTGACAGCTATTGTTTTAGGAGCAAGTTGCATTTCAGGCTTTGCCCAGATGACGCCTGTGGGTTTGTGGCGCAATGTCGACGACAAGACCGGCGAAGCCAAGGCCGAGATCCGGATTGTCGAGGCCGGCGGCGTGCTCAGCGGGAAGCTGGACAAACGGCTGGGCAAGGATATCAAGCCCGATGACGTGTGCACCGAATGCAGCGATGACCGCAAGGGCAAGCCGATTGTTGGCCTGGAAATCATTCGCGGCGCGAAGAAAGCCGACGGCAAGGATGTGTGGGAGAGCGGCAAAATCCTCGACCCGGAAAACGGCCGCGATTACACCCTGCGCATGACCCCTGTCGAGGGTGGCAAAAAGCTTGAAGTTCGCGGCTCGTTCGGCCCTTTCGGCCGTACCCAGACATGGGTCCGCGTGCAGTAAATGGCTCACCCCGCCTGCGGCTCACTGCGTGTAGCCACATCCCCCCTTCCAGGGGCGACAGCTGTGGCCCGGCATAGCCGGTTCCACGCTGTCACTGGATTGGTATTTCAGTACGCGCAACGAAACAAGATAAGTCATCCATAAGGAACGAAACAGATGTCCCGCTTCCAAGTCAAAAAAGTCGCCGTGCTCGGCGCCGGTGTGATGGGCGCGCAGATCGCAGCTCATCTGGTCAACCTCAAGGTGCCGGTGGTGCTGTTCGACCTGCCTGCGAAAGAAGGCCCGAAAAACGGCATCGTCATCAAGGCTGTCGAAGGCCTCAAGAAGCTCAAGCCCGCGCCGCTCGGAGTGCCCGAAGACGCGGCGTTGATCCAGCAGGCCAACTACGAAGAGCACATGGACGTTCTGAAGGAGTGCGATTTGGTCATCGAGGCGATTGCCGAACGCATGGACTGGAAGACCGACCTCTACCACAAGATCGCGCCTTTTATCGGCGAAGGCGCCATCGTCGCCAGCAACACCTCGGGCTTGTCGATCACCAAACTGAGCGAAGCGCTGCCTGAATCCATCAAGCCACGTTTTTGCGGCATTCACTTCTTCAACCCGCCGCGTTATATGACGCTGGTCGAGCTGATCAACACGCCGACCACCGAGCCGAAGGTGCTGGATGACCTCGAAGCCTTTGTGACCAGCGGCCTGGGCAAAGGGGTGATCCGAGCGCATGACACGCCCAACTTCATCGCCAACCGCGTCGGCATCGCTGGCATGTTGGCCACCATCAAGGAAGCCGAGAACTTCGGCTTGAGCTACGACGTAGTCGATGACCTGACCGGCAAGAAACTGGGTCGCGCGAGTTCAGGCACTTTCCGCACCGCCGATGTGGTGGGCCTGGACACCATGGCCCATGTGATCAAAACGCTGCAGGACAACCTCGGCCCCGGCAAGACGGATGATCCGTTCTCCGGCATCTACGGCACGCCGCCGGTGCTGGCGAAATTGCTGGAGAGCAAAAGCCTGGGCCAGAAAACCGGCGCCGGTTTTTACAAAAAGGTGGGCCGCGACATCCTGCGGCTGGACCCGGAGAGCATGGAGTACGTGCCTGGCGGCGCCAAGGCCAATGAGGTGGTCGGCCGTATGCTCAAGAAGCCGGCAGGCGAACGCCTGAAACTGCTGCGCGAAGCTGAAGGTGCCGAGCCACGTTTTCTCTGGGCCATTTTGCGCGACCAGTTTCATTACGCCGCCGTGCACCTCGCCACCATTGCCGAAACTGCGCGCGACATCGACTTTGCGATGCGCTGGGGCTTCGGCGCCAAGCAGGGGCCGTTTGAACTGTGGCAGGAAGCCGGCTGGCTGCAGGTGGCCAACTGGATCAAGGAAGATATTGATGCGGGCAAGGCCATCAGCAGCGCGCCGCTGCCCGACTGGGTGTTCAAGGGCCCGGTCGCCGACGCCGGGGGTGTGCACACGCCTGAAGGCTCCTGGAGCGCCTCGGCGAAGAAGTTCATTGCGCGCCGGGAGCTGCCGGTGTATCAGCGCCAGTTTTTCCCTGAAGACGTACTGGGCGCGAAGGCGCCCTCGTTCACCACAGCCGGCACCACGCTGCATGAAGACGATTCGATACGCCTCTGGACGCTGGACGGGGAGCAGGGCGACGTGTTGATCGCCAGCATCAAGACCAAGATGCATGCGATCGGTCCCGATGTGGTCGAGGGCCTGGCGATGGCGGTGGACATCGCCGAGAAGAGCTACAAGGGCGTGGTGATCTGGTCCAACGACGAGATGTTCTCGGCCGGTGCCGACCTGCAAGCCATGCTGCCGGCCTTCATGATGGCCGGCGTCTCGGCCGTGGAAGGCGCCGAGGCCGAGATGCAAAACGTGATGCTCAAGCTGCGTTATGCGTCCGTGCCGGTGGTCTCTGCCGTGCGTGGCCTGGCACTGGGCGGCGGTTGTGAACTCGCGGTGTACTCGGCCAAACGTGTGGCCGCGATGGAAAGCTACATCGGCCTGGTCGAAGTCGGTGTGGGCCTGGTGCCCGGCGCCGGTGGTCTGACCTATATCGCACGCCGCGCCGCCGAAAATGCCGCGACGTCCACCAACAAGGATGTGCTGCCTTTCCTGACCGAAGGCTTCACCGCCGCAGCCATGGCCAAAGTCGGCACCAGCGCCATCGAAAGCCGCAAGATCGGCTACCTGCTCGACAGCGACGTGATCGTGCCGAACAAGGATGAGTTGCTGTACGTGGCGCTGAACGAGGCACGTGCGCTGTTCAACTCCGGTTACCGCGCGCCGCACAAGCGGTCTTTTCCGGTGGTGGGCCGCAGCGGCCTGGCGACCATCAAGGGCCAGCTCGTCAACATGCGCGACGGCGGTTTTATCAGTGCACACGACTTCCACATTGCCAGCCTGATCGCCAACGTGGTCTGCGGCGGCGATGTCGATGCCGGCTCGCTGGTGACCGAGGAGTATCTGATGACGCTGGAGCGCAAGGCCTTCTGTTCCTTGCTGGAGCACCCCAAGACCCAGGAGCGGATCATGGGGATGATGAGTACGGGCAAACCTCTTCGTAATTGATAAAGCTACTGCGGAGCCATCATGCGTCGTTGCAGCCCAGAACCAATCCTCACGTACAGAAGTACGTTCCGGTTGCTTCCGGGCACCCGCGCCTAGCCTGATGCCCCCTCGCTACGCTTTCTCAATCACGAACCGCACTTTATGAACACGCCACACAACAACCCTAACCGCCTCGAGCGCCAGCTGAACCGGCTGTCGGACGTGCCGGCGTTTGCGCGGACTTGGTGCCGTGGCCTGGTGATGCACCGTGCCGTGCCTTTCACCGGAACGGCGGGGCTGGATTTTCTGGAGATGACGACGCGCCGTGTCGAGATCGGCATCCGGAACGAGAGGAAGGTGCAGAACCACATCGGCGGCATCCACGCTTCGGCGATGAACCTGCTGGCCGAAACCGCGACCGGCATGGTGGTCGGCATGAATGTGCGAGATGACTGCATCCCGCTGGCCAAGGAACTGAAGATGGCGTTCAAAAAGCGCGCGACCGGGGCGCTCCGGGCCGTTGCCACCTTGACCGACGAGCAGCGCGCGGCCATGCAGGTCAGCGACAAGGGTGAAGTCACCGTAGCGGTCACCGTAACCGACGAGGCCGGTGTGAACCCGGTGGAATGCGAATTTGTCTGGGCCTGGATACCCTCCGGCCCGCGAAAAAGTTAACAGGAATTGAAAGAAAACATCATGGCCAAACAAGTTCAGGAAGCCTACATCGTTGCCGCAACGCGCACGCCCATCGGCCGCTCGCACCGCGGCTTCTTCCGCAACACCCGTCCAGACGACCTCTTGGTGCGGGCGCTGCAGGCCGCGCTCGCACAGGTGCCGACGCTGGACCCGAAAGCGATTGAGGACATCATCTGCGGCTGCGCGATTCCCGAGGGCCCGCAGGGCCTGAACATCGCGCGTATTGGTGCGGTGCTGGCCGGCTTGCCGACCAGCGTGGGCGGCATCACGGTCAACCGGTTTTGCGCCTCGGGGCTTTCCGCAATCCAGATGGCGGCCGATCGTATTCGTGTCGGTGAAGCCGATGTGATGATTGCCGCCGGCACCGAAAGCATGAGCATGGTGCCCATGTCGGGCAACTCGCCCTCACTGTCGCCGGCCATGTTTGGCAACGACGAAAACATCGGCATTGCCTACGGCATGGGCCTGACTGCCGAAAAAGTGGCGCAGCAGTGGAAGGTCTCGCGCGACGCGCAGGACCAGTTTGCGCTGGAGTCGCACCAGAAGGCGATGAAGGCGCAAAAGGATGGCCAGTTCGCCGCGGAAATCACGCCGGTCGAAGTGACCGACCGCTCGCCGGACCTCGATAGCGGCGAAGTGATCGCCAAGACCCGCACCGTGAGCCTGGACGAAGGTCCGCGACCCGATACCTCGCTCGAGGGCCTGGCCAAACTCAAGACGGTGTTTGCCGCACGCGGCTCGGTCACGGCGGGAAACAGTTCGCAAACTTCCGACGGCGCGGGCGCCCTGATTCTGGCCAGCGAAAAGGCCGTGAAGGAACACGGCCTGAAACCACTCGCGCGTTTTGTCAGCTACGCGGCCAAGGGTGTGCCGCCGCACATCATGGGCATAGGCCCGATCGAGGCGATCCCGGCTGCGCTGCGTTACGCGGGGCTCAAGCAGGACGATATCGACTGGTATGAACTGAACGAGGCTTTTGCCGCCCAGTCGCTGGCGGTGATCAACACGCTGGGTCTGAATGCCGCGAAGGTGAACCCGATGGGCGGCGCGATTGCGCTGGGCCATCCGCTGGGCGCGACCGGCGCGATACGCGCGGCGACGGTGATTCATGCCTTGCACCGGCACCAGCTGAAGTATGGGATGGTGACGATGTGTGTGGGAATGGGGCAAGGCGCCGCCGGCATCTTCGAGAGAGTTTGACGGCTACTGCGCGGGCGCATTGCGTCGTTGCAGCCCCAAGAAAATCCTCACGACCCTGAAGGTCGCTCCGGTTTTCTTCGGGCACCCGCGCCTCGCACTGCATCCCGCTCGCTACGCCGTGCGGGCGTTGTGGTTCTTTTTTGGAGACAGTCATGCAACAGCAGCTTCTTGAATCAGGCACTTCACAACTCGCCTTGCGGGTCTACGAACCGGCTGCGTCGGCGCGGGCCAGTGTGGTGATTGGCGGGGCGATGGGGGTGCGTCAGGACTATTACGCGCCGTTTGCCGAGTGGCTCTCAGCTCAGGGCTTTCGCGTCACCACCTTCGACTACCGCGGATCCGGCGAATCCCTGCCGGGCACACCGAGCGGTAGCCTGCGCGGCTTCAAGGCAGATCTTTTTGATTGGGCGAGCGACTATGAGATCGTTGTCGATGTCGCCAAAGCGGCTTTGCCGGATGCGCCGCTCTACCTGCTGGGTCACAGCCTGGGCGCGCAACTGCCCGGATTTCTGAAAAACCAGGGCAAGGTCGACGGCCTGGTCAGCATCGCCGCCGGCAGCGGCTACTGGCGTGACAACGCGCCGCAGCTCAGGCGTCTGATCCTGTACTTCTGGTATGTGCTGGTGCCGCTGGCCACGCGTCTGTGCGGCTATTTTCCGGGACGCAAACTCAAGAAGGTTGGAGACCTGCCGGCCGGCGTGATGCTGCAGTGGCGCAAGTGGTGTTTGAACCCGGAGTACAGCGTGGGCGCCGAAGGGGAGGGTGCACGTCTGAGTTATGCGCGGGCCAGTTTCCCGGTGCTGGCGCTCTCCATCAGCGATGACGAACTGATGACATGGCGTGGCACGCAAAATCTGATCAATCTGTACACCAGCGCAGCGCGTAGTTTTGAGCGCATCACGCCGGCCGACCTGGGTGTCAAGCGGATCGGGCATTTCGGGTTTTTTCGCCAGCAGTTCAGCGACTCCCTGTGGCCGCGCACGGTGCAAATTCTCGAACGCATGCAGCCGCTTCCCGCGCAGACTGGCGTCGCCGGGACGACTGCCTGAGTCTTTCAAGGGCGGCATACTTCAAGCATGAGTTCCCATCCTTTTGATTCAGCTGTGGCCTTGCAGGTGCAGGCTGACGGCACATTTCTCGGCCACACCAGCGCAGCCTATGCCAACATGGTCGGACCCTTTGGCGGTGTCACCGCGGCGCAGGCGCTGAATGCCGTTTTGCAGCATCCGCAGCGGCTCGGCGATCCGATCTCGCTCACTGTCAATTTCGCCGCGGCCCTTGCCGATGGCCCGTTCAGCCTGATGGCCCGGCCAGCGCGCACCAACCGATCCACCCAGCATTGGGTGATCGAGATGCAACAAAACGGCGAGACGGTGCTGACCGGCACGGCTTTTTTCGGCCTGCGGCGTGAGACATGGGGTGCCGACGAACACACGATGCCGGAAGTTCCTGCGCCGACCGATGTGCTGCGTGCAACAGGCCCCGCGCGAGTCGAATGGGTCAAACGTTATGAGATGCGTTTTGCCGAAGGCGCGATTCCTGCCGAATGGAATGGCACCGACCAGGGCGCCAGTCGCACCCGCTTGTGGCTGCGCGACGACCCGCCGCGCCCGCTGGATTTTGCCTCGCTGACCGGCTTGTCAGATGTGTTCTTTCCTCGGGTCTGGCGGCGTCGCCCGCTGCTGGTGCCCATAGGCACGGTGTCGATGACGGTGTATTACCACGCCGATGCCGCCTTGCTACAACGCACCGGTAGCGCATATCTGCTGGGCCAGACCCAGGCCCAGGCTTTTCGCAATGGGTATTTCGACCAGACGGCGCAGTTGTGGAATGAGGGCGGTGAGCTGTTGGTGACGACGCATCAAGTCGTCTACTACAAGGAATGACCATGAATAGAGTAGCCCTCATCATCGGCGCAGGCGATGCCACCGGCGGCGCCATTGCCCGGCGCTTCGCTCGCGAGGGCTACACCGCCTGCGTGACGCGTCGCAGCCTAGACAAATTGCAACCCTTGCTGGAGCAGATTCGCGCCGCGGGCGGTACCGCGCATGGCTTCGCCTCCGACGCACGAAAAGAGGAAGAAGTTGTTGCGCTGGTCGAGCAAATTGAAAGCACGCTGGGACCCATATCCGTGCTGGTATTCAACATTGGCGCCAATGCGCCCAGCAGCATTCTTGATGAAACTGCGCGCAAGTATTTCAAGGTCTGGGAGATGGCCTGTTTTGGCGGTTTCCTCAATGGGCGCGAAGTGGCCAAACGCATGGTCGCGCGGGCCGGCGACGGCCATAAAGGCACCATCATCTTCACCGGCGCCACCGCCTCACTGCGCGGCGGCGCCAATTTCGCGGCCTTCGCCGGTGCCAAACATGCCTTGCGTGCGCTGGCGCAAAGCATGGCGCGCGAGCTTGGGCCGCGCGGCATCCATGTGGCGCATGTGGTGGTCGATGGCGCCATCGACACGGCTTTCATCCGCGACAACTTCCCCGACCGTTACGCCATGAAAGACCAGGATGGCATTGTGAACCCCGACCACATTGCCGATACCTACTGGATGCTGCATCGCCAGCCACGCGATGCCTGGACCCACGAGCTGGACCTGCGGCCTCATATGGAGAAGTTTTGATGACAAAAACCGTCGAATTCTTTTTTGACGTGGGCAGCCCCGCTGCCTATATCGCATGGAAGCAACTGCCGCAGGTCTGCCGCGAGTCCGGCGCCACCATCGACTACAAACCCATGTTGCTCGGCGGTGTGTTTCAGGCCACCGGCAACCATTCTCCTACCACCGTGCCGGCAAAAGGCCGCTACATGATGGACGACCTCGGCCGCTTCGCCGCACGATACAGCGTGGCCTTTCAGGAGAATCCGCATTTTCCGATCAACACGCTGATGCTGATGCGTGGCGCGGTTGGCCTGCAGATGCGCGAACCCGCGCGCTTTGTGCCCTACGTGGATGCGGTGTACAACGCCATCTGGGTCGATGCGAAGAACATGAACGATCCCGCCGTTGTCGGCGCTGTTCTTCAGGCTGCGGGTTTTGATCCGATGGCGCTGCTGGCCATGACCGGCGAGCAGGCGGTGAAAGACCGCCTGAAGGCCATCACCCAGGAGGCGGTCGAACGCGGGGTGTTTGGCGCGCCTACCTTTTTCGTCGATGGTCAGATGCTCTGGGGGCAAGACCGGCTCGATTTTGTACAACAAGCACTGAAAGCAGCAGCATGAGCAATGACATCCTCACCCATACAGAAGCCGGCGTGATGACCATCACCCTGAACCGGCCGGAACGCAAAAACTCGATCACCGCCGACATGTACGGCGCCATGGCCGATGCGCTTGCCACGGCTGTGCAGGATCCCGGTGTGCGTGTGGTGGTACTGCAGGGCAACGAAACCGTCTTCAGCGCCGGCAACGATATTGGGGACTTTTTGAACAAGCCGCCCGCCGGCATGGATTCACCGGTATTTCGTTTCCTGCGCGGCATTGCCAGCTTCCCCAAACCGCTGCTGGCAGCTGTATGTGGTCCGGCCGTGGGTGTGGGTACCACGATGCTGCTGCATTGCGACCTGGTCTATGCCGGTGACAACGCCGCCTTCTCCATGCCCTTCGTGAACCTGGGCCTGTGTCCCGAGGCGGCTTCGAGCCTGCTGGTGCCGCAGATGCTGGGCTATCACCGTGCCGCCGAGGCGCTGTTGCTGGGTGAGCCCTTTATGGCCGAGGCGGCGCTGGAGGTGGGCCTGGTCAACCGCGTCGTACCGCCCACCGAAGCCAATGGGCTGGCACAGACTGTCGCGCGCAAGCTTGCTGCCAAACCGCTGACGTCGCTGGTCGAAACCAAGCGCCTGATGAAGAAGGGCCAGCAGCAGCTGGTTCAGCAGCAGATGGATGAAGAGGGCGCAAGTTTCGGCCGCATGCTTGGCGAACCCGCCGCAAAGGAAGCCTTCGGCGCGTTCATGCAAAAGCGACGGCCCGACTTCAGCAAGGTCTGAAGTCGGCGTCCGCAGGACGGGACCGCGCAGCGGGCGGTTTCTGAAATTGCGGCTTCAGGGTTTTCCAGCACGCCAATGTGCATTTTGAGTAGATCCCTGTGTTTTCAGGCCATGGTTGCCGCCATGACGCTCCCCTAGTATTGGCTCGACTCGACCACCCGGTTCGGGCTTACGACCAAAGAGGAGACTATGAAAAAGAATCTGAAACAGTGGGCAGCCGCAACCGTAGTTGTGGCGGCGGGCGTGGGCGTGGCCCACGGGCAGGACGGCAAGTTGTCCAACGACGTCCTGCGCATCGGCGTGCTGACGGACATCTCGGGCGTTTATGCGGACATCTCCGGCAAAGGTGCAGTCGAGGCTGTCAAGATGGCGGTCGAGGACTTCGGCGGCAAGATGTTCGGCAAGCCCATTGACGTGGTTTTTGCAGACCACCAGAACAAGGCCGATGTGGGCGCAGCGAAAGCGCGCGAATGGTACGACTCCGGCAACGTCGACATGATCAACGACCTGGCCAACTCCGGCGTCGCGCTGGCCGTGGCCGGTGTGGCCAAGGAGAAAAAACGCCATGCGATTGTCAACAACGCCTCCAACGTAGGCGTGACCAACGCACAGTGTTCGCCCTATGCCGTTCACTATGCTTATGACGCCTACTCGCTGGCCAACGGTACCGGGCGCAGCATTGTGGAGGGCGGCGGCGACACCTGGTTCTTCCTGACGGTGGACTTTGCCTTCGGCATCGGCCTTGAGCAGCAGGTCGGTGATGTGGTCCGCGCCAACAAGGGGCGTGTGGTGGGCGCTGCCCGCCACCCGCTGGGCACGACGGACTTCTCGTCCTATGTGCTGCAGGCGCAGGCGTCCAGGGCCAAGATCATCGGCTTGGCGTCCACCGGTAACGACACCATCAATGCCATCAAGGCCGCCAACGAATTCGGCGTCACCAAGAACCAGAAGCTGGCGGCCCTGCTGCTCTGGATCAACGACGTGCACGCGCTGGGCCTGCCCACTGCGCAGGGTCTGCAACTTACCAACGCGTGGTACTGGGACATGAACGACGAATCGCGCGCCTTTGCCAAACGCTACCAGCAGCGCGTTGGCGGCCAGATGCCGAACATGGCACATGCGGGCGACTACTCGTCGACCATGCACTACCTCAAGGCCGTGCAGGCCGCGCGCAGCGATGATCCGGACGCGGTGTCGGCCAAGATGCGCGAAATGCCGATCAACGACATGTTTACCAAGAACGGCAAGATTCGCGCCGATGGCCGCATGGTGCACGATATGTATATGTGGGAAGTCAAATCGCCGGCCGAGTCCAAATACCCCTGGGACTACCTCAAGCTGATCAAGACGATTCCCGCTGAGCAGGCATTCATGCCGCTGGCCCAGAGCACCTGCTACCTGGTCAAGCGCTGACCAGTGACCACGGATGGGCGCCGGCCGCTCGTGGCGGCAGGCGCCAGAGGCTCCCGGACGCGCGCGCCCGGGTCCGATACGCTCAGGACTATTCATGACTGCCATTTTGCAAACGCAGGGGCTCTCCCGCACCTTCAATGGATTTCACGCCGTTTCCGACGTGAACCTGTCGGTGCAGGAGGGAAGCATCCACGCCCTCATCGGCCCCAACGGTGCAGGAAAAACCACCTGCTTCAACCTGCTCACGCGTTTTATCGACGCCAGCGCCGGCAGCATCAGTTTCCAGGGGCAGGACATCACCCGCCTGCCTGCCGACGCGGTGGCTCGCCTGGGACTTGTGCGTTCGTTCCAGATATCGGCCGTGTTCGGCCAGCTCAGCGTATTCGAGAATGTGCGTCTGGCGGTGCAGCGCCGTCGCGGTCATTCGATGGACTGGTGGCGCAGCGACCGCGCGTTGGACCGGTATGACCAGCGCACCAGCGAACTGCTGGTTGAGGCCGGGCTCTCCCACTGGGCCGGGCACACCGCCGGCGAACTTCCCTACGGCCGCAAACGCGCGCTGGAGCTGGCCACCACGCTCGCGCTGGAGCCGCGCGTGCTGCTGCTCGACGAGCCCATGGCCGGCATGGGCACCGAAGACATTGCCCATGCCGCGGCAATGATCCGGCAGGCCGCGCGCGGACGCACCGTGCTCATGGTGGAACACAACCTGTCCGTCGTGGCCGACCTATGCGACCGCATCACCGTGCTGGCGCGCGGCGAGGTGCTGGCTGAAGGCAACTATGCCGAGGTTTCAGCGGACCCGCGTGTGATCGAGGCCTACCTGGGCCACGGCCACGCCGGACAGCGCAAGCACAACAGCAGCGCCGGGGTGCAGCATGCGTGAGCCGCTGCTGACACTGCGCGATGTGCGTGCCTGGTATGGGCCCAGCCAGGCGCTGCACGGCGCCAGCCTGGAGGTCAAGGAGGGCGAACTGGTCACGCTTCTGGGACGCAACGGCGCCGGGAAGTCCACCCTGCTCAAGAGCGTGATGGGCATGATGGGCAAGGTGCAGGGCTCCATCCAGTTCAAGGGCTGCGAGCTGGTCGGCATGGCACCGCACCACATCGGCCGCATGGGCGTGGCCTTCTGTCCGGACGACCGCGGTATCTATGCATCGCTGTCGGTCCGGGAGAACCTGCGCCTGCCGCCGGTGGTGGCCGAAGGCGGCATGAGCGAGCAGGAGCTTTACGAGCTCTTTCCCAACCTGGCCGAGCGTGCCAGCTCGGCCGGCACCCATCTCTCGGGCGGCGAGCAGCAGATGCTGGCGATCGCACGGATCTTGCGTACCGGCGCGCGTCTCTTGCTGCTCGACGAGCCCACCGAGGGGCTGGCACCCGTGATTGTGGACCGCATCGGTGCGCTCATTGGCCAACTCAAGGCGCGCGGCTACACCATCGTGCTGGTGGAACAGAACGTGCACTTCGCCGCAGAACTGGCCGACAGGCACTACCTGATGGAGTCGGGACAGGTGACGGACATGTTCGATGCGGCCACCTTGCTGCGTGACTTCGACCGCATTACCGCACGGATCGGGGTCTGATCAATGGCCATCCAGCGCAGCCTGTTCTCCCCGCGCGCCATGCGGCTTGGCCCGGTAATCCGAGGGGCGAAATCCTGTCAGCCGTTTGAAGGTGTTGGAAAACGCGAAGGGGTTGGCGTAGCCGACGTAGCCTGCAATGACTTCGATCTTGTCGCTGGTGGTCACCAGCAGGTGCGCCGCGTGGGCCATCCGGAGCGCCGCGAGTTGTTTGCCGGGGCTGCGTCCGAGGCTCTTCTGGCAAAGCCGGCGCAGGTGTTCCTCGCTGGTGTTGGCCAGGCCTGCCAGGTCGGCCAGCGTCCAGTCGCGTGCCAGGTCGGCCTTGACCGCATTCCAGACCGGTACCAGCCGCGGCTCACGCTGCAGCGGTTCCAGGATGCGCGCCACATATCGTTCGATCACATCAACCCACACCACGCAGGTGCCGGGGTCGGCAGCCCCCTGCATTTCGCCCCACAGGCCGAGGATGGCGTGCTCCAGCACCTGGCCATCAAAAGCACTCATGGTGGGCACCATGGCGCCGTCCACCGATCGGACGGAATCCGGCATGAAGCGCACCCAGGCCAGGCGCCAGTGTTTGCCGGGCACGCAATGAAAGGCATGCAGCACATGCGCCGGTGCAAAGCTCACCTTGCCCGGCGTGTGCGGGTACCAGCGGCCGTCGAGCAGGGTTTGCCCTTCGCCGCCCAGGCACACCTGCATGAACGCGCCGCTCAGGTGGGTGCGGACCACGGTGTAGGGCGAGACGGCGTCAACCACCGACACGTGGGCGATGCGGCGCTCGGCCAGGGCTTCACAGTGTTCGGCGCGCACCACCCTTTGTACTGTCTCATCACCCAGGACAAGGGTTTCTCTGGAGATATCAGGATGTTTTTCCATGGATTGCAGATCATAGGGACACGGAGGCGGCATGCCTGAAATTTTTGGTTTGCCCCTGCCGGTGCTGGCGAGCCAGATCATGCTGGGCCTGGTCAATGGCTGCTTCTACGCGGTGTTGAGCCTGGGCCTGGCAGTGATCTTCGGTTTGCTGCGCATCGTCAATTTTGCGCATGGTGCGTTTTTCATGACGGGTGCGTTTGCCGCGTGGATGCTGCAGCACTACCTGGGCTGGGGCTACTGGGCCGCCTTGCTGCTGGTGCCGCTGGCCGTGGGACTTCTTGGCGGCTTGTTCGAACGGGGGCTGTTGCGGCGCCTTTATGGCCTGGACCCGATCTACGGCCTGTTGCTTACCTTCGGGCTGGTGCTGGTGCTCGAAGGGGGATTCCGGATCATGTATGGCACCTCCGGCCAGCCCTACCCCGTTCCCGACAATCTGAAGGGCGTCTTCAACCTGGGTTTCATGGTGCTGCCGATTTACCGGGCCTGGGTCATCGCTGCAGCGCTGACCGCCTGCGGCCTGACCTGGTGGCTGATTGAGCGCACCCCGCTGGGCGCGCGCCTGCGCGCTGCCACCGAGCGGCCGGTACTGACCCAATCCTTCGGGGTGGACGTGCCGCGCCTGCTGACCTTCACCTACGCCGGCGGCATCGCGCTGGCGGCCTTCACCGGTGTGCTGGCTGCGCCTATCCTGCATGTGAACTCGGGCATGGGCTCCAACCTCGTGATCATTGTTTTCGCCATCGTTGTCATCGGCGGCATGGGTTCGGTGTTCGGTTCCATCGTCACCGCGCTGGGCATAGGCGTGATCGAGGGGCTGACCAAGGTCTTCTATTCCGAGGCGTCGACCACCGTGATCTTCGTGGTGATGGCGCTGGTATTGCTGTTCCGTCCCCGGGGCCTGTTTGGCAAGGAGGGCGCGGCATGAACACCCGCCTTCCAACATGGCAGAAAGTCCTCATGGCCGCAGTGGTGCTGACCCTGCTGGTGGTGCCCTGGGTGCCGCAGGTGGTCTACCCGGTGTTCGTGATGAAGCTCTTGTGCATGGGGCTGTTCGCCTGCGCCTACAGCCTGCTGCTGGGTTTTGGCGGCATGATGTCCTTCGGGCATGCCGCCTTTTTCGGAACGGCGGCTTATGCGACCGGCGTGGCCGCCAAGTTGTGGGGGCTGCCGCCGGAACTGAGCCTGCTGGCAGGCACGCTGGCCGCGGCCCTGCTGGGGGCTGTCTTCGGCGCGCTGGCGATTCATCGCCAGGGCATCTACCTGGCGATGATCACGCTGGCGCTGGCGCAGATGGTGTATTTCATCTTCCTGCAACTGCCATTCACCGGCGCAGAAGACGGCATGCAACAGATCCCGCGCGGCATGCTGTTCGGCGCGATCGATTTGCGCAACGACTTCGCGATGTACCACCTGGTGTTGCTGCTGACGCTGGGTGGGCTCTGGCTCATCCACCGTGTCGTGCATTCGCCCTTCGGCCATGTGGTGATTGCGATCCGCGAGCATGAGCCGCGCGCCCGCTCTTTGGGCTACCCGGTGGAGCGTTACAAGCTGATGCTGTTTGTGTTGTCGGCAGCGCTTTCGGGCCTGGCCGGGTCGATGAAGGCGCTGGTGTTCCAGCTGGCCGCGCTGACCGACGTGCACTGGCATCTGTCGGGTGATGTGGTGCTGATGGCGCTGTTGGGCGGCATGCACACCGTCTTCGGTCCGGCCATAGGCGCCACCCTGGTGACCGGGCTGCAGTACTACCTCGATGCTTTCGGCGGCTGGGTGACCCTGGTCACCGGCCTGATTTTCATGGTCTGTGTGCTTTCCTTCCGCAGCGGCATCGCCGGTGCGATCAGGGCGCTCAGGACCCCGTCGCGCACCGGGCCCTGAGGCCAGCGCAGTCCCTTATTTCAGCAAGTGTTTCAAGGAGATTGTTATGCGTTTTGAACGCTCAGCCCTGATGGCGAAATTCCAGGACATGGTCCGCCGCCGCGTGCCCATCATCGGCGGCGGCGCCGGGACCGGCATCTCTGCCAAATGCGAGGAGGCCGCCGGCATTGACCTGATCGTGATCTACAACTCGGGCCGCTACCGCATGGCCGGCCGTGCTTCGTCGGCCGGCCTGCTGGCCTACGGCAACGCCAACGACATCGTCCTGGAGATGGCAGGCGAGGTGTTGCCGGTTGCGAAAAACACGCCGGTGATCGCCGGGGTCAACGGCACCGACCCCTTCATCGTGATGCCGGTGTTCCTGAAAAAGCTCAAGGAGTTGGGGTTTTCCGGCGTGCAGAATTTCCCGACCGTTGGCATCATTGACGGCACCTTTCGCCAGAGCCTGGAGGAGACCGGCATCAATTTTTCCACCGAGGTCGAGATGATTGGCCAGGCCCACGCCATCGACCTGCTGACCACGCCTTATGTGTTCTCAGCCGAGGAGGCGGTGGCCATGACCGAGGCCGGCGCGGACTTTGTCGTGCCGCACATGGGGGTGACCACCGGCGGCACCATAGGCGCCACCACCGCCAAGTCGCTGGCGGATTCGGTCAAGCTCATCGACGAGTGGGGCGAGGCGGCCAGGCGTGTGCGCAAGGATGTGATCGTGATCGCGCATGGCGGGCCGATTTCCTCGCCCGAGGACGTGGCTTATGTGCTCAAGAACAGCCGGCATTGCAACGGCTTTTACGGCGCCAGCAGCATGGAACGGCTGCCGACCGAGATCGCCATCACATCGCATGTGCAAAAGTACAAACAACTGACTTTCTGAACATACACAGGAGACAAGCATGGCCAGGGTATATGTGAGCGCGGTGATGGATGCAACGCTGGACCAGGCCTGGAGCCTGTTGCGCGATTTCGGCGCGCTCGGCAACTACCACCCGTTTTTTGAGAAGTCCTGTATCGAGGACGGCAAGCCCGCCGACCAGGTCGGCTGCGTGCGTCACTTCACCGTGCGTGACGGCGGCGGTTACCTGCGCGAGCAATTGCTGGCGCTGTCCGACGACGAGCACCGCTGCCGCTACAAAATCCTGCACATTGATGCGGACTGGAAGAATTACGTGGCCGAGATGCACCTGTTGCCCATTACCGAGGGCAATCAGTGTTTTGGCGAATGGTGGGCCGAATGGGAGGTGCCGGCCGATCAGGAGGCGGCCGCCGTGGAGCGGGTCGCCGCCACCTTCAGCACCTTCTTCGCTTGCGTCGACGCGCACTACGGCCGCAAGCGATGAGCGCTGCGCCCGCCACCGCCTGGGTGGTCGGTACCTTCGACACCAAGGCTGCCGAGCTGAGTTACATCGCGAGTCTGCTGCGTGCAGCGGGCTTGCGCACGGTGACGGTTGATATCGGAACGCGCAGCCCGGCGGGCGTGGCCGACATCAATGCCCGGGAGGTGGCCAGCCATCACCCGGACGGTGCCGGCGCTGTGTTCGATGCCGCAGACCGGGGTGTGGCCGTGATTGCCATGAGCCAGGCTCTATGCGCTTTGGTGCGGGAGCGACTGGCCACGGGCACCATAGCCGGCATGCTCGGAGTCGGCGGCTCGGGCGGCAGTTCGATGATCGCGCCGGCCATGCGCCTGCTGCCGATCGGGGTGCCCAAACTGCTGGTGTCCACCATGGCGGCAGGCGACGTCTCGGCCTATGTCGGCGTGACGGACATGACATTGATGTACCCGGTGACGGACATTGCCGGGCTCAACCGGCTGTCGCGCACGGTCCTGGCGAATGCCGCGCATGCGCTTGCGGGCATGCTGCTGCATCATGCGCCGCCTGCTGACACGCGCGACAAGCCGTCTATCGGACTGACCATGTTTGGCGTGACCACCCCCTGCGTGCAGGCGGTGCGCGACCTGCTGGCGGACGAATTCGATACGCAGGTGTTTCATGCCAACGGTGCGGGTGGCCGCACGCTGGAGGCGCTGGCCGCCGCGGGCATGTTGCGGGCCGTGGTCGACATCACTACCACCGAAGTCGGCCAGCACCTGGCCGGCGGGGTCTGTGACGCCGGTCCTAACCGGCTGGACGCTGCAGCCCGCCATGGCCTGCCCTGGGTCGGGTCGGTCGGTGCGCTGGATATGATCAATTGGGGAGCGCAGTCCACGGTTCCCGAGCGCCACCGGGGCCGGACTTTCCATGTGCACAACGCCGACGTCACGCTGATGCGCAGCAATACGCAGGAAATGCAGGCGGCGGCGCAGCGTATCGCCGCTCAGCTCAACCAGGCCACCGGCCCGGTGCGGCTGTTGCTGCCGCTCGGTGGCCTGTCAATGCTCGACGCGCCTGGCCAGCCGTTTCATGATCCGCAGGCCAACGCCGCATTTTTCGCCGTCCTGCAGCAGCATTTCGTCGTGTCCGACACCCATCACCTGATCGCCCTGCCGCATCACATCAACGACCCGGCTTTTTCCGCGGCGCTTGCGTATGCCCTCAGGGCGGTGGGCAGTCCTTAGGATCAGCGGTTCAGCACCAGCTGCGCAATCACGCCGGTGGCGATGGCGATCAGCGCATAGTCCGCACCGACATGCACCCATTGCTGGCCTTGCGCCGGCGCATTCAGGCGCCGGGCGTGCCAGTCATGCATGCCGCGCTGGCTGCGGTACTGGGATGGCAAGCGGTCTCCGCGGTGGAACTGCGGGCCACGCGTCTCGAAGCGGCGGTCATGGCGAATGTCCCGCTGCTCGAAGTGACGGGAATTGAAGCCCCGGTTGTCGCGGACATCACGGTGTGCGGGGCCGCGCTGCTCGAAACGCGGCGGCTCGGCACCGCGGCCGCGCCGGTCGAAGTCCTGCGCAAAAGACAGCGAGCCGAAGCTCAGGGCCGCGAGGGCGGCGCAAACAGTGGCTGTGAATTTCATGGAGGCACTCCTGTGGTTGGTGAGACTTCATGGTCTGCCCGCCGGGTGTACGCCGTACAAAGACGGGGTCCCTGCGGTGTAAAGAATTGCTGCCTCAAGGGTGCATTCACTGATGAGGTATTTTTACAAAGCACGCGCTTGCTAAAAATACCAGCGTTTGGTATGGTCTGTTTCCATGGACAACCCCGTCGCGTCAAACCGTTCTGCCCGTGCCAAGCCCTCCGCCGTGGCGCAGGCCGCCGCTCCCGAAAAACGTCCGCGTGGCCGCCCGCGCAAGACCATTGCCGAGCGTGACGACGGTAACCGCCGCGTCGAACTGGTGAATGCCGCGGCGCGCCTGTTTCGCCGCAAAGGCTTTGACGGCACCAGCACGCGAGACATCGCGACGGCTGTCGGCATGCACAGCGGCTCACCGTTTTATCATTTCAAGAGCAAGGGCGCGCTGCTGCACGCGGTGATGGCAGAAGGCATGCAGTCGGCCATTGCGCGGCAGACCGGGGCGCTGCAGGCTGCGGGGCATGCGGCGCCCGACGCAGCAGCCCTGCTGCACGTGCTGGTGCGCAATCACTTCGACGTGCTGCTGGGACCGGGCAGCGACTTCATTCCGGTGATGCTGTATGAGTCGCGCTCCATCACGCCCAAGCAGCGCAGCCTGCTGGCCAAACTGCAAAGCGATTATGAAGCGGTCTGGGAGCCGGTGTTGCAGGCGCTGCACCAGCAGGGCCGGCTGCGCTGCCCGGTCAAGCTGGCGCGCCTGCTGATGTTCGGCGCGCTGAACTGGTCGGTGCAGTGGTTTGATGCCAAAAAGGGCGCGTCGCTCGATGAACTGGCCGATGCGGCGATGGCGCTGTTCATCGGCGAAGCACAGGCTGCCGTCCCAAGGAGAACCCGACCATGACTTATCGATCCGTGTTCAGCGCCGGCCTGTTTGCCGGCAAGGTGGTGGTGGTCACCGGCGGCGGATCCGGCATTGGCCGCTGCATCGCGCATGAACTGGCCGCACTCGGCGCCCATGTGGTGCTGATCGGCCGCAAGATCGACAAACTGCACGACGTGGCCGGCGAAATTGTGGCGGCCGGTGGCCGTGCCAGTTTTCACCCCTGCGACATCCGGCAGGAAGCTGCGGTGCAGGCGACGGTGGCCGCCATCGTGCTGGCGCATGGCCGCATCGACGGCCTGGTCAACAACGCGGGCGGCCAGTACATCACGCCCCTGGAAAGCATCACCGCCAAGGGCTGGGAGGCGGTGATCAATACCAACCTGACCGGCGGCTTTTTGATGGCGCGCGAGTGTTATCTGCAGTCCATGGCTGCGTACGGTGGCGCCATCGTCAACATCGTGGCCGACATCTGGGGCTCCATGCCATCCATGGGCCACAGCGGCGCGGCGCGTGCCGGCATGGTCAGTTTCACCGAAACCGCGGCGACCGAGTGGGCGCACAGCGGCGTGCGCATCAACGCGGTCGCGCCGGGCTACATCGCATCCAGTGGCATGGACCACTACCCACCCGAGGCTGGCGCCATGCTGCGCGAGATGCGCAACACCGTGCCGCTGGGCCGCTTCGGCACCGAGGCGGAAACCTCGGCGGCGGTTGTGTTTTTGCTGAGCCCGGCCGCCAGCTTCATCAGCGGCAGCACCCTGCGCGTGGATGGTGCGAGGCCGCAGGTGCGCATGGGTTGGCCGATGCGCCTGCCCGACGCCCAGGCGCAGCAGCGTGAGGCCGTCAAACCGTTTGACGGCTTTCATCTGGCCACGACACCCAAGGTTTTTCAGAAATGACGATTTTCCAGTCGGCGTGGAATGCGGAGAGCAGCACCGCCCTGCAGCGCAGCCAGGCCATGCTGGCGCGCATCGCGGCGCTGCGGGCGCTGGAAGACCGCGCGGCGCAGGCCTCGGCCAAATCGAAACCGGTGTTCGACAAACGCGGCCAGTTGCTGCCGCGCGAACGGGTGGCGCTGCTGCTGGACCCCGGTACGCCCTACCTCCCCTTGTGCTCGCTGGCTGGATTCATGCAGGACAGCAAGGATGTGGAATTGTCGGTTCCCGGCGGCGGCGTGATCGCGGGGATTGGCTTTGTCGAGGGCACACGCTGCATGATCGTCGCCAGTGATTCGGGCATCGAGGCCGGCGCCATCCAGGCCATGGGGCTGGACAAGATATTGCGCGTGCAGGAGATCGCGCTGCAGAACAAGTTGCCTTTCATCCATCTGGTCGAAAGCGCAGGCGCCAACCTGATGCGTTACCGCGTCGAGGGCTTTGTCCAGGGCGGCGCGCTGTTTCGCAACCTGGCGCGGCTCTCAAGCGCGGGCATTCCGGTGATCACCGTGCAGCATGGCTCGGGCACGGCCGGCGGCGCCTACATGCCAGGCCTGTCCGATGTGGTGATCATGGTGCGGGGCCGTTCGCGCGCCTTCCTGGCCGGCCCGCCGCTGCTGATGGCGGCGACCGGCGAAGTGGCCACCGAAGAGGAGCTGGGCGGCGCCGAGATGCACACCAGTATCTCCGGCCTGGGCGAGCAGTTGGCAGAAGACGACCGCCAGGCGCTGGGACTCGCGCGTCAGGTGTTGGCCCGCACTTCATGGTCAAATCGGCCTCTGACCCCCGCTGGATATGGGATGACCGCTATTAATTCAGTAGCAAGCGAGCCGCTCTACCCGGCGACCGACCTGCTTGGCTTGATGAGCGCCGATCTGCGCCAGCCGGTGGACATGCACGAGGTGATTGCGCGCCTGGTGGACGGCTCGGACTTCCTGCCCTTCAAGGCGCTGCACGGCGCGGCCACGGTCTGCGTGCAGGCGTCCATCAGCGGCCACGCGGTCGGCATCATCAGCAACAACGGCCCCATCGATGTGGCGGGCGCCAACAAGGCCACGCATTTCATCCAGATGATGTGCCAGTTGGGCCATCCCATCGTCTACTTGCAAAACACCACCGGCTACATGGTCGGCAAGGACAGCGAGCAGGCCGGCATGATCAAACACGGCTCAAAAATGATCCAGGCGGTGACCAGCGCCACCGTGCCGCAGATCACCATCCAGTGCGGGGCTTCGTTTGGCGCCGGCAACTACGGCATGTGCGGGCGCGGCTACGCGCCGCGTTTTTTGTTCAGCTGGCCCAACGCCAGGACTGCCGTCATGGGCGGCGAGCAGGCCGCGCGCACCATGCAGATCGTCATCGAGGCAGCCATGGCGCGCAAGGGCATCGCTGTGGATCCTGCGCAGTCGCAGGCGCAGTTCGACAAGATCGTGGCCTTGTTCGAGGCCCAGGCCGACGCCTTCTACACCTCGGGCCTGCTGCTCGACGACGGCGTGATCGACCCGCGCGACACGCGCGCGGTGTTGGCCCAGTGCCTGGCCATGTGTGCGGACGCGGAAGCCCGGTCATTGCGGCCCATGCAGTTTGGAGTTGCGCGAATGTAGAAAGAAGCCGTTCGCCCTGAGCTTGTCGAAGGGAGCCCAGGGACTCGCGACAAGGCTTCGACAGGCTCAGCCCGAACGGAAAAACATCAAGGAGACAAAACAATGCAATACACCCACGAACACCTCGAAATCCAGAAAACCCTCAAGCGCTTCATAGACGCCGAAATCAACCCGCACGTCGATGAGTGGGAAGCCGCTGAAATCTTCCCCGCGCATGAGGTGTTCAAAAAACTCGGCAATCTGGGCCTGCTGGGCCTGACCAAGCCCGAGAAATACGGCGGCGCAGGCCTCGACTATTCCTACGGCGTGGCCATGGCCGAGGCGCTGGGCCATATTGATTGCGGCGGCGTGCCCATGGCCATCGGCGTGCAGACCGACATGTGCACGCCGGCGCTGGCGCGTTTCGGCAGCGAAGAACTCAAGCGCGATTTTCTGGCACCGGCGATTGCCGGCGACACGGTCGGCTGCATAGGCGTGAGCGAGCCGGGTGCCGGCAGCGACGTGGCGTCCATCAAGAGCCATGCGCGCAAGGACGGCGACGACTACGTGATCAGCGGCCAGAAGATGTGGATCACCAACAG
Organism: Pseudomonadota bacterium; assembly: GCA_040385775.1. Lineage (GTDB taxonomy): Bacteria > Pseudomonadota > Gammaproteobacteria > Burkholderiales > Burkholderiaceae_C > Polaromonas. The sequence continues at coordinate 141,063 of JAZKGR010000053.1, forward strand.
CCTGCAGGCCGACTGGATGTGCATGCTGGTCAACACCGGCGACGGTCCCCCGCACAAGAACAAAAGCCTGGTTTTGGTGCCCATGCGCGAGGGCGGCAAGCTGCGCAAGGGCATTGAGGTCGGCAAGAAGATCAGGAAGATCGGCATGAACGCCAGCGATACCGGCCTCATCTATTTTGACGAGGTGCGTGTGCCGCAGCGCTACCTGATAGGCGCAGAAGGCTCGGGCTTCATGTACCAGATGATGCAGTTCCAGGAAGAGCGGCTGTGGTGCGCCGCCAGTTGCATCCAGTCGCTCACCAACTGCATAGACTGGACCGTGGAGTGGGCGCACGAGCGCAAACTCTTCGGCGCGACGCTGGCCGACCAGCAGTGGGTGCAGTTCAAACTGGCCGAGATGAAAACCGAGGTCGAAAGCCTGCGCGCCATGACTTACCGCGCCTGCGAGCTGTACGTGCAGGGCCAGGACGTGACCGAACTGGCCTCCATGGCCAAACTCAAGGCCGGGCGCCTGAACCGCTTGGTGCCCGACACCTGTTTGCAGTTCTGGGGCGGCATGGGTTTTACCTGGGAGAACAAGGTGGCCCGCATGTTCCGCGACGGCCGGCTGGCCTCCATAGGCGGCGGTGCCGACGAGGTGATGATGGGCATCATCGCCAAAACCATGGGCTTGTCGAAAAGCCGCAAGCCGGCAGCCTGATGGACAGCCCCATGACCGGCAAGCTGCAGATCACCCGCAACGGAGAGGTCGAGACCTGGACGCTCAACGACCCTGCCACGCGCAATGCCTTGACGGAAGAGGTGGTGGCTGCGTTGCGCCAGGCCTGCGAGCGCGCTGCGGCCGACAACAGCTTGCGGTTTGTGGTGCTGCAGGGCGGTGGTGCTGCGTTTTGCGCCGGCGGCAGCCTCGGTGGATTTGCCGAATCCATCGGGCAGCCCTTGCCCGCCGGCCAGGCCGACCCGCTGATTGCGATGAATGCAGGTTTCGGTGCGCTGCTTGGGGCTTTATGCGCCCTGCCGCAAATGCTGCTGGTAGCGGTCGACGGCCCGGCCATGGGCGGTGGCCTGGGCCTGGTGTGCTGCGCCGACTTTGTGCTGGCCGCGCCCACCGCTGTGTTTGCCGCGCCTGAGGTCACCCTGGGTGTGGTGCCGGCGCAGATCGCCATTGTTGTTCATCGCCGGCTCGGCGACCGCGCAGCACGCCAGCTGCTGCTGTCAGGTGAAAAATTTTCTCCAGAGCAGGCGCTGGCGCTGGGTCTTGCCGATGAGGTCGCCGCTGATTTGCAGGCCGCGGTGACGCAGCGCATCAGCACCCTGCGCCGTGCCGCGCCCGGCGCCGTGGCCCATACCAAGGCTTTATTTTGCATGCTAAATAGGCCTGTAACCCATGACCTGCATGAGCAAGCAGCTATTAAATTTGTAGCAAATTTGCGCAGCCCGGAGGCGGCTGAAGGCCTGGCGGCATTTGCCGGCAAGCGCAAGCCGGGGTGGGCGGCATGAGCACCACCATGATTCGCCGCCTGCTGATCGCCAATCGCGGCGAGATCGCGCGCCGCATCCTGCGCACCGCGCATCGCATGGGCATCGCCACGGTGGCGGTGTATTCCGATGCAGATGCCGGTGCCCTGCATGTGCGCGAAGCCGGCAGCGCCGTGGCGCTGGGGGGCAATACGTCGGCCGATACCTATCTGCGCATCGACAAATTGCTGGCCGCTGCCAAGGCCAGCGGTGCCGATGCGGTGCATCCCGGATATGGCTTCCTGAGCGAAAACGCCGATTTTGCGCAGGCGGTGCTGGACGCCGGCCTGACCTGGGTCGGTCCGCCGCCGGCCGCGATACGCGCGCTCGGCAACAAGGCGGCGGCCAAGCAGCTCGCGCAGGCGCATCACGTGCCTTGCCTTCCCGGTTATCAGGGCGCCGATCAGTCGGATGCGCGCTTGGCAAAGGAAGCCGAAGCCGTCGCTTACCCCTTGATGGTCAAGGCCACGGCCGGCGGTGGCGGGCGCGGCATGCGTCTGGTGACTGAGGCCTGCGGGCTGCTGGCTGCGCTGGGCAGCGCCCGTTCCGAAGCCTTGTCGTCTTTCGGCAGCGGCGAGTTGCTGCTTGAACGCGCGCTCTTGAGTCCGCGCCATGTCGAGGTCCAGGTGTTTGCCGATGCGCAGGGTCACTGCATCCATCTCGGCGAGCGGGACTGTTCGGTCCAGCGCCGCCACCAGAAACTGATCGAGGAGTCGCCGAGTCCGGCGGTGGACGCTGACTTGCGGGAACGCATGGGCGCGTGTGCCGTGGCCTTGGCACAGGCGGCGGCTTACGTGGGCGCTGGCACGGTTGAATTTTTGCTCGATGAAAACGGCGATTTCTTTTTGATGGAGATGAACACCCGGCTGCAGGTGGAGCATCCGGTGACGGAAGCACTGACAGGGCTGGACCTGGTCGAATGGCAATTGCGCATCGCCCAGGGTGAGCCGCTGCCGCTGCGCCAGGAGCAGGTGAGGTTCAGCGGCCATGCGATCGAAGTCAGGCTGTGCGCTGAAGACGACAACTTTTCACCGCACACCGGCCGGGTGTTGCATTTCACCGCACCCGGCCATGCCCGTTTCGACCACGCGCTGGAGTCCGGCGGCGAGGTCGCGCCGTATTACGACTCCATGATCGGCAAACTCATTGTTCACGGCAGCAGCCGCGCCGATGCGATCGGGAAGATGATGGCCGCGCTGGCGGGCACGCAGGTGCTGGGCTTGCCGACCAACCGCGCTTTTCTCGCCGCCTGTCTGGCGCACCCTGTGTTTCGCGCGGGCGGGGCGCTGATCCCATTCCTGGCGGAACACGGCGACAGCATCCGGAAAACCTTGCAGGACCAGCGGGCGCAGGTGCTGTTGCCAGCCGCGCTGGCCCTGCACTTTGGCCGCAGCGCCGGTGCGGCGCAGTCCTTGCCTTGTCCCTTCGGAAAAGCGCTGCGCCTGCTGCATGGCGATCAATTGCTGGCGATCACCGTGACGGAAACCGGCGCAGGTGGGCTGGACCTTGTGCACGGCACACAGCAACACATCGCCACTTGCGCGCGCACCGGGGACGGCCGGATGGTGGTCATGGTCGATGGTCTGGGCGGCGCGGTGCAAGCTTGCCGTGTGACCGGGGGGCGCTGGCATGTGCAGGTCGGTGCCACCGATGTCTGGCTCAGGGACGCGAGTTTTGAGCCTGCTGCCGGGCCGGCGTCGGCCAGCCGCGCGATGGAACTGCGGGCGCCATTCAATGGCAAGCTGTTGGCCGTCAAGGTGGCGGCTGGCGCGACGGTCCAGCGTGGCGACACCTTGCTGGTGATTGAATCCATGAAGCTGGAGCACGCGGTGTGTGCCACGCGTGATGCTGTTGTTGCGGCGGTGGAGGTAGCGCCTGGCCAGCAGACCGCGACCGGCCAGGTGCTGCTGAGGTTTGAAGCATGAGGCCGCCGCCTTTTGATCTGGAGGCCCTGGCCGATGTCAGCGAATCCGCCAAACGGTTTGCCCAGCGCGAGATTGCACCGCACGTCAGCCAGTGGGACGATGCCGGCGAGTTTCCGCGCGCACTGTATCGCCAGGCGGCTGACCTGGGCCTGCTGGCCCTGGGCTACCCCGAGGCGCTGGGGGGCACGCCTGCGTCATGGCGAATGCGCAATGCAATGACACTGGCGCTGTGCCGCTATGGCGGCAGCGGCGGCGTGCTGGCCAGCCTGTTCTCGCACAATATCGGCCTGCCGCCGGTGCGGGCTCACGGATCGGCAGCCTTGCAGCAGGCGGTGATCCCGCCGGTCTTGCGCGGCGAAAAGATTGCGGCACTGGCGATCACCGAGCCCGGCGGTGGCTCTGACGTGGCGGCGCTGCGGACCACGGCGCGGCGCGACGGCGACAGTTATGTGATCGACGGCGAGAAGGTCTTCATCACCTCGGGCATGCGGGCGGACTTCATCACGGTGGCCGTGCGCACCAGTGAGGGCAAAGGCGCCGGTGGCATTTCGATGATTCTCGTGCCGGGCGACAGTCCCGGCCTGTCCCGCACCGCGCTGCAAAAAATGGGCTGGTGGTGTTCCGACACCGCGCATCTGCGCTTTGACGGTGTACGCGTGCCTGCCGGCCATGTGTTGGGCGAGGAGGGCGGCGGCTTCAAAATCATCATGGGCAACTTCAACGGCGAACGTATGGCCATGTCGGCCGCAGCCCTGGGTTTTGCCCAGGCCTGTTACGACGAAGCACTCGATTGGGCGCGCCAGCGCAAGGCCTTCGGCAGCGCGCTGTCCGAAAAACAGGTGATCCGCCACAAGCTGGTGGACATGCAGATGCGCCTTGCGTCCACCCAGGCCTGGGTCGACGCGGTGGCCGATCGCGCCGATGCCGGCGACCAGGGTCCCGACTGGGTGGCCCACGTCTGCATGTTGAAAAATCACGCGACGCAGACCATGCAGTTCTGCGCCGACCAGGCCGTGCAAATCCTCGGCGGCATGGGCTTCATGCGCGGCACAAAAAGCGAACGCATTTACCGCGAGGTCAAGGTCATGATGATTGGCGGTGGCGCTGAAGAGATCATGAAAGACCTGGCTGCACGACAATTGGGCTTATGAGCAAAACCAGCACCCCGGCCGCGGCCCCCGTTGAGTTCGAGCCCGAATTCATTGCCGGGCTGAAAACCTTGTTTGAAGAAAAAATCGTTTTCAACCAGGTGCTCGGATTGAAAATCACCCTGCTTGCGCCAGAGCGCGTTGCAGCGCGCATCACGATGACAGATCGATTGGTCGGCCACTACGCGCACAACCGCATCCACGGAGGCGTGATCAGCGCCGGTCTGGACGCCATGGGCGGGCTGGCGGTGATGGCCGCCATCGGTGCGCGCCACATGGACGAGTCGCCGCTGCAGCGCCTGCAGCGTTTCAGCAAGCTCGGCACCATCGACCTGCGCGTGGACTACCTGCGTCCCGGCATCGGTGAACATTTCGAGTTGCGGGCCGAGGTCATGCGCCTGGGCTCCCGCGTGGCCAGCACCCGCATGGAGTTTCTCGGTGCCGACGGCAAGCTGCTATCCACCGGGGCAGGCGCTTACATCGTGTCATGAAAAAAGCCACCCGAGGGTGGCTTTCTTGTTGGCAAACCGCGTGAGGGCTTACTTGAAGTATTCCGACACCGGTTTCCATTTGCCATCGGTGATTTGCGACAGGCGGGACGCGTCGCTGCCCAGACGTTTGGTTGGGGAGAAAGTGGCTTGTGCGCTGCCGAACATGTCGGGCGGGATGACCATGGTGTCCATCACCTTGATGTAGCTGTCCGTGTTCAGGTTGGGACCGGCTTTCTGGGCTACCTTGGCAAAGGTGTCGATGATGTTGTAGCCGTAGACCGAGAAGACGGTCGGGTCTTCATTGAACTTGGTTTTGTACTTGTTGGCCCAGAACCGGATCGGCTGTGAAGCCTCATCCAGGTAGGGATTCTGCACCGTCATGGTGGCGTACAAGCCGTTCATGGCCGGGCCGCCCAGCTTGTGAATCAGGTCGGTGTAGGCCGCGCTGGAACCCAGGAAGAGGGGGTTGAACCCGGTCTTGCGCGACTCGCCAATGGCGCCAATGGTTTCGCGGATGATGGTGCCCAGCACAACCATCTCACAGCCGGAGGACTTCATCTTGGCAACTTGTGATGAAAAATCAGTCGCACCGCGCTTGTAGGATGTTTTTTCGGCGAACTCCATGCCTATGGTTTTCAGCCCGGCCTCCCCGCCGCGCATGACTTCCAGGCCGAACTCGTCGTCCTGGTACATGGTGCAAACCTTCTTCAGGTTCTTTTCCTTCACCATTTTTGGCGTCGCATTGCGCATCTGGTCAAAATAGGTGGCGGCGAAGGAGTACTTGAGCTTGTGGAAGGGCTCGTACATCTCGCGGGCTGCCGTGATCGGGAAAAAGTTGATCACATTCTTGTCGAACTGGACCGGCATGGCGGCCAGGTTCTGCGCCGTGCCGATGTGGCCGACCATCATGAAAATTTTGTCCTGGTTGACCAGCTTCTGTGCTGCCAGCACAGCTTTCTTGGGGTCGTAGGCCGAGTCTTCCACGATGATCTTGAGTTTGCGGCCATTGATGCCGCCCTGCTCATTGATCTCGTCGACCCGCAGCAGCATGCCCAGCCGCGCCTGCTTGCCGAAGCCTGCAATCGGGCCGGACAGGTCCTGGATCGAGCCGAGGGTGATTTCGGTTTTGCTCACGCCTTGCTGGGCCATGGAAACGCCGGAACTGAGTGCCAGGGTGGCCAGTGCCAGGGTGGTTTTGAATTTCATGGATGTCTCCTGTAAAACGAAGGTACTTGCGCACCGCTATTCTTAACTTTCGCTGCAGCCTGTCAAGCTGGCGTATTCACTTAGGGAGAGGCCCTGTCATCGCACTTTCCCGGCCTGCAACAGAAAAAACGGAAAGGGGCTGTTGGAGGACCGCTGCGCGGCGCCTCACTGGTCTTTGAGGAATTCCGATTCGACCTTCCACTTGCCGTCTTTCTGCATCACCGGCTTGAGGCCGGCGAAGGCGACGTAGTCGGAGGTGACGGTCCAGCGACCGTCCTTGATCTGCGACAGGCGCGTATAGCGGTTGCCCAGGCGCTTGGTCGGCGAGAAGGTCATCTCGGGTATGCCAAACATGTCGCGGCTGTACGTTGTGCTGTCCATGGTCCTGATGAACGAATCGGTGGTGAACACAGGACCAGTGCGAAACGCCGTCTTGAGGAAGCTATCGACCGCCGCATAGCCGTAGACCGACATGACCGAGGGGTCTTCGTTGAACTTTGTCTTGTATTTATTCGCCCAGAAGCGCACTGGCTGCTCTGCGGCGTCCAGGTAGGGGTGTTGTGCCGTCATGGTGGCGTACAGGTTGTCCATGAGCTTGCCGCCCAGTCTGGGGATCAGGTCGGTGTAAACGGCGCTGGAGCCGACAAAGGCGGGGTTGAAACCGGTCTTGCGTGACTCGGCAATGGCGCCCACCGTCTCCCGGATGATGGTGCCCAGCACGACCAGGTCGCAGCCCGCCACCTTCATTCTGGCCACCTGCGAGGAGAAGTCAGTCGCGCCGCGTTTGTAGCTGGTCTTTTCTGCCAGTTCCATGTTGATCGTTTTCAGGCCGGCCTCGCTGCCTCGCAACACTTCCAGCCCGAAGTCATCGTCCTGGTAAAGGATGCAGGGCTTCTTCAGGTTCAGGTCTTTCACCAGACGCGGCGCGGCGATTCGCATCTGGTCGTAGTAGGTGGCGGCACTGGAATACTTGAGGCGGTGAGAAGGCTCATACATCTCACGCGCCGCGGTGATGGGCAGGAAATTGATGACGTTCTTTTCGAACTGCACGGGCATGGCCGCCATATTCTGCGCCGTACCGAGGTGGCCCACCATGGCAAAGATGCCATCGCCCTGCGTCACCAGCTTCTGCGCGCCCAGCACGGCGCGCTTGGGATCGTAGCCAGAGTCTTCCACTAGCAGCTTGATCTTGCGGCCATGAACGCCGCCCAGCTCGTTGGCTTCATCGACGCGCATCTGCATGCCCATGCGGATCTGCTTGCCATAGGAAGCGAGTGGTCCCGACAGGTCCTGGATCGTGCCGATCACGATCTCGTTTTTGCTCACGCCGGGAGCGGCGGACTGGGCCCAGCTCGAGCTGGCGCCCACAGCGAGGACGGCGGCGAGGATGAGTCTGATGTTCATTGGTTTGTCTCCAGGAAAGGGTGGGCGCGGTTGAATCCGCAGCGGATTGTTTCCTGCGCACGCGCTTGCGGCCTTGCACCTTGGAGACACAAAAAAGCAAAAAGCCGCTTTTTGAAGGCGGCTTTGTCGCGTCAGCGACCGGCAGGGGCAGGGTTTGACCTGAGCCAGGGCCCTAGCGGTACATCGCCTCGATCTGCTCGGCGTATTTTTTCTCGACCAGCTTGCGCTTGAGTTTCATGGTCGGCGTCAGTTCTTCGTCTTCAGCGCTCAGTTGCGTTTCAAGCAGGAAAAACTTCTTGATCTGCTCGACCCGCGCGAACTTCTTGTTGACCCGGTCCAGCTCGGCCTGAATCAGCTCCTGCACCTCCGTTGAGCGGGTCAGGCTCTGGTAGTTGCTGAAAGGCACATCGTTGTCCTGCGCATACTTTTCGACATTTTCCTGGTCGATCATGATGATGGCAGTGAGGTAAGGCCGCTTGTCGCCGATGACCACGGCATCCGTGACATAGGGCGAGAACTTGAGTTCGTTTTCAAGTTCGCTCGGGGTCACGTTTTTGCCGCCGGCCGTGATGATGATGTCCTTCATGCGGTCGGTGATGCGGTAAAAACCTTCCTCGTCCACCAGGCCCACGTCGCCGGTGTGCAACCAGCCGTCTGCGTCTATGGTTTCGGCGGTTTTCTCCGGCAGGTTCAGGTAACCCATGAAGACATTGGTGCCGCGCACCAGAATTTCTCCCGTCGCCGGATCGAGCTTGACTTCGTTGTAGCCCGCCGCCGGACCAATCGAGCCGGGCTTGATGCGGGTGGCCGGTACACCGGTGGCAGCACCGCAGGTTTCCGTCATGCCCCAGACCTCCAGCATCGGAACGCCGAGCGCCATGTACCACTTCACGAGTTCCGGTGAGATCGGTGCGGCGCCGGTCACGCAAAAACGCGCGCGGTGGATACCAATCAGTTTTCTCGCGTTGTCCAGCGCGATCCAGCGCGCAATCGTGAACTTCACCTTGAGCCAGCCACTCACCGTTTCGCCGGCCATTACCCGGTCGGCAATTTCGGTGCCCACACTGATGCCCCATGCGTAGGCGGCCTGCTGCAGGCGGCTCGCCTCCTTGAGCGAAATCATGACGCCCGAGTAGAACTTTTCCCAGACGCGCGGCACCGCGGTGAACACGGTGGGTGCGATCTCGCGGACGTTCTCCGGAATGGTTTCGGGGTTTTCGACAAAGTTGAGTTTGGCGCCGGTGTACATCGCAAAATATTCGCCGCCCATGCGTTCGGCAATGTGGCACAGCGGCAGAAAACACATGCGCTCGTCGTTTTCGTCCTGCGCCACCAGGGTGTTGTAGCCGCGCGCGGTGAATACCAGGCCCTTGTGGTTGTGCATGGCGCCTTTGGGCTTGCCGGTGGTGCCCGAGGTGTAGACCAGAATGGCCAGGTCTTCGGGCCGGCATGCCTTGACGCGCGCATCGACCGCGCCCGGGTGCTGCGCCAGCCAGGCGCGTCCGAGCTCGCGCAGGGCGGCCAGGCTCAGGACGTCGGGCTCGTCGAGGTCGCGCAGGCCCTCCATGTCAAACACCACGATCTTGCGCAGCGCGGGAAGCTGGCTGCGAACTTCCAGGGCCTTGTCGAGTTGCTCGTCGTCCTCGACGAAGAGGATGCGGGTTGCAGAGTCTTCGCAAAGGTAGTGAACCTGCGAAGCCGCGTCGGTCGGGTAGATGCCGTTGGCCACACCGCCGCAACTGAGCACCGCCAGGT
>JAZKGR010000054.1:0-15791 GCA_040385775.1 Pseudomonadota bacterium
CGGCAAAACCGTAAGTCGCCATCGCGCCGATGTCGGCGCCGGCGGCAAAGGCCTTTTCGCTGCCGGTCAGGATGATGCAGCCGATGCCGTCGTCGGCATCGAAGGCCTTGAGCGCGCTGCCCAGCTCGTCCATCAGCTGATCGTTCAATGCATTGAGCTGTTTGGGGCGGTTCAGCGTGATGACGGCCACGCGGCCTTCGGTTCGGGTCAAAATCAATTCGTAAGTCATGGCGGACATCCTTTGTGGCTGAATCATGCCATGCTGGCGGCAGGCCCAAGCAAGGGAAAACATTAACCGACCGATGGGTCGGTTAATGCTAAATTCGATACAGGAGACAAGAAATCATGACCCAAGCCCCATCGACACCGGCTGGCGAAGCTGCAGTTTTGTATGCCGAGCATGGCGCCGTCGCACTGCTCACGCTCAATCGGCCGCAGGCGCTCAACAGCTTCACCCGGAAGATGCATCACGATTTGTGGGCTGCGCTGGACCGGGCTGAAGCCAACCCGCAGATCCGCGCCCTGGTCATCACCGGCGCCGGACGCGGTTTCTGCGCCGGGGCCGACCTGAGCGAGTTCGACTTTGCGCCCGGCCCTGATCTGGTGGAGCGCGCCAACCCCGGACCGGTCATTGACCAGGCCTTCAATCCGACAGTGCGCCGCCTGCAGGCGCTGCGCATGCCGACAGTGGCCGCGGTGAATGGTGTGGCCGCCGGTGCCGGCGCCTCACTGGCCATGACCTGCGACATCGCGATTGCTGCGCCCGGCGCGAGCTTTATCCAGGCCTTCAGCAAGATCGGCCTGGTGCCCGACGCAGGCGGCACTTGGTTCCTGGTCAAGCGGCTGGGACTGGCGCGCGCTCTGGGCGCGGCCATGCTGGGCGACAAGCTCAGTGCGAAGGACGCCAAGGAGTGGGGAATGATCTGGGATGTGGCCGCCGAGGGCGAGGCGTGCCTGGACAAGGCGATGCAGCTGGCCGCGCGCCTGGCGGTGATGCCCACGCGCGCGCTGGTCGAAACCCGGCGCCTGCTGCATGCCGGTGCCGCCAACGGACTGGACACCCAGCTCGACCTGGAGCGCGACACCCAGTCGGCCCTGGGCCGCACGCATGACTACATCGAGGGTGTGACGGCTTTTCTTGAAAAGCGTCCTGCAGCCTTCAGGGGCGAATGATGGACGACCAGACACTTGCGCGCCGCGTCGGCGAATCCATGTTTGCGGCGGACACCGCTTCCAGAGACACCATGGGTATGGAACTGCTGAGTTGTGAGCCTGGCCGCGCTGTGATGCGCATGACGGTGGCCGAACGGCACCTCAACGGCCACAAGATTTGCCACGGTGGCTTCATCTTCACACTGGCCGACTCCACCTTTGCCTTTGCCTGCAACAGCCGCAACCGCGTCACAGTGGCGGCCGGTTGCAGCATCGAATTCCTCAAGCCGGGCCATCCCGGCGATGTGCTGACCTGCGAAGGCGTGGAGCAGATTTTGCAGGGCCGGCACGGCATCTACGACATGAAGGTCAGCAACCAGCGCGGCGAGGTGGTGGCCATGTTCCGCGGCAAGAGCGCGCAACTCCCCGGCACTGTCATCCCTGCTGCTGATGATGGAGCCGTCGCATGAAAAGTTTTCCCCTGGAGCCCATCGAGAAGGCTGGCCTGGACGAGTTGCGCGCGCTGCAGCTCAAGCGCCTGCAGGCCACGCTGCGGCATGCGTACCTGCATTCGCCGGTCTACCGCGCCAAGTTCGAGGCCGCCGGCGTGCATCCGGACGACTGCCGATCGCTGGCCGACCTGGCGAAATTTCCCCTGACCACCAAACACGATCTGCGCGACAGTTATCCCTTCGGCATGCTGGCCGTGCCGCGTGAACAATGTGTGCGCCTGCACGCGTCCAGCGGCACCACCGGCAAGCCGACCGTGGTGGCCTACACGAAGAATGACGTGGACATGTGGGCCGGCTGCGTGGCGCGCAGCATTCGCGCGGCCGGCGCACGCCCCGGCGACCTGGTGCACATCAGCTACGGTTACGGCCTGTTCACCGGCGGTCTCGGCGCGCATTACGGTGCCGAAAAGCTGGGCCTGACGGTGGTGCCTTTCGGCGGCGGCCAGACCGAGCGCCAGGTGCAACTGATCACCGACTTCAAGCCCGACATCATCATGGTCACGCCCAGCTACATGCTGGCGATTGCCGACGAGTTTGAAAAGCAGGGCATGAACGCTGCGGACACCAGCCTGCGCACCGGCATCTTCGGCGCCGAGCCCTGGACCAACGACATGCGGCATGCGATTGAAAAGCGCATGGGCATGGATGCGGTGGACATTTACGGCCTGAGCGAAGTGATCGGTCCCGGCGTGGCCAGCGAATGTGTGGAGACCAAGGACGGGCCGACCATCTGGGAAGACCATTTTTATCCCGAAATCATCAATCCCGATACTGGCGAGCTGCTGCCCGACGGCGAACTTGGTGAGCTGGTGTTCACCAGCCTGACCAAGGAAGCGCTGCCCATCATCCGTTACCGCACACGGGACCTGACGCGGCTGCTGCCGGGTACGGCGCGCAGCATGCGCCGCATGGAAAAAATCACTGGCCGCAGCGACGACATGATGATTGTGCGCGGCGTCAATGTGTTCCCCACGCAGATCGAGGAGTTGATCCTCAAGCGGACGGAACTGGCGCCGCACTACCAGTGCATCCTTACGCGCGAGGGGGTTCTGGACGGCTTGCGTGTGGCGGTGGAAACCCGCCCCGGCCTGGCCCCCGACAGTGCGGAAGCGCAGGCTGCAGCGCGCATGCTGCAGCACGAGATCAAGTCCTATGTGGGGACCACCGCCGAGATTGAGTTGCGCGCCGAGGGCGGGGTGGAGCGCAGTCTGGGCAAAGCCAGGCGGGTTCTGGACCGCCGGGGGTAAGCACCTCTCGACGTTGGGCCGCTTTGGTTTTAGACTGATTTCCACAACAACAGGTGTGGAGACTTCGCATGGTTAACAAGCAAGCGATTTATCAAAAAACCCTCAAAGGATCGGAAGCGATTGCAAACCGGCAATCGGGGCTTGCCCCCAAGCTGCGTTCGCTGCTGATCATGGTGGATGGCAAACGGACGCATGCGGAGCTGACCGTCATGGCCGCAGCGCTTGGCGACCCGGAGCGCCTGTCCGAACTGGAGGCGGAGGGTCTGGTGGAGCCTGCCTTCGCGGAGGACAGAACCCTGCCGGCCGCGCTCGAACCGGTGACCCAGCATACAGAGACTGAAGTTCCGCAACGTGCAGCCAATCTGGCGCAGGCCCAGCGCTTTTCGTCGCATTTGCTCGAACATACCCTGGGCCCCATGGCCGAGCCTCTGTGCATCAAGATCGAGAGGGCGGGCAACCTTGCCGACTTTGTTGCTGCGATCAAACGGGCCCGTGAAATTGTCCGGGAAATCAAGGGCAATGCCGAAGCCGAGCGTTTTATCGCCCAGATCGAGGCGCAGATGCCTCCTGGCTAGCCTATCAGGCGGCAGACCCTAACCACTTTTCCACCAGGCTGGCATCCTTGCTCACGAGCCGCCAGGTGGTGACGGCCGCAGGCAGGGCCAAGTCCAGCCGCAGCAACCGCTTGTCGCGTGCGACCCATGCGGTAACTTTTTTGTGGGATCCGGCGTACAACATCAGGTCGTCGAGCTTGCTCAGGCGCCAGCCGTGCGCGGGGACGTGCTTTTTGCCTGTGGCCACGGGCTCAATGCCCAGCCATTCGTCTCCGGCGGTAAAACCTGCGCGTTCTGCTACGCCGCCGCGCAAGACTGTTTTGACGTGTACGCTTCCTGCGGATTCCTGGACACGCAGCCCCAGCGCCTGGGCCAGCTGCGCCGGTTCCTGCAGCACGGCCACGCCGTGGCGTTTGAGCAGGTCTTCCAGGGGGAGCTCGCCGGTGCCGTGTACCCACGCGGCGATTTCGGCGGCCCAGGAACGGCCGCTGACCTCTTGCAGCGCGGTCGCAAAGTCGGCCTCGCTCATGGGGCCGGCCTTGCAGCGCAGCCACAAGGCGCGCATGACCTCGTCCAGATTCGCCGGCCCGCCGGCGCCGCTTTCACTGCGCAGGCTCAGATCGAAACACAAAGCCACCAGCGCGCCTTTGGTGTAGTAGCTGACGGTGGCGTTGGGGGTGTTTTCATCCTGCCGGTAATACTTGACCCAAGCGTCGAAACTGGCCTGCGCGACCGACTGCACCAACCGTCCCGGCGTTTGCATCACCTGGTTGATGGTCTTGTTGAGCAGCCGCAGGTAGCCCGCGTCGTCAAGCAGGCCGGCGCGGCGCAGGAGCAGGTCGTCGTAATAACTGGTGAAGCCCTCAAAAAACCAGAGCAGCCCGGTGTAGTTCTCGCTGTCATAGCGGTAGCTTGCAAATTCAGCCGGGCGCAGGCGCTTGACGTTCCAGGTATGAAAGTACTCGTGGCTGATCAGGCCGCGCAGCGTGGTGTAGCCCTCGGGCAGCTTGCTTTCCCCCTGGCGTGGCAAGTCCTTGCGGTTGCAGATCAGCGCGGTGGAGTTGCGGTGCTCCAGGCCGCCATAACCATCGTCCACTGCATTGAGCATGAACAGGTAGTTTTTGTAGGGCGGTTTTTTATTGCCATGCCAGAAACGGATTTGCGTTTCGCAAATTTTCCGGGTATCGGCCAGCAGGCGGGCGCCGTCAAACCCGGCGGCTGCGCCGGCGACCACAAAGCGGTGCGGCACGCCGCAGGCGCTGAAACTGCCGCTCCAGAAGGGGCCCATCTCCACCGGGCAGTCCACCAGTTCGTCGTAATCCGCGGCCAGGTAAGTGCCGAAGCCCAGCTTGTTGATTTTCAGTGGGTTGAGCCCGGTGGCGACCGACCAGCCCTTGGTGGCCGGCGAGGCTGCAATCTCCAGCAGATGCGGGGCCTGTGACTGGCCCACAACCCGCAGACACAGCGAGCTGTTGTTGAAAAAGCCGCGATGTGCGTCCAGGCAGGCCGTGCGCACCGAGTTGTCGTTGGCGTACACCTCATAAACCAGTTGCAGTGGTTTGTCCGGGTTGCAGCGGACTTCCCAGCTGCATTTGTCGAGTTGCCTGAGCTGCGACTCCGGCAACGCCCTTGCTCCCTGCCGGGCGTGCAAGCCCTGCAGATTTTTGGAGAACTCGCGCACCAGGTAGCTACCCGGAATCCACACTGGCAGGGCCAGCTGCTGCAGGGCGGCGGGCTGGGAGATGCTCAGCGTGATACGAAACAGGTGGGCATGAAGGTCAGCAATCTCGACGCGGTAACGAATGGCTGCAGACGGGGACAGGGGGAGCGTGGCGCGTTGCTTGGGCATATGGATGGAAAGAATACCTGAATACGCAGCCATATTTCTCCAGCCGCGCGCTGTGTCCCCGGTGGGCTTGTCATGCTATCAAAAAAAGAGCTATTCACGCCCGCCAGAAAAGGGCTGGAGGCCGCTTTGGCTGATATTTTTTTACAGCAGTGCTTATTGCACTTTGGCGTCGTTCAGGTATTTCTCCACTTGCTGGGCGCTGACGGCGCCGGGTACCCGCGTGCCGTCGGCAAAGATCAGTGTGGGGGTGCCGGTGATGCGGTGCTTTTTGCCAAACTCGATGTTGCGTGCCAGTGCACTGCTGTCGCAGCTTGCTGGCGCCACCGGTTGGTCGCGCACCATCAGGTCCTGCCAGGCCTTGCCTTTGTCTTTGGCGCACCAGATGTTTTTCGATTTTTCGGCGGAATCGGCACTCAGGATGGGGTACAGAAACATGTAGACCGTCACATCCGTCACCTTCTGCATGTCGCGCTCAAAACGCTTGCAGTAGCCGCAGTTCGGGTCTTCAAACACGGCCAGCTTGCGTTTGCCGTTGCCGCGCACGAGGGTGAATGCGTCTTTCAGCGGCAGGGCGTCGAAGGCCACCGCGTTGAGCTTGTCGACACGCTCCTCGGTCAGGTTGCGCCGCTGTTTGGTGTCTATCAGGTTGCCCTGGATCAGGAAGTTGCCCTCGGCATCGGTGTAGAAAATGTCGTTGCCATTGACCCTGATTTCATACAGGCCGCTCATGGGCGCCTTGCTGACTTCTTCGATGGGAGGCAAGCTCGGCAGCCGGTCGGCAAGGTTTTTGCGGATCACCGCTTCCTGCGCGACAGCGGCGCCCAGGCTCAATGCCAACAGGCCGCAGGCCGCGATGCTTTTGAACAATTTCATTGTTTTTCCCGTCTTTGTTAACTCTGACCCATCGCCCGCCGTGTGACCCACTGTTTGAGCGGGCCGCTTTTTGCAAAACCTGTCATGCCCCAATTGCGCAGCGCTTGCCAGCGCACATCGGTCTGTGCAAACAGGCTGTGCAGGCCGTCGGTCACCGCGCCCATGGCCGCGACATCGGCCCTGCGCGCACGCTCGTAACGGCGCAACAATTTCTCATCACCCAGGCCACGCCAATACTCACGCGCTTGCACCACCGCTGCCAGCTCCGCCGCATCGGCCAGCCCGAGGTTCAGGCCCTGGCCGGCCAGCGGGTGCACCGTATGGGCGGCATCCCCGGCCAGCGCCCAGCCCGGCCCGACCCAGCGGTCTGCGGTGGACAGTGCCAGCGCCCAGCTTGAGCGGCTGCTGGCCAGTTGCAGGCGTCCGGCCTCGGCACCACAGGCGAGTTGCACGGCCGCCGAAAATTCTTCCGGGGACAGCTTTTCCAGAGAAAGTGCGCGCGCCACAGAGACAGACCAGACCAGCGCCACAGAGTTCCCGTGATCGCCGCCGATCGGCAAAAGCGCCAGCACCTCGCCCTGGCTGAACCACTGCCTGGCAACGCCCTGGTGCGGCTGGTCGCTCTGCAGGCGCGCGGCGATGGCTTTTTGCGGGTAGGACTTGACGGTCCAGGCTGCGCCGAATTCGTTGCGGCTGCTACTGGCCTTGCCTTCACAGACCACGCTGAGCGCGGCCGGGACCGGTGCGGGCACGGTTTCTATCTGCGGCTGGTATCGCACGGCCTCGGCCAGTTGCTGCTCCAGCGCCGGGACATCGACGATCCAGGCCAGCGCTGAGCCCTTGCCGCTTTCTGCGGTGAAATCAAGCTGGCCGCCGTCGTCGCCCCAGACCTGCATCTGCCTGACAGCGGTTGCCGAGGCCGAATCGGGCCAGGCCCTGAGCGACTCCAGCAGTTGCCGCGACGCGCTGTTCAGCGCATAGGCGCGCACATCCTGCAGGGGCGGTGCAGCCAGGTCGCCGTCGGGGACGGGACGGGCGACCAGCGCCACCCGCAGGCGCTCGCGCGCCAGCAGCAAGGCCAGGCTGCGGCCAACCACCCCGCCGCCGCGGATACAGACATCAAACGGTTTGGACATGGCTCATTTTAGAAGGCGGTGCAAAATCACCTGCTTGTAGGGATTGAATTGAAACTTTCAAGGGCACGTCAAGTGAGCGAAAAATGAGCGAAACATCGAGCGAAACCCCTGGCACTGCCGACGTCAATGCGGCCATCTCCGCACTGTGGGTATACCCCGTCAAATCCTGCGCCGGCGTGCAGGTTCGGGAAGCCATCCTGACCGAAACCGGCCTGGAGTTCGACCGCGCCTGGATGGTGGTGGACGAACACGGCGAATTTGTGACCCAGCGCGAGTTGCCGCGCATGGCGCTGATCCAGCCCCAGCTCAAAACCCAGGACATGGTGCTGCGTGCGCCCGGCATGCTGGCCTTGCACATTGCGCTGGACCAGGTGCAGGAGCCGGTTCGCGTGCGGGTCTGGGACGACGAGGTGAAGGCCTATGACATGGGTCCCATTGCAGCCCAGTGGTTCAGTGATTTTCTGGGTGAGAAGCTGCGCCTGGTGCGCTTTGACCCCGAGCACAAGCGCCCCTCCAGCGCGCGCTGGACAGGCAGCGTTGAAGCGCTCAATCAATTCAGCGACGGTTACCCCTTGCTGGTGCTCAGCGAGGCATCGCTGGCCGGGCTCAATGACAAGCTGCAGGCCGCAGGCGGGGCACCCGTGGGCATGGCGCGTTTCCGGCCCAACATTGTGCTGGGCCCTGCTTCTACTGGCGACGCGGACGCGCTGGCCGCCCACGACGAGGACCGGTTGAATGAGCTGTGTATCAGCACAGAACAGGGCCTGGCCCGGCTCAAGCCGGTCAAACCCTGCGCGCGCTGCACTATCCCCAATATCGACCCGGCCACGGCCGTCAGCAGCCCCGAGGTCAACGACATGCTGCAGACCTACCGGCAGGACCCACGCCTGAACGGCGCACTGAGTTTCGGCATGAACCTGATCCGGCTCGATGGGGAAGATCACCTGCTTCGAGTGGGGCAGGCGGTCCGTGCTGACTACCGTTTCGACTGACTGTTTTTCAGCCGGAACTGGCAAGCGACTGGGTGTCGCTGTCACCCCGACGCGAGTCCAATGTCAGAGGCGACGGACGGGTCAACTCGGGCTCCAGAAAACGGATGGGGCGGCGTGTTCGTTCCGCCATGCTGGCCAACAAATCAGACAGGGCTTGGGAGAGTGCCGGTCCTTCCATCAGCCGTTCGCTGAGAAGCACGCCGGCCACGTGAAATTGCAGCAACACCTCGGGCTTGAGGCCTTTGAGCGGCATCAGGCCTGCCGCGATCAGCCGCGCAGCCAGCTCATTGACCGGCTCGCGTGTTGAAACATCCTCCAGGATCAGGCCGAAACATGCTTCGTCGACCCGGCCCACCGTGTCCACGTCGCGCAGGATGCGGCGCAGCTTGATCACGCTGCGCAGCAGGCTTTGTTCCGCGACGGCGATGCCGTAGGTGCGCTTGACGTAGCCGTAGTTCACGAGCTCGATATACACCACGGCGGCCGGTTCCCCATAGCGCGTGGCGCGCGACACCATCTGTTTGAGACGGTCGTCAAACAAATGACCGGCCAGCAGTCCCGTCAACGCGTCGTGGCTGGCCATGGCCTGTTCGCGCGCCTCGATCCCATGGCGCTCCCGCGAGCGCACGTTCAGCGCCACCAGCAGCAAGGGCACCTCGAAGGCCAGGGACAGCATGAATGCGTACTGGGAGAGCCAGGACGTGGGCACCCAGCCGAAGATGCGGGCCACCACCAGCAAGGTAGCCAGCGCCAGCGGCATGAATCCACCCAGCACCCAGACCCCGACCACGTCTTTGCGCCGCCAGGCTACCAGGGCGGTGCCGATCCCCAGAATGATCACCACCACCAGATAGGCGCCCACCAGGCGCACCCCCCATTGCCGGTCCAGGCCGATATAGGCAACTGCGAAAGCCGGGCCCGCCAGGCCGGTCCCGTAGACGAGGTGATCAAACCAGCGGTGACGGCCCACCATGCCGCACAGATTGCGAATCAGCAACAAGGCCGAGCCGCCGCCCAGAAATCCCAGGAAGCCCTGGGCGAAATTATTCCAGGCCGGGAAATCTCCCCAGAGGAAATGGCCGGCGACGCCGCTGATGGAGGCCACCACCAGCGTCATGATGCCGGCATAAACGGCATACCAGCCATAGGCCCGGTCGCGGTAAGCCCAGCCCTGCACCGCACCTGCCACGATCAACAGCAGCAGTGCGCCTATCACCACACCGATGACCATGTAGTCGATCTGCAGGCGATGAACCCTGACTTGCCCGGAGATCACGTTGACCGGAATGTTGACCTGCGTGACGTGCTGGAGGCGCACATACACGTCGTAGACGCCGTCATTCGGCAGCAGCAGATGGAATTGCGCATAGCGGCCGGGCTCGGGCCAGCTTGAGACGGGCACGGTGTCGCCGGCGGTCTGGCCGATCCAGCTGCCATTCTGGGTTTTCTGGAAAACGGTGACCTTGTCGAGCAGCGGCAGGGGAAACTCGAGCAACCATTCGAGCCGGGAGTTGAGGGGTTTGCGAAAGCGGTAGTGTTGCCACAAGGCCGCCTCGGATCCCAGGGTGTGGATGGCATTGGCCCGGCCGGGGCGCATGAACGCGCGGTGTCTGGTATCGGCCACCTGTTCTATCGTCGCCTCGGCGCTGGCGTCGACCCATACCTCGCCGCTGGCCTGCAGGTCAATGACGGGGTTCCGATTGTCCAGAACAATGACGGGCTGGGCCTGGCTGACAGTGCCAGCCAGGCCCAGCCAGGCGCTTAGCAGCAGGGGCACCCACAGACCTGGCAAGCGGTCGCCCGCGCATCGCATACACTTCTCAGCCTGTTTTCTAAGGTTTGTCATGAGTTTGAAGTGCGGTATTGTAGGTTTGCCCAATGTCGGAAAATCGACCCTGTTCAACGCGCTGACCAAGGCGGGAATTGCGGCTGAAAATTACCCCTTTTGTACGATCGAGCCCAATGTCGGGATTGTGGAAGTGCCAGACCCGAGATTGGCCCAGTTGGCGGCGATCGTCAATCCGGAGAAGATCCAGTCCGCCATCGTCGAATTTGTCGATATTGCCGGGCTGGTGGCCGGTGCCAGCACCGGCGAAGGCCTGGGCAACAAGTTTCTGGCGCATATCCGCGAGACCGACGCCACTGTCAATGTGGTGCGCTGCTTCGAGGATGACAACGTGATTCACGTCGCCGGCAAGGTCGATCCGATCTCGGACATCGAAGTCATCCAGACCGAGCTCTGCCTGGCTGACCTGGCCGCTGTTGAGAAGGCCTTGCACCGTGTGACCAAACTGGCGCGTTCGGGCGACAAGGAATCCGTCAAGCTGGTGGCCATCCTCGAAAAATGCCAGCTGGCCCTCAACGACACCAAACCGGTGCGCACGATCGACTTCAGCAAGGAAGAGCTGCCGTTGCTCAAGCAGTTCTTCCTGATCACCGCCAAGCCGGCGATGTTTGTGGCCAATGTGGCCGAAGACGGTTTCGAGAACAACCCCTTTCTGGACCGCCTGAAGGCCTATGCCGCCGAGCAGAAGGCGCCTGTGGTTGCAATCTGCGCCAAGATGGAAGCCGAGATGGCCGACATGGAGGACGAGGACAAGAAGATGTTTCTCGCCGAGATCGGCCAGGACGAGCCCGGACTGAACCGCCTGATCGTCGCCGCCTACAAGCTGCTGGGCCTGCAGACCTACTTCACCGCCGGTGTGAAGGAAGTGCGCGCCTGGACCATTCATGTCGGGGACACCGGTCCGCAGGCGGCCGGTGTGATCCATACCGACTTTGAAAAGGGTTACATCCGCGCCCAGACCATCGCCTTCGACGACTACATCACATTCAAGGGTGAGCAGGGCGCCAAGGATGCGGGCAAGATGCGCAGCGAAGGCAAGGAATATGTCGTCAAGGATGGCGACGTGATGAATTTCCTGTTCAGCAGCTGACCCCCGGCCACCGGCCGATGAGACACCGGTCAATGATGGTTTGTGCCTCCAGCCCACAACCGGCGTGCGTAGGCAGCTATTTATTTGATAGCAAATTGTCTGACTCCAGAGGCCCCAGTCCATGACAGAACCCGTCCGCCTCGCCAAAGCTCTGGCCCAGATGCTCAACTGCTCGCGCCGCGAAGCCGAGCAGTACATCGAGGGCGGCTGGGTGCAGGTCGACGGCGTGGTGGTGGAAGAACCGCAGTTTCGCGTCGGCGCCCAGAAGATAGAAATTGACCGCGACGCCAGCCTGCTCGCGCTGACCCCGGTGACGCTGCTGCTGCATAAACCCGCGGGCCACGAAGCCGGTCTCGACGGCGCGTCAGGCAGGCCCGCTGCGCCCGCCCTGCAGTTGCTGACCCCCGCGAACCGGTCGGCGGACGACCGCTCCGGCATCCGGCCGCTGAAAAAACACTTCAGCACCCAGGCATTGGCGACCCCTCTTGCGACGCCTGCCAGCGGCCTGGTGGTGTTCACGCAGGACTGGCGTGTGGCGCGCAAGCTCAGCGAAGACGCCTCGGTGATGGAGCATGAGGTGATTGTCGAAGTCGCTGGTCAACTGGTGCCCGGCGGCCTGGAGCGGCTCAACCGCGTCGACCACGGCTTCACTTTCAATGGCGTCCTGCTGCCGCCTGCCAAGGTGAGCTGGCAAAACGAAACGCGGCTGCGTTTTGCCCTCAAGGGCGAAAGGCCGGGGCAGATCGCCTACATGTGCGAGACCGTGGGCCTCAGCGTGCAGGCCATGAAGCGCATACGCGTTGGCCGAGTACCCATGAGCGGCCTGGCGCCCGGCCAGTGGCGTTACCTTCTGCCGACCGAGCGCTTCTAGGCGCCGAGAAATTTGAAGCCACCGGGAAAGGCCCAGATCAGCGCCCCGGTCATCATGAAATAGCGCGCGAACTTGCCGATCGCCATGTAGGCGACGCAGGGCCAGAACGGAAACTTGAGCCAGCCGGCCACCGCACACAACGGGTCGCCGACGGCGGGCAGCCAGGCCAGCAGGCAGGCCTTGGGCCCCAGCTTTTCGAGCCAGCGTATGGCTCTGCCGTGGTGCGAGGAGTGCGAATACTTGTCGACCACCTTGTGCGCGCCGTAGCCCAGCCACCAGTCGAGTGCGCCGCCCAGGGTGTTGCCCGCGGTGGCGACCAGGATGGCTGGCCAGAACATGTGCGGGTTCAGCTTGACCAGGCCGAAGACCACCGGTTCGGAGCCCAGCGGCAACAGCGTCGCCGAGATGAAGGACACCACAAACACCGTGCTCAATCCGTACTCAGGCAGTGCCAGCGCTTCTATCAGGTGTTGTAGCCAGAGTTCCATCTGCAGCGAGTATAGGGAGCGGGCCGGGGCTGGCGCTGTAGGGCGTTCGCCCGGAAAGCCGTGTGTAAATTCCGATTGCTGAAATTTTGGGCAGCTACAATCGCCTCTCGCTTTTTGCAATCATCCCTCGCACACGTCCATGAACATCGGCCCCTACGTTTTGGCAAACAATCTGTTTGCTGCGCCCATGGCCGGCGTCACGGACCGCCCCTTCCGCCGCCTGTGCAAAACCCTGGGCGCCGGTTATGCCGTCAGCGAAATGGTGACCTCGCGCCGCGACCTGTGGGACACGCTGAAAACCTCGCGCCGCGCCAATCACGACGGCGAGGTGGCGCCGATTGCGGTGCAGATCGCCGGCACCGACGTGCAGATGATGGCCGAGGCGGCGCTCTACAACATTGATCGTGGCGCGCAAATCATCGACATCAACATGGGTTGCCCGGCCAAGAAGGTCTGCAACAAGTGGGCTGGTTCGGCCCTGATGCAGGACGAGCCGCTGGCCCTGGCGATTGCCGAGGCCGTGGTGGCGGCCTGCGCACCGCGCGGCGTGCCGGTCACGCTGAAGATGCGCACCGGTTGGTCCGAGTCGCACAAAAATGCCGTCACGCTGGCGCGCGCTTTCGAGGGCGCCGGTGTGCAGATGCTGGCGGTGCATGGCCGCACACGGGCCCAGGGCTACAAGGGGCAGGCCGAATACGACACGATTGCCGCTGTCAAGCGCGCAGTGCGCATCCCGGTGGTGGCCAACGGCGACATCGACTCGCCCGAAAAGGCGCGCGATGTGCTGGCCTGCACCGGCGCCGACGCCATCATGGTGGGCCGCGCGGCCCAAGGCCGGCCCTGGATCTTCCGCGAGATCGGACATTTCCTGGCGACCGGCACGCATCTTGCGCCGCCGCTGGTGGCCGAAGTCAGGCGTCTGCTGCTCGATCACCTGCTGGACCATTACGAACTTTATGGTGCGTTCAGCGGTGTGCGCAGCGCACGCAAACACATCGCCTGGTATGTGAAGTCGCTGCCGGGCGGTGATGCCTTTCGCAGCCGCATGAACCTGCTGGAGGACAGCGAGGCCCAGTGGCAGGCGGTGGCCGATTTTTTTGATGCGCTGGGCGGCTGCATGGATCGCATGCCCGTGGCCAGCGAAGTGAATGAACTACAACAGGACAGGGAGGGAGAGCTCGCATGAGCAAAAAACAGATTGAAGAGTGCGTGCGCAACAGTCTTGAAAGTTATTTCAAGGACCTGCGCGGCACCGAACCCGACGGCAGCATGTACGAAATGCTGGTGCGCGTGGTGGAAAAACCCCTGCTCGAGGTGGTGATGCAGCATGCCGACAAAAACCAGTCACGCGCGGCCGAATGGCTGGGCCTGAACCGCAACACCCTGCGCAAAAAACTGCTTGAACACAAGCTGATCAAGTAAGTTGCGAGCCGATAGCCTGCACTAGCAAAGAACAACATGAACGCATTGATTTCCGTCTCCGACAAAACCGGCATCCTCGAATTCGCGCAGGCACTGCATGCCCTCGGCATCCGGCTGCTGTCGACCGGCGGCACGGCCAAGCTGCTGGCGGATGCCGGTCTGCCAGTCACCGAGGTCGCCGACCATACCGGCTTTCCCGAAATGCTCGACGGCCGTGTCAAGACCCTTCATCCGAAAATCCACGGCGGCCTGCTGGCGCGCCGCGACTTTCCCGAACACATGGCGGCGCTGACGGCGCACAACATAGACACCATCGACCTGCTGGTGGTCAACCTGTATCCGTTTGAAGCCACGGTGGCCAAGCCTGGCTGCACACTGGAAGACGCCATCGAGAACATCGACATCGGCGGCCCGGCCATGGTGCGTTCCGCCGCGAAGAACTGGAAGGACGTGGGCGTCCTGACTGACGCTTCACAGTATGCCGGTGTGCTGGAAGAGCTCAAGGTTGACGGCAAGCTCACTGACAAGACGAAGTTCGCGCTGGCTGTGGCCGCCTTCAACCGCATCAGCCAGTACGACGGCGCGATCAGCGACTACCTGTCGGGCATCCAGGCAGACGGCGCGCACAGCCTGTTTCCGGGTCAGGCCAACGGCCGCTTCATCAAGGTGCAGGATTTGCGCTACGGCGAAAACTCGCACCAGCAGGCGGCGCTGTATCGCGATCTCTACCCCGCGCCCGGCTCGCTGGTCACAGCCACGCAGCTGCAGGGCAAGGAGCTCAGTTACAACAATATCGCCGATGCCGATGCGGCCTGGGAGTGTGTCAAGAGTTTCACGGAGTCTGCCTGTGTCATCGTCAAACATGCCAACCCCTGTGGCGTGGCGGTAGGCGTCGATGCGCTTGAGGCCTACAGCAAGGCCTTCAAAACCGACCCGACCTCGGCCTTCGGCGGCATCATTGCGCTGAATTGCACGCTGGACGAGGCCGCAGCACAGCAGATCGCCAAGCAGTTTGTCGAGGTGCTGCTGGCTCCGGCCTTCACGCCCGCGGCGCTGGAAGTCTTCAAGAGCAAGGTCAATGTACGCATCCTGCAGATCGCCCTGCCGCCCGGCGGCGACAGCGCGTGGAAGCAGGGCCGCAACCTGATGGACGTCAAGCGCGTCGGATCCGGCCTGCTGATGCAGACCGCCGACAACCACGAACTCGCGCTGGCCGACCTGAAAGTGGTCAGCAAGCTGCAGCCGACACCCGCGCAACTGCAGGACCTGCTGTTTGCCTGGAAAGTCGCCAAGTACGTCAAGTCCAACGCCATCGTGTTCTGCGGCGGCGGCATGACGCTCGGCGTCGGTGCCGGCCAGATGAGCCGCATCGACTCGGCCCGCATCGCTTCCATCAAGGCGGCCAACGCCAGCCTCGATCTCGCCGGCTCGGCCGTGGCCAGCGACGCCTTCTTTCCCTTCCGTGACGGGCTCGATGTGGTCGTCGATGTCGGCGCGACATCCGTGATCCAGCCGGGCGGCAGCATGCGCGACGAGGAAGTGATCGCTGCGGCGGATGAGCGCGGGGTGGTGATGGTGCTGAGCGGGGTCAGGCACTTCCGGCACTGACTCCGGATTTTATTGAGTCGAAAGTGGCTCTGGCCCATATCCAGTGGTCGTTAGTAGCTACGCAAGTTACCGAAGACAAAATCCGGAGCAGAAGAGGCGCGCAGCGCTTCTTCTGCGGGAATCCCAACAGACGGTCATGTTTGCACGCGAG
>JAZKGR010000055.1:0-54838 GCA_040385775.1 Pseudomonadota bacterium
ATCGACATCTACACCACCGACGCGAAGATTGGCCACCTGGGCCTGCGCGTGCTGAAGGACGACAAGGCTTATTTCCCGCGTTATGACGCGGTGCTGCTGTACCGGCTCGATGTGCCCCAGCGCTTTCCGCAGGCCTGGGCGGCGCTGCAAAAGTTGGGCGGCAGCATCGACGAGAACACGATGATCGCGATGAACGCGCGGGCCGAGTTGAAAGGTGTGGCGTTTGACGTGATTGCACGCGACCATCTGGCGGTGAAGGCTGGCGGAACAGCCGCGGTGAAGGACTCCGGCCAGCGCGGCTTCTGGGCCAAGCTCTTCGGCCCGGACCTGGCGCGGCTCACGCGCCAGCACCTGGCGCTGACATTGATCTCGGTCGGGCTGGCGGCGCTGATCGGCATTCCGCTGGCGGTATGGGTGTTTCCGCACCCGCGCCTGCGTGCGCTGGTGCTGGGCGCGACCAGCCTGCTGCAGACCGTGCCTTCGCTGGCGCTGCTGGCGATGCTGATCTCGCTGATGGGTGTGATCGGCACGCTGCCGGCCCTGATCGCGCTGATGCTGTACGCGCTGCTGCCCATCATGCGCAACACGGTGGCGGGCCTGGGCGAGGTCTCGGGCGGGCTGCGGCTGGCCGGGCAGGCGCTGGGCATGACGGCCGGCCAGCGCATGCGCCTGGTCGAGCTGCCGCTGGCGCTGCCGACGATTCTGGCCGGGCTGCGCACCGCGACCGCGATTGCCATCGGCACGGCGACGATTGCCGCCTTCATAGGCGCGGGCGGGTATGGCGAGCGCATCGTCACCGGGCTGGCGCTCAACGACCGCGAACTGCTGCTGGCCGGCGCCCTGCCCGCCACCTTGCTGGCGCTGCTGAGCGAGGCGCTGTTCGAAGGCGTGGAGTGGCTGCTGCGGCGGCGACGGGGCGCAAGTCCGGGCTGACAGCACGCTTCCCCTGTCATTGCGGGCCTGATCCGCAATCCATCTCTGCCTCCCCGCGCCAGTGGTTCATGTGGCATGGATCCCGGATCTAGTCCGGGATGACAAGGCGGGGTCCGGGATGACATAATTTACATAGCCAAATCAGCCTAAAACCCACGTCCAGCAAGGAAAGTCAGCTATCAAATAAGGAGCGTCGTTAGCCCCCCCCAGCCGCTTATTGCGGCTGCAGCCCGACCTTCTTGACCAGCGCCGCGTACTTGGCCAGTTCCTGGCGGAAGGCGACCTGCGCCTGCTCGGGCGTGCTGATGGCGATGGAGTTGCCCTGCTTGGCCATGGCTTCCTTGACGGCGGGGTCGGCAAAGGCGGTGACCACGGCGTCGTGGGACTTCTTCACATTGGCGGCGCTCAGGCCTTTGGGACCGACGACGGCGAACCAGGCGTCGACCGTGAAGTTGGCCAAGCCCTGCTCCATGAAGGTAGCGATCTCGGGCGCGGCGGGTGTGCGCTGCGCGGTCAGCATGCCGATGGGGCGCAGCGCGCCGCTCTTGATGTGAGCCTGCACGCTGGGCAGGGCCAAAACGCCAAAGTCCACCTGGCCGCTGAGCAGGTCCGTGACCATGGGGCCCACACCCTTGTAAGGGATGTGTTTGGCGGTGGCGCCTGCCGCTTCGAGAAACAGCTCGGCGGCCAGGTGCAGGATGGTGCCGTTGCCGCCGGACGCGAAGTTGTACTCACCGGGTTTGCTTTTGAGCAGGGCCACAAACTCCTTGCTGTTGGTGGCTGACACCTTGGCCGGGTTCACCACCAGCACCATGGGCGTGGCGCCGACCACGGCGATGGGTGTGAAGTCGCCGGGCATGTCGAAGGGCAGCGCCTTCATCACGCTGGGGAAAATCACCACGTTGTTGGACACCACGGCCAGCGTGTTGCCGTCGGGCGCGGAGCGCGCCAGCGCCTGCAGGCCCACGATGCCGCCCGCGCCGGGCTGGTTGTCGACCACCACGTTGGCATTGAGCGCCTTGCCCAGCGCAGGCTGGGCGGCGCGCGTGATCGCGTCCACGCCGGAGCCGACGGCGTTGGGCAGGATGAACTTGACAGTGCCGGTTTGCGCACTGGCGGCCAGCGGCCAGCCGAGGGCGAGCATGGCGGCGGAAGCGACGGCGGTGGCGAGTATTTTGCGGCGTGATGGGTGGTTGGCGGATGTCATGCTTTTGTCTCCTTGTAGGAATAGAACGGAATCATGGGAACGTGGAAAGAGGGATGGCTCAGGAAATGATTCCCTGCGCCAGCAGCTCGTCGACCTCGCTTTTCGGCAAGCCCGCGCCCTCCAAAAGCTCGCGCGTGTGCTCCCCCAGGCGCGGCGGGTGCAGGCGCACACCCAAGCGCCCGCCGTCCATGGTGATGGGGAACAGCGTGGTCTTGACGGTCTCGCCGGCCTTGGGGCCGTCGGGCAGGCGCACATCGGCCAGGCCGCCGGTGGCCAGCAGGTGTTCGTCGTCCAGCAGCTCTTCGGGCCGGCGAATCGGTGCAAACGGCAGGCCGGCTTTTTCCATCACGGCGGACAGCTCTGCGGCGCTGCGATGCGCCAGCCGTTCGCCGATGGTCTTGATCAGGCGCGGGCGGTGCAGCACACGCTGGTTGTTGGTGGCGAGTTCGGGCTCAGCCTTGAGGTCGGCCAAACCGAGCACGTCGCAGAACGTGTTCCACTGCGCGTCGCTGACGGCCGCAAGGAAGATCATCTCGCCGTCTTTGACCTTGAAGATGTCGTAGATGGCCCAGGGGTTGTCGCGTGCCGGCATGGGCTTGGGATGTTTGCCGGTCATGGCGAACTGCAGCATGTGCTGGCCCATCAGGAAGACATTGTTCTCATACAGCGCCGACTGCACTTCCATGCCCTTGCCGGTGATGCCGCGTTGGATCAGCGCGCCCAGCGCACCGATGGCGCCAAACAGGCCGCCCATGATGTCGTTGACGCTGGTGCCGGCGCGCAGCGGGTCGCCGGGCCGGCCGGTCATGTAGGCCAGGCCGCCCATCATCTGCACCACCTCGTCGAGCGCGGTGCGGTGGTCGTAGGGGCCGGGCAAAAAGCCCTTGTGGCTGACGTAGATCAGGCGCGGGTTGACCTGGCTCAGCGCGGCGTAGTCCAGGCCGTACTTGGCCATGGTGCCGGGCTTGAAGTTTTCTGCGACCACATCGGCCGTGGCGCAGAGCTTGCGCGCGAGCGCGGCGCCTGCTTCGCTGTGCAGATCGATGCCTATGCTTTTCTTGTTGCGGTTGAACATCGGGAAAAAGCCCGAGCCCGCGCCCACCAGGTGGCGGGTGCGGTCGCCGGCGACGGGTTCGATCTTGATGACTTCGGCGCCCATGTCGGCGAGCACCATGCCGCAGGTCGGGCCCATGACCATGTGGGTGAACTCGATCACGCGCAGGCCGGTCAGGGGTTGCGGTACTTGTGAATCAGCAGCTGGCATTGAATGTCCGGTTGGTTTCTTTTGATTGTCATCCCGGACTCGATCCGGGATCCATGGGTATCAGGCTACTGCAGTTGCGAGATCGGCAGCCTTCATGGTTTTCGGCAGGCCGGCGCGCCACAGCGTGCCGTGCAGGGTCTCGGAGCTGAGCCAGCCGGCCAGCTTGCCGCGCAATGCAATCAGTCTGTCAAAGTCCTGCCCGGTGGCTATGCCCATGCTGGCCAGCATATAGGCCAGGTCTTCGCTGCTGACATTGCCGCTGGCGCCGGGCGCGTGCGGGCAACCGCCTATGCCGCCCAGGCAGGCGTCGAAACGGGTGATGCCCATTTGCAGCGCGGCATACACATTGGCCAGGCCCAGGCCGCGCGTGTCGTGGAAGTGGCCGCAGTTGAGCTTGTCACCTGCCACCGGCAGGATCAGCGCAAACAACTCTTGCACCATGGCCGGGTCGGCGTAACCGACGGTGTCGGCCAGGCTCACGCGGTCCACGCCGGTATCGAGCACGGCCTTGATCAGGCGCAGCACCTCGCCCGGCTCCACCCTGCCCTGCAAGGTGCAGCCAAAGGCGGTGCTCATGCCGACTTCGATCAATGTGGAGGAACCGGCGGCGTCGCGCGCCATGCGTATGCGGGCGATGTCGGCCACCACCTCGTCGGGTGTCTTGCGCAAATTGGCGAGGCTGTGCGCGTGGCTGGCCGACAGCGGCACCAGCATCAAATCGGCTTCACCGTCCATCGCGCGCTCGGCGCCCTTGAGGTTGGGCACCAGCACCGAGACCGCGAGCCCCGGCAGGGTTTTGGCAAAAGCCACCAGCTCAGCGGTGTCGGCCAGCTGCGGCAGCAGGCGCGCCGGCACAAAGGAGCCGACCTCGATTTCCCGCTGGCCCGCGTCCCAGGCGCCGCGAATCCATTCGAGTTTTTGCGCGGTGGGCATCACGTGCGCAATGCTTTGCAGGCCGTCGCGCAGGCCCATCTCGCGAATGATGGCGCGCTGCGGCAAGGCGGCGCGTGCGGAAGTTGTTTCTGCCAAGGTTTGTCTCCTGTTGGGCTGGAGTTTAGAATTTCCTGAATCAAAGTTCTTCGCTATTTTGGAACGCATAGTGTTCCAGACAGGAATATCACCATGCGCGACCTGGACCTGACCACCCTGAGGCTGTTTGTCTCGGTCTGCGAGACCGGCAACATCGCGCGCGCCGGCGAAAAGGCCAGCATCGTCGGCTCGGCCATCAGCAAGCGGCTGGCGCAACTGGAGCAGACCGTGGGCACGCCCATCCTGATACGCAAGCGCCATGGCGTGGAGCCCACTGCCGCCGGGCAGACATTGCTGGAACACGCGCGCACCATGCTGGCCAGCGCGGCACGCATAGAGCGCGATATGGAAGCCTACGCGGCAGGCGTGCGCGGGCAAGTGCGCATCTTCGGTTCGGCCTCGGCCATGGCCGAGTCGCTGGCCGACGACGTGGCGTCTTTCCTGCAGCAGCCGGCGCATGCCAACATCCAGGTCGACATGGAAGAACGCATCAGCCCGGAGGTGGTGCGCGGCGTGCGCGAGGGCACGGCTTCGCTGGGCATCTGCTGGGACGCGGTGGAGCTGGGGCCGCTGCAGTCGCGCCCCTACCGCAGCGATCATTTGTGCATGGTGGTGCCCAAGGGCCACCCGCTGGCCGATCGCGCCAGCCTGCGCTTCGAGGAAACGCTGGACTACGAACATGTGAGCCTGCCGGTGGCCAGCGCCGTGCAGGTGATGCTGCACCGCGCGGCAGCCCGCCTGGGCCGCAGCGTGACGCAGCGCGTGATCGTCGCCAACTTCGAAGCCGCGCTGCGCGTGGTGCGCGCCGGTCTGGCGATCAGCCTGGTGCCCCGCGAGGTGGCCAACATTTACGCCGATGCGTATGGCCTGAAGGTGATCCCCATGGCCGAGCCCTGGGCGAAACGCCGCTTCATCATCTGTTACCGCGACGCGCAGACCTTGTCGCCCTCGGCGCAGTTGCTGGCCGACCACCTGGCGGCGCGGGCGCAGGCATGATTAGTCATTGCGGGCCTGACCCGCAATCCATGTCTGCGCACGCGACTCTGGTTCATGCGGCATGGATCCAGGATCGAGTCCGGGATGACAGGCAAGGGGGCGGGGATGAGGTCGGGGGGGCGGGAGGACAGTCCCCCCCCTGCTTGTCATTGCGGGCCTGACCCGCAATCCATGGCGGCGCACACGCGGCTCTGGTTGCGGCCACGTGACTTCCCCCGGATCGGCGACCGGATGACAATTGCGCCATGCAGTACTTCGTGTACCTCATGGCCAGCGGAAAGAACGGCACGCTGTATGTCGGCGTGACCAGTGATCTGATCCGCCGGGTGTACGAACACCGGAACGGTTCGGTACCCGGCTTTACCAGCCGCTACGCCGTCCACCAGCTCGTATGGTTCGAATCGACGCCTTCTGTGGATGCTGCAATTCACAAGGAAAAGCAGATCAAAAACTGGAAACGGGCGTGGAAAGTGGCGCTGATCGAGGAATCCAATCCGACCTGGATGGATCTGTACGAAACCTTGCTCTAACGCGTCTGCCCCCTTCTGTCATTGCGGGCTTGACCCGCAATCCATGGCTGCGTACACGCGACTCTGGTTCATGTGGCATGGATCCCGGATCAAGTCCGGGATGACAGGCAAGGGGTCCGGGATGACGCCCCCTCCCCGCTTGTCATTGCGGGCCTGACCCGCAATCCATGGGTGCGTACACGCGACTCTGGTTCATGGGGCATGGATCACCCCGGATCAAGTCCGGGGCAGGCTCCTCGAGTCCGGGATGACAGACAAGGGAGCGGGGTTTGGCCGTACGAAATGCAAATTTGCAAAATCTACGGCCAATTGAAAATGCCCGGCCGGTATAGCGAACAAACTGCAAGCCAAATCGGCCTCCAGCCCTCGTCCAGCGGGGGCCAGCAGCCATCAAATCAGGAGCGATTGGGCTCCTGCCGAGCGATCAGTCCAGCTTGATGTTGGCCGCAGCCACCACTTCGGCCCAGCGCTTGCGCTCCTGGTTGAAGAACTTGTCCTGCTCGGCCGACGACATGGTCACTACTTCGGCGCCCTGCCCGCTCAGCCTGGCGCGGATCTCGGGGCTGCGGATGATCTTGATCAGTTCGGTGTTCAGGCGGTTCACGATGGGCTGCGGCGTGCCGGCGGCCACCAGCACGCCCTGCCAGGTGCCGGACTCGAAACCGGCCAGGCCCTGCTCCTGCAGGGTCGGCACGTTGCCGATCAGCGGCATGCGCGTGGCCTTGGAGACGCCGAGGATCTTGAGCTTGCCGCTTTGCACAAAGGGCAAGGTGGCCAACATGCCGTTCATCAGCACCTGGGTCTGGCCAGCGACGGTGTCGTTGACCGCCTGCGAGCCGCCCTTGTAGGGGATGTACTGCCACTTGGCGTTGCTGGCGCGCTCGACCGACACGCCGGCCAGGTGCGGCGCGCTGCCCATGGCGGTGACGGCGAAGTTGAGCTGGGACTTCTGCGACAGCGCCACCAGCTCCTTGAGGTTGTTGGCGGGCACCGAGGGGTGCACCACCAGCAGGTGCGGCGAATAGGCCAGCATGGTGACGCCGCGCAGGTCCTTGCTCGGGTCGAAAGCCAGCTTGGTGTAGACCGAGGGGCTGATGGCCAGCGCGCCGGTGTCGCACAGCAGCAGCGTGTAGCCGTCGGACGCGGACTTGGCGACCAGATCGGCGCCGAGGTTGCCGTTGGCGCCGGCGCGGTTTTCAACAATCACCGGCTGCTTGAGCGCGTCCGACAGCGCCTGGCTGATGGAGCGGCCGATGATGTCGGACGAGCCGCCCGGTGGGTAAGGCACGATCAGGCGTATCGGTTTGGACGGCCAGGCGGCGGTCTGTGCCTGCACGCCGGATGCGGCGGCTAGGCCCAGGGCCACGGAAGATGCGAGAACCTTGCGGCGATTGAGTGTCATGGTGGTCTCCTGAATTCGTTGCTGAAAAATAAAGGACTCAGGCCTTGGCGACTTCGTGGCCGGCCATCAGTTCGAGGGCGCGCACCAGCGCCGAGTGGTCCAGGTCCTGCATGCCGTTGGCACTGCAGACCTGCATCAGTTGCGCGGCGCTGGCGGTTTGCGGCAGGGCGACGCCGAGCGAGCGCGCACCGCTGAGCGCCAGGCCCAGGTCCTTCTGGTGCAGCCCGATGCGGAAGCCGGGGTTGAAGGTGCGCTTGATCATGCGTTCGCCGTGCACTTCGAGAATGCGCGAGGCGGCGAAACCACCCATCAGCGCCTGGCGCACCTTGGCCGGGTCGGCGCCGGCCTTGCTGGCGAACAGCAGGGCTTCACCCACGGCGGCGATGTTGAGCGCCACGATGATCTGGTTGGCGACCTTGCAGGTCTGGCCGTCGCCGTTGCCGCCGACCAGCGTGATGTTTTTGCCCATCAGCTCGAACAGCGGCTTGACGCGCTCGAAAGCCGCATCGGGGCCGCCGATCATGATGGTCAGGCTGGCGGCCTTGGCGCCGACTTCACCGCCGGAGACCGGCGCGTCGAGGTAGTCGGCGCCGAGTTCATTGATCTTTTTGGCGAACTCTTTCGTGTCCATCGGCGAGATCGAGCTCATGTCGACCACCGTCTTGCCTTTGGCATTGCTCTTCAGGCCGGCAGCGACGCCCTTGTCGCCGAACAGCACCTTTTGCACGTCAGGTGTGTCGGGCAGCATCATGAAAATGATGTCGGCCTTCTCGGCGACTTCCTGCGCCGAGGCACACGCGACGGCCTTGCCGCCGCTCAACAGCTCGGCAGGCACCTTGCTGCGCGTGGTGAGGAAGACCTCATGACCGGCGGCAACCAGGTGACCCGCCATCGGTGCGCCCATGATGCCGAGGCCGATAAATCCAAGCTTGCTCATAAAAATACTCCTTGTTCATCAAAAAAACGGTGGCGCGTGCACCCCGCGTGTCATTTCATTTTCCGTTCGCCCTGAGCCCGTCGAAGGGGGCGGCTTCGACAAGCTCAGCCCGAACGGAGAGGGGCATCCCTTTATCCGGGACGCCGGAAAAATCAGGCCAGGTACTTGTCGCGCAGCGCCTGCGTAGCACCGCGGAACACGCCGAGGTCGCTGCCGACACCAACAAAGGTCGCGCCCATCTCCATGTAGCGGCGCGCATCGGCTTCGACCGGCGCGAGGATGCCGACCGGCTTGCCGTGCGCCTTGGCGGCGGCAAAAATCTTCACCATGGCGGCCTGCACTTCCGGGTGACCGGCGTTGCCCAAGTGGCCCAGGCCGGCGGCCAGATCGGACGGGCCGACGAACATGCAGTCCACACCCGGGGTGGCGGCGATCTCGTCCGCTGCCGCCGTGCCGGCCATGCTTTCAATCTGCACCATCACGCAGATGTGGTCGTTGATGGACTTGAGGTAGTCCGGCACGGTGCCGTACTTGTTGCTGCGCTGGGACACCGACACGCCGCGAATGCCCTGGGGCGGATAACGCGTGGCAGAGACGGCGCTGGCCGCCTGCTCGGCGCTTTCCACAAACGGGATCAGGAAGTTGTAGAAGCCGGCGTCGAGCAAACGCTTGAGCTCGACCGCGTTGTTGGAGGTCGGGCGCACCACCGGCGCGCTGCGGCTGTCTTTGAGCGCCATCAGCTGCGGGATGTAGGTGGCCATGTCGTTGGGCGAATGTTCGCCGTCGAGCAGGATCCAGTCGAAGCCGGCCACGCCCAGCACCTCGGTGGTGATGGCGTTGGACAGCGAGGACCAGCAGCCGATCAGTTTTTTGCCGGCCAGCAGGTCGCGCTTGAAGCTGTTGGGAAAGGACTGGTAAGGCGTGGTTTGTGTCATGGGTTCTCGCTTGTAAATACTGAATGAATGCGTTGTTGGGGGTGGACGTTCAGGTCACGGGTGCCGGGTTGAACAGCACCAGCGCGTTGTGCAGCTTCCAGTGCTCGGCCCAGGTCTTCTTGCGGCCGCTGGCGACTTCGAGCATCAGGTGGAACATCTCCCAGCCCACATCAGCGATGCTGGCCTCGCCGTCGGCGATTCGACCGGCGTTGATGTCCATCAGGTCATGCCAGCGCCGCGCCAGGTCGCTGCGCGTGGCGACCTTGATGACCGGGCACTCGGCCAGGCCGTAAGGCGTGCCGCGGCCGGTGGTGAAGACATGCAGGTTCATGCCGGCGGCGAGCTGCAAGGTGCCGCAGATGAAGTCACTGGCCGGCGTGGCGGCGTAGATCAGGCCTTTTTGTTTGAGCTTTTCACCGGGTGCCAGCACACCACTGATGGGCGAACTGCCCGATTTGACGATGGAGCCCATGGCTTTTTCAACGATGTTGGACAGCCCGCCCTTTTTGTTGCCGGGCGTAGTGTTGGCGCTGCGGTCGACCAGGCCTTTTTGCAGGTAGGCGTCGTACCAGGCCATCTCGCGGATCATGGCCTGCGCGACTTCGGGCGTGCTCGCGCGCGAAGTGAGCTGGTCGATGCCATCGCGCACCTCGGTGGTTTCGGAAAACATCACGCTGGCGCCGGCGCGCACCAGCAGGTCGGTGCAAAAGCCGACCGCCGGGTTGGCAGTGACGCCGGAAAAAGCATCGCTGCCACCGCACTGCACACCAACCACCAGCTCGCTGGCAGGCACGGTCTCGCGGCGGCGCGCATCGAGTTTTTCCAGGTGCGGCACGGCGGCCTGCATGATGGAATCAATCATGGACATGAAGCCGACATGGTTCTCGGACTGCAGGCAGACGACGTCCAGCCCGGCATCCGCAGGCTTGCGCTCGTCAACAATGGCAAAGCTGCCGGGCGGCAGCAGGCGCTCGGGCTGCAGCTTCTCGCAGCCCAGGCTGACCACCATCACCTCGCCGCCGAAGTTGGGGTTCAGGCTGATGTTGCGCAGTGTGCGTATCGGGATGATGGCGTCGGGCGCGTCAATGGCGACGCCGCAGCCGTAGGTGTGCTCCAGCCCCACCACGTCATCGACGTTCGGGAACTTCGGCAGCAGCTCGGCCTTGATGCGTTTGACGGCGAAGTCCACCACACCGGCCACACACTGCACCGTGGTGGTGATGGCCAGGATGTTGCGGGTGCCCACCGAGCCGTCGGCGTTGCGGTAGCCCTCGAAGGTGTAGCCCTCCAGCGGGCCCTGAATCGGCGGCTTGACGGTGGCGATGGGCAGGCCTTCGAGACCGCGCGCGGCCGGCATCTCGAGCAGGCGCTCGTGCACCCAGCTCCCGGCGGGAATGTCTTTCAGCGCATAACCGATGGGCACGTTGTAACGCAGCACCGGCGTGCCTTTGGGCAGATCGACCAGGGCGACCTTGTGGCCTTGTGGAATGCGATCAACCAGCACCAGACCATCGGCCAGCACGGCGCCCGGCGGCAGGCCGCCATCGTTGGCGACGATGGCCACGTTGTCCGCATCATGCATGCGGATGGTGATGGGTTGGCGCGGGTCAGTGCTCATCAGAAGTCAACGATTTCGACCCAGTTCGGGTTTTTGCCTGCCGGCTGGCTCTTGCCCGCGCCCGGCATGCCGGTGACGCTGTCGATCACATGCAGTGAAACCGCGTGCGAGTCCTGGCCGGCAGCGACCAGGAAACGGCCGGTCGAATCAACAGCAAAGCCGCGCGGTGTTTTTTCAGTCGGCGTCTGGCCCACGACCTGCAACTGTCCGGTGGCGGCATCGACCTTGAAGGTGGTCAGCGTGCTCGTCGTTCGCTCCGAGCCGTAGAGGTATTTGCCGTCGGGCGAAATCTGCAGGTCAGCGGCCCAGACCTTGCCGGCAAAGCCCGACGGCACCACCGAGCTGCGCTGCAAATGGCGCATCGCGCCCTTGGCAGCGTCGTAGGCGAACACGTCCACACCGCCGTCGAGTTCGTTGAGCAGGTAGACGTATTTCTGCGCCTTGTCCCACACGAAATGGCGTGGCCCGGTTTTGGCGGGCGACACAGCGACCAGCGCGGGATCATTGGCGCTCAGCGTGCCGCTGGCCGCATCAAACTTCCAGCTCGACAGGTTGTCGCCGCCCAGGCTGGTGGCAAACACATAACGGCCAGACGCATCGGCATGGATGGCGTGGGCATTCGGCGCAGTACGTATCAATTGCTGCACCGCGCCGACCAGGCCGTCGCTGCCTATGCTGTTGACGGTGATCTTGTTGCCGCCGTAAGAAGCGGCGAACAACCACTTGCCGGTCGGGTCCAGGTCGATGTTGGCCATGCTGTCGGCCAGCGCAGCCTCACCGAGTTTTTTCAGGCCACCGGTGCTGCCGTCAATGGCAAAGGTGAGCACACGGAAGGGCTGCGAGCGGCTCGCGACATACAGGAATTTTTTGTCCTTGCTCACCACCATGGGCATGGCAACGCCGCCCACAGGCACCGTCGCCACCGGCTTGAGCTGACCCGCCGCGTGGTCCAGTTGCATCACCGAGATGTCCTGGCTGTCGGCGTTGGCGATGTACACCCAGGTAGCCGAAGCCGCCGCGCCGGAAGCAGCCATCATGCCTGCCCCCGCAAGCAGGGACAGGTAGTTTCGCAGCAGGGCAATGGAAGGCATGAAGCGCTCCTTGGTGGGACTGAAGGCAGGGTCACGTGCTTGGAGGGGCCATTAAAAATCGGCGCGCCGTCATGCATGTCAGACGCCCACCAAACGCGGCAACCACAGCGACAGCGCAGGCACATAAGTCACGATGCCGAGAACAACAATCAGCAACGCAAAGAAAGGCATCAAGGCGCGCACGACTTTTTCAATCGGCAGGCCGCCAACCGCGCTACCCACAAACAACACGGTACCCACCGGCGGCGTGAGCAGGCCGATGCCGAGATTGACAATCATGATCATGCCGAAGTGCACGGGATCCACACCCACAGCGGTGACCACCGGCAGCAGAATGGGCGTCAGAATCAGGATCAGCGCGGCCATGTCCATCAGCGTGCCGAGGACCAGCAACATGAAGTTGATGGCCAGCAGGATCATGTAACGGTTGTCCGTCATCGAGGTCAGCAGAGCCGTGACCTTGAGCGGGATCTGCATCAGCGTCATGATGTAGCCGAAAGCCGCGGCAAAACCAATCAGGATCATCACGATCGCGACCGTTTTCACGGTGCGGTGCATCAGCTTGGGCAGGTCGTGCCATTTGTAGTCACGGTAAATGAACATGGTGACGAAGAAGGCCCACAGCACGGCAATCGAGGCCGACTCGGTGGCGGTGAACACGCCCGACAAAATGCCGCCCAGGATGATGACCATGGTCATCAGGCCCCAGAGCGCATCCACGCAGATGCGAAGCGCCTGCTTCAGCGGAATCACTTCGCCCTTGGGGAAGTTGCGCTTGCGTGCAATGACCAGGCAATAAATCGACAGCGTCAGGCCCAGCAACAGGCCTGGCAGCACGCCGGCCATGAACAAGGCGGCCACCGAAATGGAGCCACCGGCGGCCATGGAGTAAATCACCGCGTTGTGGCTGGGCGGAATCAGGGTGGCCTGGATGGAGCCACTGACCGTCAGCGCTGTCGCGAAATCGCGCGGGTAGCCCTTTTTCACCATCTCCGGAATCATCACCGAGCCGATGGACGCGGTGTCGGCCACCGACGAGCCCGAGATGGCACCGAAGAAGGTGGACGCCAGGATGTTGACCAGCGACAGGCCGCCGCGCACAAAACCGACCAGCACGCTGGCAAAGGCCACCAGCCGGCGTGACATGCCGCCTTCGGCCATGATGGCGCCGGCCAGCACGAAGAAGGGAATCGCCAGCAGCGAGAACTTGTTGACCCCGCTGGCAATCTGGATCATCACCGCATCCAGCGGCAACTCTATCCATACAGCGCCCAGCAAGGCCGCCAGGCCCAGCGAATACGCCACCGGCATGCCGACCAGGATCAGCACCACAAAACTTCCAAGCAATACGAGTGCATCCATGATCAGATTTCCGGAGTGGCTTCAACCACGGTGGTGTCATAACGCACGATGGCGCGGTCGTGCTGGGGGCCGAGGAACATGTTCTCAAGCACAAAGACGAGAGTGAAAAGCCCGCCCAGCGGCAAAGGCAGGTAGGTCAGGCCGACCGAGATTTCGGGAATGGCGGCCAGTGACTGGTTCATGGTTTCCATGGACAGCTTGAAGCCCCAGATGATCATGAACAGGCAGACAGCCAGCATCAACACATTGACCAGAACGCGAAGCACCTTCTGCACGGTCGGCGAGAGCCGTTCGGTCATCATGCCGACGGCAATGTGCGCTCCGGCGCGGTAACCCGCAGCCGCACCGATGAAGGTAAACACCACCATCAGCAGGATCGCAATCGGCTCGGGCCACTGCGCGCCGTAACCGAGCACATAGCGGGCGAAAACACCGATCGGGATGATGAGGCTCATGGCGACGATGGAGAGCCCGGCGACCCAGATACAGGCCAGGTACAGGGCGTCGATGGCACGTTGTGTTTTTTCGATCATGTTGGAGTCCACTGCCGGTAGGCCTGCCACGAAGGCAGGTGCCGCTTGATTGGGGGCGCCGCCGAAGCCGCGCCTGAAAGATGGGGCGGAAAAGGCGCTCGCCTTTCCCGCTGCAGAACGTCTTACTTGACTTCGGCGATACGCTTCATCAGGTCGGTGTACGGTGCGCCGTATTTGGCGCGCACCGGTGCGGTGGCATCAAAGAACAGCTTTTGATCCACTTCAGTGAATTGCACGCCAGCGGCTTTGAGTTTGGCGGTGTAGTCGGCAACACTCTTGTCCCACAGCGCGCGCTGCTCGAACTGGGCTTCGCGGCCGAACTTCTTGACCAGGGCCTGCTCGTCCTTGGACAGCTTGTCCCAGGTCACCTTGGACATCACCAGCATTTCAGGAATGATCAGGTGGTTGGTCTGGGCGTAGAACTTGGTGCCCGTGGTGTAGTGGTTGGACGTGAACAGGCTGGGCGGGTTGTTTTCTGCGCCGTCGATCACACCGGTCTGGAGCGCGCTGAACACTTCACCGTAGCCCATGGAGATACCGTTGCCGCCCATGGCGTTCATGGTGTCGACGAACAGCGGGTTGCCCATCATGCGAACCTTGACACCCTTGAGGTCGGCCGGGGTCTTGATCGGCTTTTTGGTGTAGAGGTGGCGCGAACCGCCGTCCATCCAGGCCAGGGCGATCATGCGGGTCGGGCCGTTGCTGACCTTGTCGAGGATTTCCTGGCCGATGGGGCCGTCCACCGCAGCACGCATGTGCGCTTCGTTGCGGAAGACGAAAGGCATGTTGAATACGTTCACGTCAGGCACCACGGCGCCGACCGGGCCCAGCGAGGTGCGCAGGATGTTGATCGCGCCGATCTGGGTCTGCTCGATCATGGTTTTTTCGTCACCCAGAACGCTGCCCGGGAACATCTGCATCTTGAACTTGCCATTGGTGGCGGCTTCAAGTTTTTTGCCCATGTTCTCTGTGGCCACCACGGTCGGGTAGCCGACAGGGTGCACATCGGCAGCCTTGAGGACGGTTTGCGCT
The DNA here is from genome assembly GCA_040385775.1 of Pseudomonadota bacterium. Taxonomy (GTDB): domain Bacteria; phylum Pseudomonadota; class Gammaproteobacteria; order Burkholderiales; family Burkholderiaceae_C; genus Polaromonas. The sequence continues at coordinate 14,870 of JAZKGR010000055.1, forward strand.
TGCGCGGCCATGGGCAGGGCAAATGCGAAGGAAGCCAGCGCGGCGGCTGCAATCAGGTGGCGGCGGAAAGTCATGGTTTTGTCTCCTTGTTGGACGGTTTTAAAAGCTACTGACAGAAACGAAAAAAGGGGTGCGCATGCTGATCCTCAACCGGCAAAGGGTCCGGCCTTGACAAAGCCGCCGCCCTGGAACTGCACGGCGGGGTCGCTGAGGTCGGGTGCGGGGGTGCGCGCGTAGACGGCGTCACGGAAGGCGTCCGAGCTGTCCTTTGCCACGTAACCGATATGCCGGGCGCGGCTGTTGTCCCACCAGGTCACGGCGTTGTCGGACATGCCGAACACGATGCTGTGGCCGAGAACAGGTGTCGTCAGGCAGGCAGTGATCAGGCGGTGCAGGTCGTCGAAGCTGAGCCAGGTGGCCAGCATGCGCCGGTCTTTCGGCTCGGGAAAGGACGAGCCGATGCGCACGCAGGCAGTTTCAATGCCGTAACGGTCGAAGTAAAACCGCGACAGGTCTTCGCCAAAGGCCTTGCTCAGGCCGTACATGCCGTCCGGGCGCGCCGGCGCATCGGCGTCTATGGTTTCGCTTTGGCGGTAAAAACCGGTGACATGGTTGGAACTGGCAAACACCACGCGTTTGACGCCGTGTTTGCGCGCGGCTTCATACAGGTTGTACAGACCCAGGATGTTGGCTTGCAGGATGGGGCCGAACGGGCCTTCCACCGATACGCCGCCCAAGTGCACGATGGCATCCACGCCCTGCACCATCGCGTCCACCGCTACAGCATCAGCCAGGTCGGCGAGCACAATTTCTTCGTTGGCGCCTGCCTTGCCCAGGTCAACCCGGTCAGAGAGGCGCAGGGTGTCGCAGTTGGCCTTGAGGCGCTCGCGCAGGGCCTGGCCCAGGCCGCCGGCAGCACCTGTCAGCAGCAATTTTTCATGAACCTTGATTGTCATCTTTGTCTTTGGGGAAACTCTGTTGGCGCAAACACTGGACTTTTCCATCAGGTTTGCTACAGTGGCTCAAAACGGTCAACACATCAGTCATATGTTGTCTGATGACACAGAATTTTAGTGATGCTCCTTTAACTGTCAAGCGCTTTCTAAGGTCATCAAGGCAAACCCCTACCCCGAGCGAACCCGATGGAATCGAACCTGCTGACCACCCTGTCTGACGAGGCCCCGCGCATGCGCCGGCCACGCGGACTGGTGACTGAAATCGTCGAAAGCCTGGCCGCCAGCATCCGCGACGGCCAGCTCAAGCCAGGCGACAAGCTGCCGACCGAGGCCGAAATCATGGCGCGCTTCGACGTCAGCCGGACGGTGGTGCGTGAGTCGATTTCGAAATTGCAGGCGTCCGGCCAGGTCGAAACGCGGCATGGCATCGGAACTTTTGTGCTCCAGAACCGGGACGCCGGCAACTTCAAGATTGCTGCGGCCGACTTCGCCACGGTCAACGACGTGATCTCGGTGCTGGAACTGCGCATCAGCCTGGAAACCGAGGCCGCTGGCCTGGCCGCCCAGAGGCGAAGCACTGAAAACCTGGAAGCCATGGCCATCGCGCTGCGGGCCTTTCAGGACTCCATCCATGCGGACTCGGACGCGGTGCCGCCGGACTTCCAGTTCCATATGGAAGTGGCGCGTGCCACCGGCAACCGCCATTTTGAAGACCTGATGACCTACCTGGGCACCATGATCATCCCGCGCACGCGCGTGAACACCCCGCAAAGCGCGCCGGAAGGCCGGCTGCTCTACCTGCAGCGCGTCAATGGTGAGCACGAGAACATCTACAACGCCATCCGCAGCCAGGACCCGGAAGCAGCCAGGGCAGCGATGCGCACCCATCTGTCCAACAGCCGTGAGCGACTGCGCAAGGGCCAGACGCCGGTGATCTCGCCGGGCGTTTGACGCAAAAAAACGCATTTTTGCTGCGGCGGTGAGGGAATTCCCCCATGGGTCTTGACAGGTTCAGTTGTACGATGACTGATCTATTTAGATCCTCCCTTTCCCGCCACCACGCCGAGCTCGCCACCTAGGCCAGGACCGGTTCTGCCCTTCCAACAAACCAGGAGACACCATGAAACGCCGCTCACTGATTAACTCTGCCATTGCTCTTGCCCTGCCCCTCGCGCTAGGCACAGCCGCCTTGCCCGCCTGGGCCCAGGACAAGTACCCGTCCAAAAACATCACCTACCTGGTGCCTTTCCCCGCCGGCGGCACCACCGACATCCTGGCGCGACTGATCTCGCAAAAGCTCGCTGCGGTGATGGGCACCAACATCGTCATCGAGAACAAGGGCGGCGCGGGCGGCAGCATTGGCTCCGAGCAGGGTTCACGCGCGCCGGCCGATGGCTACACCCTGGTGGGCGGCACCATCAGCTCACACGCCATCAACGTCAGCCTGTATCCCAAGCTGGGTTATGACCCGGTCAAGTCCTTCACGCCCATCGTGCTGATCGGCTCCAACCCGGTGATTCTGGTCGTTGGCGAAAAAAGCCCGTACAAGACACTGCAGGACGTGCTGACAGCAGCCAAGGCCAAGCCCAAAACCATCTCGTCGGCATCGGCAGGCAGCGGCACCTCGCAGCACATGGCGCTGGAGATGCTGGGCTTCAAGTCGGGCACGCAGTTCATCCATGTGCCCTACAAAGGCAGCGGCCCGGCGATTTCCGACGTGATCAGCGGCCAGGTGGACATGATGTTTGACACCTCCGTGGTGGCGGCCCAGCACATCACCAGCGGCAAGCTGCGCGCGCTGGCTGTGAGTTCGTCCAAACGACTGGAAGCCTTCCCCAACGTGCCCACCGTGGCCGAGTCCGGCGTGCCGGGCTTTGAAGTGACTTCGTGGCAAGGCCTGTTCGTGCCGGCCGGCACGCCCAAGCCCATCGTGGACAAGCTGCACGAAGAAGTCATGAAAATTTTGCAGACCGCCGAGTTCCAGGATCGCCTGAAAGGCCTGGGCATGCAGGGCTCGACCATGACGCCGACCCAGGTGACCGAGTTCCAGAAGAACGAAGTCGACAAATGGGCACAGGTCATCAAGGCCGCCGGCATCAAACTTGAGTAAAGCGGTTCGCGGGGCGATGCGCATAGCGGTGGTGGGTGCCGGGCAGGCCTCGGCGCCGCACCTTCAAAGCATTCAGGATCTGGGCGGTGAGGTGACGCTGGCACGCGTGGTCGCACGCAGCGCCGGCAAGCTCTCGGCCCTGAACCTGCCTGCAGGCGCGCTCACCAGTACCCGGCTGGAAGACATTCTCGAGGACGCAAGCATCACGGCCGTGCTGGTGCTGACCCCGCCCAACAGCCATCTGGAGATCGTGGAGCGGCTGGCGCGGGCCGGCAAACATGTGCTGGTGGAAAAGCCGCTGGATGTGAGCCTGGAGAAGGCGCAGCAGATGGTGGCTATTTGTGAACAAAGCGGCGTGAAACTGGCCGTGATGCTGCAGCACCGCATGCGCGATGCCTCACTGGCGCTGGCACGGCTGATCAAGGAGGGCACGCTCGGCGAGCTGCTCAGCGCATCGGCCAGCATCCGCTGGTGGCGGCCGCAGAGTTATTACGACGAGCCGGGCCGCGGCACCATGGCACGCGACGGCGGCGGTGTGCTGATGACCCAGGCCATCCACACCATCGACCTGATGCTGAGCCTGACCGGCATGCCGGACAAGGTTGTTGCGATGGCCAGCACCAGCGCAGCGCACCGCATGGAATGTGAAGACACGGTGGCGGCCGGGTTGCATTACCCGAATGGCGCGATTGGCAGCATTGATGCGACGACGGCGGCGTGGCCCGGCTTTCCGGAACGTATCGCGCTGAACTTCACAGGGGGCAGTGCCACGCTGGAAGCCGGTGAACTGCGCGCCGAACTGACGGACGGCCGCCAGATCCAGGTCGGGGTCCGGCAGGCCACAGGATCAGGCGCCAACATCATGGCGTTTGACCATGCGTTTCACCGCGCGGTGCTGCAGGACTTTGTCGCGGCCATCCGCAACGATACCGAACCGGCCGTCACCGGCCGCTCGGCCCTGCAGGTGCAGCGGCTGATCAACGCCATCATGGCCTCGTCAAACAGCGGATCCGCGGTTTCCGTTCCGCCTTGAGTCCGGGGAGCCATGCCGCTTCGGCTACGCTAGCATCATGAGCACATCGCCCGCGCCCCTGCACTTTTACTTCGACTTCATCTCACCCTTCGGCTACTTCGCTTCGCTGCGCGTCGAAGAGATGGCTGCGCGGCATGGCCGCAACGTCGAGTGGCATGCCATGCTGCTGGGCGTCTCGGTGCTCAAGATCATGGGCCTCAAGCCCTTGCTCGATACGCCGCTCAAAGGCGACTACATCCGGCGCGATGCGCTGCGCTACATGCGGCGTCATGGCTTGCAAATGCAACGCAAGCTCGACGATCCGGTGATGGATCCGCGCGCGGCAGGTCGCGCTTTTTATTGGGTCAAGCAGCATCAGCCCGAACTCGCAGCGTCGCTGGTCCACGCGATCTACCGCGCCTACTGGGCTGAAGGCCGCGACCTTTCAAGCGCCGCAGCCGTGGCGTCCATCGCTTTGCCCCAGGGGCTGGACAGGCAGCGCCTGCAGGAAGGCATTGACAGCCCCGAGGCCTCGTCATGGCTGCGCAGCGCGGTCGACGCTTCGCTGAAAACCGGCATTTTTGGCTCGCCCACCGTGGTGGTGGACGGGGAGCCTTTCTGGGGCGTGGAAACCTTTGACCTGATGGAGCAGTGGCTGGCCAGCGGCGGCTGGTAAAAACCGGAACTCAGGTCCCGGTGAAAACGAATTCCATCACGACGGCCATGGCGGCCAGACGCTCGCGCAGCCGGCTTTCCAGCGCATGGTCGGGCGCACAAGCAAGCGTCACCACCGCAACCAGACTGCCCTTGCGCTCCTCGCCACGCACGCGTGCACCCGGCACGTCCACCAGCATCTCCGCGAGCTTGGCCTCCATCGCAAGCAGACGCAGGGCTGGTTTGTAGATCTTCCCGATGGCCGTCAGCGGCATGGTTTCGATCACGGTCACGCGTTTGGGTGTGGCGGGACGCTCGTAGACCTGCGGCGCGACCTCGGCCAGCAAGGCAACAGGATCACATCGCATGCCCGGTTTGAGGGTGACAAAAGCAACCGGCAACTCGCCGGCGTAGGCATCCGGCTCGCCGACGACCGCGCACAGCGCCACCGCAGGGTGGGCCAGGAAGGCATCCTCCACCAGGCCGGGGTCGATGTTGTGCGAGCCGCGGATGATCACGTCTTTGGCGCGGCCAGTGATGTGGATATAGCCTTGCGCATCCAGATGGCCGAGGTCGCCGGAGACCAGCCAGCCGCCTTCAAACATGCCCGCGTTGCGCGCGGTGTCGGTGTAGCCCGGACTCACGTGCGGACCACGCAGCACGATGACACCGGTCTGCCCCGCACCGCAGTTTTCCTGAAGTTGCGCTGCGCCATCGCGCCAGGGCACGGCGCGCACCTCGGTGTAAGGCAGGCGCAACCCGGTAGAGCCCGACACGCGCGGTGCGGCTGCCGGCTCGATGGAAACAAGGCCCGCGCACTCGGTCATTCCGAGAATGTTGCGCACCGGGATGCCGCATTTGCTTTCGAACTGCTGCGCCAACTCCGTGGGCAGTGGCGAGCCGCCGGTGTAGGCCACGCGCACCGAAGAAATATCTGCATCGACGGGCAGGTTCACCAGCGTCGCCAGGATGGTCGGCACACAGGCCAGTGCCGTCACCTGTTCACGCTCGCAGAACTTCCAGTAGTTTTTTTGAAACTCGGGGTTGCGCATGCCGACCAGGGTGGGAAGCACCTGCGTCGCGCCTATGGCCAGCAGGGACAGGCCATACACAAAAGCGCCGGCCACGTGAAACAGCGGAAAGCCGTTGATCTCCACCGTATGTTCGTCAAAGCCGTAAAAAAGGTGCGAGAACCATCCGGTGTGCGCCTCGTTGCCATGGGTGTGCTGGGCCAGCTTGGGCGCGCCGGTGGTGCCGCCAGTGTGAAAGCAGGCGGCGATGCGATCGGGCGTGAGCTGCGGCTCAAAAGCCAGCGTGTCACCGTGCTGGGCGAGCAGTTCCTGGAATACCGGTACGCCCGCCGCGAGATGATCGCCGACCCGAATCTGCAGCACCGGCAAAAGATGCAGCGCCAGCACTTTTTCCACCGTCGGCCAGAGATTGAGTTCCTCATTCGGGCCGAGCGCCACGATGATTTTTGCGCCTGATGCCTTTAGCAGCGCAGCAATGTGGTCGGGTTGCAGCAGGTAGTTGATGGGACAGACCTTGCCTGCCACCTGCGCGCCCCACAGCGCGAATTGCGTTTCGGGAATGTTCGGCGCCAGGATAGCGACCGCATCATCTGGTCCCACGCCGAGTGAGCGGAACAGATTCGCGGCGCGGCGAATCTGCGACAGCAGCTCGCGGTAGCTCACGCGCTGCGGCAACGCTTGCAGATCGCCACTGGGCAAAAAGCGAAAGGCCTCGCGCTCGCCAAAGCGGCGCGCGGCATTTTCGATCAGCCCGAAAGTGGTGCGTGCAGGAATGGCCTGGTCATAAGGGGTGCGCTCCAGCGCCGCAATGTCGGCCCGGCTGCGGATCGCCATGCCGTTCATGCGGCGGCAGGCTGACCCAATCCGAGCAGACGCATCGCATTGCCCTTGAGGATGCCGGGCATCACCTCGGGCTTGAAGCCGGCGTCTTCGAAGTCCTTCATCCAGCGCTCGGGGGTGATCAAGGGGTAGTCGCTGCCGAAGAGCACGCGGTCCTTCAGCAGGGTGTTGGCGTACTGCACCAGCTGTTTCGGAAAATACTTGGGGCTCCAGCCGGACAGGTCGATCCAGACATTGGGCTTGTGCGTGGCCACGCTGAGCGCCTCGTCCTGCCACGGAAAACTCGGGTGCGCCATGACGATCTGCATGTCGGGGAAATCGATCGCCACATCGTCGAGGTGCATGGGGTTGGAGAACTCGAGCCGCAAGCCGCCGCCACAGCGCATGCCGCTGCCGATGCCGCTGTGGCCGGTGTGGAAAATCGCCGGCAGCTTGTGCTCGTTGATAACCTCGTAAATAGGCCAGGCCATCTTGTCGTAGGGGTGGAAGCCCTGCACCGTCGGGTGAAACTTGAAGCCCTTGACGCCGTGCTCCTTGATCAGCCGCTCGGCTTCACGTGCGCCCATCTTTCCCTTGTGCGGGTCGATGCTCGCAAAACACATCATCATGTCGCTGTTTTTTTGCGCGGCCTCGGCGATCTCCTCGTTCGGGATGCGGCGCCGGCCCAGCTTGGATTCGCTGTCGACGGTAAACATGACCAGCCCGATCTTGCGTTCGCGGTAGTAGGCGATGGTCTCGGCAATGGTCGGGCGGCGGCTGTTCTTGAAGTATTTGTCGGCAGCGCGGTCGTACTCCTCGCCATAGTTGTCAAACGGGTTCCAGCAACTCACCTCGGCGTGGGTGTGGATGTCGATGGCGATGAGGTTTTTGTAGTCCATGTCTTTTGTCTCCTGTCGTGGCTTGGGCCCCATTCTCGGTATGCGGGTTAATACTGAGGAATCAGGCCGGAAAGCCGGTTGAATTGGTTATTGTTTATAACAATAATCGAGGCAACTTGCAAACCCCCTCATGAACGCACACACACCCTCTCCCGACCTCCAGCTTGAACTTCGCGGTGACCAGCAGGAAATTGCCGTCATCCGTCTCGCCCGCCCCGCCAAACGCAATGCCCTCAATGATGGACTCATCCTGGCATTGCGCAACATGTTCGAAACCCTGCCCGCTACTGTGCGCGCCGCCGTGATCCACGGCGAAGGCGCGCACTTCTGTGCCGGCCTGGACCTTGGGGAGCTGCAGGAACGCGATGCCGGCCAGGGCATGCACCACTCGCGCATGTGGCACGCCGCACTGGAATGTGTGCAGCATGGTCCGGTGCCGGTAATTGCCGCGCTGCATGGCGCGGTGGTTGGCGGCGGGCTGGAGCTGGCCAGCGCCTGCCACGTCCGCGTCGCCGATGCGTCGGCTTTTTACGCCCTGCCCGAAGGCTCGCGCGGCATCTTTGTGGGCGGCGGCGGTTCGGTGCGCATCCCCAAACTGATTGGCGTGGCGCGCATGACCGACATGATGCTGACCGGCCGTGTTTACAACGCCCAGGATGGCGAACGCGCGGGCTTTGCCCAGTACCTGGTGGATGAAGGCAAGGCTTTCGACAAGGCGCTGGAGCTGGCAACACGCGTGGCGCAGAACGCCCCCCTGACCAACTACGCGCTGATGCACGCCTTGCCGCGCATCGCCGAGCAACCCGCTGACCAGGGGTTTTTCACCGAGTCGCTGATGGCGGCCATCGTGCAGAACGCGCCGGAAGCCAAAGAACGCGTCAAGGCCTTCCTCGAAGGCAAGGCCAACAAGGTCAGCAAAGACTGAGACCCAGATCCAGATCGGCACACAGACACCATGAGCGAGATCACCCTTTCCTCCCCTGCCCGCTACCGGCCACTGGTCTTCGGCGTCACGCGCGTCGAGTTGCGCGGTGATGACGGAGGCACGCAATACCTCAAGGCCGACCAGCCGCTCGGCGAGTACGCCACGCGGATGACCGACCGATTGCTGCACTGGGCGCAGGTCGCGCCGGAGCGGACCTTCATGGCGCGGCGCATCAAAAATGCCGACGGCAGCTCGGGCGACTGGCGCCACATCAGCTACGCCGAAGCGCTGGCCAGCGCGCGCAGCATTGGCCAGGCCTTGCTGGACCGCGGCCTGAATGCCGAGCGCCCGGTCGCCATCCTCAGTGAAAACGACCTGGAGCACGCGCTGCTGGCGCTGGGCTGCATGTACGTGGGCGTGCCCTACTGCCCGGTGTCGCCGGCCTACTCCACCGTGAGCCAGGACTATGACAAGCTGCGCCATGTGCTGAGCACGCTGACGCCCGGTCTGGTGTTTGCCAGCGACGCCGGCCGCTACGGCAAGGCGATTGCCGCCACGGTCGGCCCGGATGTCGAGGTTGCTATTCATTCAATAGCTGGAAGCCCCCGCCCGGAAAGGGCTGTGACCACTTTTGATCAACTGGTTTCGACCAAAGCCACACCCGCCGTGGATGCCGCCATGCAGGCCACCGGCCCGGACACCATCGTCAAGTTTTTGTTCACCTCGGGCTCGACCAAGCTGCCCAAGGCCGTGATCAACACCCAGCGCATGTGGTGCGCCAACCAGCAGCAGATGCGGCAGTCGATGCCGGTGCTGGCCCAGGAAGGGCTGGTGCTGGTCGACTGGCTGCCGTGGAACCACACCTTTGGCGGCAACCACAACGTCGGCATGACCATCTACAACGGCGGCACGCTGTACATCGACGACGGCAAACCGACACCCGCACTGATGAGCGAGACCCTGCGCAACCTGCGCGAAATCGCGCCGACCGTGTATTTCAACGTGCCGACCGGCTTCGAGGCGATCGCCCATGCGATGAAGACCGACGATGCCCTGCGCAAAAACCTGCTGTCGCGCGTGCAGATGTTTTTCTACGCCGGCGCGGCCCTGGCCCAGCCGATCTGGGACAGCCTGCACCAGACCCAGGAGGCGGAGGTCGGCGAACGCATCGTGATGGGCACCGGCCTGGGCATGACGGAGTCCGGACCTTTCGGCATCTTCGTGACCAGCCCCGACGTGCGCGCTGGCGACCTCGGTGTGCCGACACCCGGCCTGGAACTCAAGCTGGTGCCGACCGACGGCAAGATCGAGGTGCGTTACCGCGGCCCCAACATCACGCCCGGCTACTGGCGCGCGCCTGAAGCGACGCAGGAATCGCTGGACGATGAGGGCTTTTTCTGCACCGGTGACGCCGTCGCCTGGATAGACAAGGGCAATGTCCACAAGGGCCTGAAGTTCGACGGCCGGATTGCCGAAGATTTCAAGCTGGGCACCGGTACGTTTGTCAGTGTCGGGCCGCTGCGCGCCAAAATCATCGCCGCGGGTGCTCCGTATGTGCAGGACGCAGTGCTCACCGGCATCAACCTCAAGGAAGTCGGCGCGCTGATTTTCCCGACGGCTGCCTGCCGCGCCCTCAGCGGGCTGGGCGCCGATGCGCCGCTCAAGGAAGTGCTTGAGAGCGCCCCGGTCCAGGCGCATTTCCAGAAAGTGGCTGACGAGCTGAGCAAGTCCGGTACCGGCAGCGCCAACCGCATCGCACGCATGCACCTGATGCATGAGCCTCCTTCCATTGACAAGGGTGAGGTCACCGACAAGGGCTCGATCAACCAGCGTGCCGTGCTCAAACACCGCGACGCCCTGGTCAACGCCCTGCACGGCGGCAGCCTGCCCTTCATCATCTTGCCGAAAGTAAACGCATGAATATCCAGGGACATGCCGCGATCGTGACCGGCGGCGCCTCCGGCCTCGGCGAAGCCACAGCGCGCGAGCTGGCGCGTCTGGGCGCGAAGGTCGCGCTGCTGGACGTCAACCTCGCGCTGGCGCAGCAGGTGGCCGCGGATATTGGCGCGGACCGCGCCATTGCCTGTGCCTGCGACATCACCGATACCGGCAGTGTGACGGCCGCCCTGGCGCAGGCCAGCGCCGCGCACGGCCCGGCCCGCATTCTCATGAACATCGCCGGCATGGGCAGCGCCAAACGTGTGGTGCAAAAAGACGGCTCGGCGGCGCCGCTGGAAGATTTCGCCAAAGTCATCACCATCAACCTGATCGGCAGCTACAACGTGAGCCGCCTGTTTGCGGCAGTCTGCGCCAAGCTGGCACCGCTGGACGACGGCGAACGCGGCGTGATGATGTTCACCGCCTCGGTGGCCGCTTTCGACGGCCAGGTCGGCCAGCAAGCCTACAGCGCGTCCAAGGGCGGGCTGGTCGGCATGACCCTGCCGATGGCACGCGATCTGGCGCAGCATGGTATTCGCGTCTGCACCGTGGCGCCTGGCCTGTTTGCCACACCACTGATGAAGCAACTGCCCGAACCGGTGCAGCAATCGCTGGCCGCGTCGATTCCTTTTCCGTCGCGCCTGGGAAAACCCGAAGAGTTTGCACAGCTCGCCTGCCATATCGTGACCAACAGCCACCTCAACGGTGAAGTGATACGGCTGGATGGCGCCTTGCGCATGGCGCCACGTTGACCCGCTTTCCCGCAACCCCTGCAATTGCCCGCTTTTTGTGTCGATTTTTACAACAGGAGACTTAGCATGACATTCACCAAATCCCTTCTTGCCATCGCACTGGCCGGCACCGCCGCCAGCGCCGCCATGGCCGACATCAACATCGGCGTCAGCCTGCCGCTGACCGGCCCGACCTCGGCGCTGGGCATTCCCATCAAGAACGCCATCGCGCTGTGGCCCACCACCATTGCCGGTGAAAAGCTCAACGTCATCATCCTGGACGACGCCACCGACCCGACCAATGCCACCAAGAACGCCCGCCGCTTCGTGACCGACGACAAGGTCGACATCCTGATGGGCTCGGCCGCCACACCGCCGGCCAACTCGGTGGCTGCCGTTGCCGCCGAGACCGGCACCATGCACATGACGTTTGCGCCCATCGACGTGTCCACAGGCAAGGCGCCCTGGTCGTACAACACACCGCAGTCGACACTGGTGATGTCCCACGCGATCGTGGCTCACATGAAGAAAACCGGCGTCAAGACCGTCGGCTTCATCGGTTATGCCGATGCCTACGGTGAGCTGTTCCTGCGCGACATGAAGGTCAAGATGGCCGGCACCGACATCAAGTTCGTCTCGGAAGAACGCTTCGCCCGCACCGACACCAGCGTGACCGGCCAGGCCCTCAAGGTGACGGCAGGCGCCCCGGACGCCATCCTCGTGGTGGCCTCCGGCAGCGGCGCCGCCATGCCGCACAAGGCGCTGATCGAGCGTGGCTACAAGGGCAAGATTTACCAGACACACGGCGCGGCCTCGCGCGACCTGATGCGTGTCGGCGGCAAGGACGTCGAAGGTGCTTTTGTGGTCGCCGGCCCGGGCGTGGTGGCAGAGCAGCTTCCCGCCAATCACCCCAGCAAGCAGGTGGCCATGGCCCACGTGACCGCCTGGGAAAAGCTTTACGGCGCCAACAGCCGCAACCCGTTTGCCGGCCACGCCTATGACGCCTCGGTGATCCTGCAGAAGATCATCCCGATCGCGCTGAAAACCGCCAAGCCTGGCACCAAGGAATTCCGCGGTGCGCTCAAGGCCGCGCTGGAAAATGCCGGGCCTATCCCGCTGTTCCATGGCACGGTCAACTACACCGCCACCAACCACGCCGGCTACACCGACGAGACCGGGATCATCATGCAGATCGTCAATGGCGACTGGAAACTGCAGGCCAAATAAGCCGGCACTCCCGCGGGTGAGCGGGCGCAGCGGCAACTGGCCGCCCCGCCCGGCCACCCGCGTTTCACGCGTTTCCTGAAGGTAGTTATGGATTTTTCAATTGCCAGCATCCTGCTGGTCGACGGACTGACCAACGGCGCGATTTACGCGCTGCTGGGCCTGGCCACCGTGCTGGTGTTCGCCGTGACACGGATCATTTTTATTCCCCAGGGCGAGTTCGTCACCTATGGCGCGCTTACGCTGGCGATTTTGCAAACCGGCAAGGTGCCGGGCACCATCTGGCTGCTGCTGATGCTGGCCGGGCTGGCGGCCGTGGCCGAAGGCTGGCACACCTGGAAGCGCTACAAGCTGCCGGCCAAGGCGCTGTTATCGGGCCTGAAGGTGCTGGTGGCCCCGGTGGTGGTGTCGCTGGTGACGCTGTGGGCCGCGCCCCAGCAGTTCTCATTGTTTGTGCAGGCCCTGTTGTCGGTCGGCATCGTCACCTGTTTCGGCCCGCTGGTCTACCGCCTGGCCTACCAGTCGCTGGCCGATGCCACGCCGCTGGTGCTGCTGATTGTGTCGGTGGGCGTGCATTTCGCGCTGACCGGCCTGGGCCTGCTGTTTTTCGGCGCCGAAGGTTTCCGCAACCCGCCGTTTTGGGACGCGCGTTTCAGCATGGGCGCGGTCAACCTGTCCGGCCAGGCGGTGATCATCGGTCTCGCATCACTCGCGCTGATCGTGATGTTGTGGCTGTTTTTTGAACGCACGCTGTATGGCAAGGCCTTGCGCGCCACCGCGGTCAACCGGCTGGGCGCACGCCTCATGGGCATCTCGTCGCAAACCGCCGGCCAGCTCACGCTGGCGATGGCGGCGCTGATCGGTGCCCTCTCGGGCCTGCTGATCGGCCCGACCACCACCGTGTTTTACGACTCGGGCTTTTTGATCGGCCTCAAAGGTTTTGTCGCCGCCGTCATCGGCGGGCTGGCCAGTTACCCGGTCGCGGCGCTGGGTGCGCTGATGGTCGGCATCGTCGAGGCCTTCGGCTCCTTCTGGGCCAGCGCCTTCAAGGAAGTGATTGTGTTCACGCTGATCCTGCCCGTGTTGTTCTGGCGCTCGCTCAAGAGCGGCCATTCGGACGAGGACCACTGACATGCTGCTGAGAAAAATCGGCTGGCTGCTGATGCTGGCCGCCATTGTGCTGATCGCGGTGCTGCCGGTCCCGGAGTTCTGGATCACCCAACTCAACTACATCGGCATTTCCAGCCTGGCCGTGCTGGGGCTGGTGCTGCTCACCGGCATCGGCGGACTGACCTCCTTCGGTCAGGCGGCTTTTGTCGGCATTGGAGCCTACACCACCGCCTACCTCACGGTGAACGCCGGGCTGTCGCCCTGGCTCACGCTGTTTGTGGGTCTGGGCCTGACCGCCGTCTGCGCCGTCGTGCTGGGCTGGATCACGCTGCGCATGTCGGGCCATTACCTGCCGCTGGCCACGCTGGCCTGGGGTCTGTCTCTGTACTACACCATGGGCAACCTGCAGGCGCTGGGCAAATACGACGGCATCCTCGGTGTCTCCGGGCTCTCTGTTTTGGGCTGGGAGATCGGCCAGGGCCGGGTATTTTTCCTGCTGACCTGGGCGCTGGTGCTGCTGGCGGCGCTCGCCATGCTGCGCCTGCTGGACTCGCGTGTGGGCCGCGCCATCCGCTCACTCAAGACCGGCTCGCAAATGGCCGAGTCCATGGGCATAGACACCCTGCGTTTCAAGATCGGCATCTTCACGATCGCTGCGCTGCTCGCCAGCCTGTCAGGTTGGCTCTATGCGCATTTCCAGCGCTCGGTCAATCCTTCGCCCTTCAGCGTTCACATCGGCATCGAGTACCTGTTCATGGCGGTGCTGGGCGGCGCCGGCCATGTCTGGGGCGCCATCACCGGCGCCCTGGTGACCAAGCTGCTGGCCGACCAGTTGCAGGTGCTGTTGCCCGCGCTGATTGGCACCAGCGGCAGTTATGAGGTGATTGTTTTCGGCGTGCTGCTGGTGCTGGTGCTCAAATACGCACCCAACGGCATCTGGGCCTTTGTAGATCGCAAATTGCCCAAGGCCGCGCGCAAGGCCGACTGGCAAGGCGCCGCTCCGTTGACCCATCGCGTCAAGCCGGCGGCAGGTGAAGTGGTGCTTCAGGCCACCGACATCCGCAAGGAGTTCGGTGGGCTGATTGCGGTCAACGACATCAACTTCAGCGTCGAGGCCGGGCAGATCGTCGGGCTGATCGGGCCCAATGGCGCCGGCAAATCCACCACCTTCAACCTGATCACCGGCGTGCTCGCACCCACCAGCGGGCGCGTCGCCTTCCGCGGGGAAGACATCACGGGATTGGCCTCGCGCGAGATTGCCAAGCGCGGCATCTCCCGCACTTTCCAGCACGTCAAGATGATTGCCGACATGACGGTGCTCGAAAACGTCGCGCTGGGCGCCCACCTGCGCGGCGGCCGGGGCGCGGTGTCGGCCACGCTGCGGCTGGACCGCAAGGAAGAACAAAGCCTGTTTCGCGAGGCCGAGATCCAGTTGCGCCGTGTCGGCATGGGCGAGCACCTGCACGACCTGGCCGGCAACCTGGCCATGGGCCCGCAGCGCCTGCTCGAGATCGCCCGTGCCCTCTGCAACGACCCGGCCCTGCTGCTGCTCGACGAACCTGCGGCCGGCCTGCGCCACAAGGAAAAACAGGCGCTGGCCGATGTGCTGCGGCAGTTGCGCGGCGAAGGCCTGAGCATCCTGCTGGTCGAACACGACATGGACCTGGTGATGCAGGTCACCGACCGCATCGTGGTGATGGAGTTCGGCACCCGGCTGATCGAAGGCACCCCCGCAGAAATCCAGGCCAGCCCGCTGGTGCGCGCCGCTTACCTCGGCACCGAGCACTGAGAGAAAATTTACCCATGTCCACTCCCATCCTCAAGGTGCAGAACCTGCATGCGGGCTACGGCAAGGCCGAGGTGCTGCGCGGCATCAGCCTCGAAGCCGCGCCCGGCAGCATCATCACCGTCATCGGCCCCAACGGCGCCGGCAAGTCCACCCTGCTCAATGCCCTGATGGGCGTGCTGCCTTCAACCGGCAGCATTGATTACAACGGGCAGCCCATCGCCACGCTGCCCTTGGAAGAACGTGTGATGCAGGGCGTGGCCCTGGTGCCCGAGCGCCGCGAGCTGTTCGGAAGCATGTCGGTGGAAGACAACCTGGTGCTGGGCGCTTACCGCCAGGTGCGCCAGAACAACAAGCAGTGGCGCGGGCAGATGGAGGTGGTGTTCGAACTGTTCCCGCGCCTCAAGGAACGCCGCACCCAGCTTGCCGGCACCCTGTCCGGCGGCGAACGCCAGATGCTGGCGGTCGGCCGCGCGCTGATGTCGCAGCCCCGGCTGCTGATGCTCGATGAACCCAGCCTCGGCCTGGCGCCCCTGATCGTCAAGGAAATCTTCCGCACCATCGACGCGCTGCGCAAGACCGGCGTCACCACCGTGCTGGTCGAGCAGAACGCCCGCGCCGCGCTGGAAACGGCCGACTACGCCTATGTCCTGGAAATGGGCGAGATTGCCTTCGAAGGCCCCGCGTCCGAACTCGCCCATGACCCGCGCGTGATCGGCACCTACCTGGGGGCGTCCAGCGTGCAACGCTGAACCGCCAACCTGACACAAGCTTCCGTCAACCATGCCACCCAAGCTCCCTCCCGCCGTTGAAACGGTCGATACCACTTACCTTGAAAGCCTGGTCGGCTACAACGCCAGCCGCGCCGCCATCACGGTGATCGAGCTTTTCCTCAAACGCATGGCGGTTTACGGCATGCGTCAGGTCGATTTTTCGGTGATGTCGCTGATCACGCACAACCCGGGCATCACCTCGCGCCAGCTCTGCGCGGCCCTGAGCATCCAGCCGCCCAACCTGGTGGCCATGATCAACGCGCTGGAGCAGCGCGAGCTGATCGTTCGCAAGCCGCACCCGCGTGACGGCCGGGCCGTTGGCCTGCACCCGACGCTGGCCGGCCAGAAACTGATGCATGACGCCGAGCGCACGGCGCTGGAGCTCGAACTGGACGCCACCAAGCGGCTGACGGGCGCAGAACGCAAAACCCTGATGCGCTTGCTGCAAAAAGTGTATTTGTAAGCCCCCGATCCCGCGCTCTGCGCCGTAGCATCGGCCACAGCAGGCGCGTCCACGGGCTTGGGGCTTACCCCATTCAGCCAGACTTTTCAAGCCTTTTTGGCTGGGAGGCTACACCCTGCGGGCGCATGCAGCTATAAAACTAGTAGCAGCCCAAAATATCCGCTATATTTCGCTTCAAGCCCGTGCTTACCGATTAACTGTGACAAAAACGTGACCAGGAGATGTCCCCCATGAGTGCCAAAGAAAATGCTGCCGTCGGCCAACTTTTTGAACTGCTTGAAGCGCGTTATGCCTTGCGCGTCTTGTGGGCGCTCAGGGATGGCCATCCGCAGACTTTCAGGCTGCTCCAGGACAGCATTGGCAGCATCACGCCCAACACATTGAACACCCGCATCAAGGAACTGCGCGCCGCCGGCCTGATGGGTCATGGCAGCGACGGCTACACCGTCACC
Organism: Pseudomonadota bacterium; assembly: GCA_040385775.1. Lineage (GTDB taxonomy): Bacteria > Pseudomonadota > Gammaproteobacteria > Burkholderiales > Burkholderiaceae_C > Polaromonas. The sequence continues at coordinate 31,753 of JAZKGR010000055.1, forward strand.
GCCATGGGCACCGACCTGCTCAAGCGCCTGAACGACATGCAGGCCTTTGCCGGCAAATGGGCTGTCAGCCAGGTCAAAGCCGCCGGCATGGTCAAGAAAAAGTAAGCCTTTCCCGCTTGCCCCGCACAGACAGGCCTTGCGCCTGTCTTTTCATTTGGGGCTGGCGCGCCGGACCCGCGGGATTTGGAGATAAAATCCTGCTCCAGCCCCCGCGCGTCCAGCATCACTAGCTCCTGATTTCATAGCAAATTGGCAGCCTCAGCTGCGGCGTCCCGCCAGCGCGCGGCATTCTGTGCCAGGGCGCAATCCCTTGTCTTGAAAAGGGCCTTGCTGCCCTCAGCTAACCCACTTGTCCTTCTGAGAACTGCCATCCGACCATGTCCGACAACACCCAACCCGAACAAAATCAAGACCTGAGCGGCGATCCCGGCCCGGAAGAGCTGGAAGCAGCCCAGGCCGCCAACGAGGCAGATGCGCTGAGCGCGGCCCAGGCTGAAGTCGCCGTGCTGCAGGCCAAAAACACCGAGCTGGCCGACAGCTATTTGCGCGCCAAGGCCGAGGCTGAAAACGCGCGCCGCCGCGCCGACGACGAGGTCGCCAAAGCGCGCAAATTCGCCGTCGAAAGTTTTGCCGAAAGCCTGCTGCCGGTGACCGACAGCCTGGAAGCCGGGCTGCTGCAGCCCGATGCCACAGCCGCGCAGATCCGCGAAGGCACCGAAGCCACGCTCAAGCAGCTCAAGAGTGCGCTGGAGCGCAACAAGGTGGTCGAGATCAAGCCCGAGCCCGGCGCCAAATTCGATCCACACCAGCACCAGGCGATCAGCATGGTGCCGCTGCCGCCCGAGTCGACCCAGGAAGCCAACACCGTGGTCGGCGTTCTGCAAAAAGGCTACCTGATCGCCGACCGCGTACTGCGGCCCGCGCTGGTCACCGTGGCAGCACCCAAATAATTGCAAAGATTTGCGATGGCGCACTTGAAACGCCAAAAGTTATCCACAAGTCATCAACATGATATCGGGCAGCGGCAGAAATCCTCAGCCACCCCGTATTCAAACAGTCAACCAAGAAAATCTAGGAGTTAATCATGGGCAGAATCATCGGCATCGATCTGGGCACCACCAACAGCTGCGTCGCTGTGATGGAGGGCAATGTGCCCCGCGTCATCGAAAACTCGGAAGGCGCACGCACCACACCCTCGGTCGTGGCTTACCTGGAAAACGGTGAGGTGCTGGTCGGCGCATCGGCCAAGCGCCAGGCCGTGACCAACCCCAAAAACACGCTGTACGCGGTCAAGCGCCTGATCGGCCGCAAGTTCACCGAAAAAGAAGTCCAGAAGGACATCGACCTGATGCCCTACAAAATCGTGGCAGCCGACAACGGCGACGCCTGGGTCGAGGTGCACGGCAAGAAAATGTCGCCGCAGCAAGTGTCAGCCGACATCTTGCGCAAGATGAAAAAAACCGCCGAAGATTATCTCGGTGAGCCCGTCACGGAAGCCGTGATCACCGTGCCTGCCTACTTCAACGACGCGCAGCGCCAGGCGACCAAAGACGCCGGCCGCATTGCCGGCCTGGACGTCAAGCGCATCATCAACGAGCCCACCGCTGCAGCGCTGGCCTTCGGCATGGACAAGCAGGAAAAAGGCGACCGCAAGATCGCGGTGTATGACCTGGGCGGCGGCACCTTCGACATCTCCATCATCGAGATTGCCGATGTGGACGGCGAAAAGCAGTTTGAAGTGCTGTCGACCAATGGCGACACCTTCCTGGGCGGCGAAGACTTCGACCAGCGCATCATCGACTTCATCATCGACGAGTTCAAGAAAGAGTCCGGCGTCAACCTCAAGAACGACGTGCTGGCCCTGCAACGCCTGAAAGAAGCCGCCGAGAAAGCCAAGATCGAGCTGTCTTCCAGCGCGCAGACCGACATCAACCTGCCCTACATCACCGCCGACGCTTCAGGTCCCAAACACCTGAACATCAAGATGACCCGCTCCAAGCTGGAGCAACTCGTCGAAGAGCTGGTCGAGCGCACCATCGCCCCGAGCCGCGTGGCGGTCAAGGACTCCGGCGTCGGCAGCTCCGACATCCATGACGTGATCCTGGTCGGCGGCCAGACCCGCATGCCCAAGGTGCAGGACAAGGTCAAGGAATTCTTCGGCAAGGACCCGCGCAAGGACGTGAACCCCGATGAGGCCGTGGCCGTCGGCGCCGCCATCCAGGGCCAGGTCTTGTCGGGCGACCGCACCGACGTGTTGCTGCTTGACGTGACCCCGCTGTCCCTGGGTATTGAAACCATGGGCGGCGTGATGACCAAGATGATCAAGAAGAACACGACCATCCCGACCAAGTTTGCGCAGACCTTCTCGACCGCCGAGGACAACCAGCCGGCCGTGACCATCAAGGTGTTCCAGGGTGAGCGTGAAATCGCCTCGGGCAACAAGGCGCTGGGCGAGTTCAACCTCGAAGGCATTCCGCCGGCCGCACGCGGCACGCCGCAGATCGAGGTGTCTTTTGACATCGACGCCAACGGCATCCTGCATGTGGGCGCCAAGGACAAGGGCACCGGCAAGGAAAACAAGATCACCATCAAGGCGAACTCCGGCCTGTCCGAGACCGAGATCCAGCAGATGGTGAAAGACGCCGAGCTCAATGCCGCAGACGACAAGAAAAAGGTCGAGTTCGTGACCGCCAAAAACAACGCCGAGGCGATGGTTCACAGCGTCAAGAAATCACTGGTCGAATACGGCGACAAGCTGGACGCCGGCGAGAAGGAAAAGATCGAGGCCGCCATCAAGGACATGGAAGAAGCGCTGCAGGGCGACAGCAAGGATGCCATCGACGCGAAGAACGCCGCGCTGATGGATGCCAGCCAGAAGCTCGGTGAAAAAATGTATGCCGACATGCAGGCCGCGCAGGCAAGCCAGGCCGGCGGCGAAGCCGGTGCCCAGGACGCGGCGGCCAAGCCGGCTGCCGACGACAATGTGGTGGACGCCGAAGTCAAGGAAGTCAAAAAAGGCTGATCACCTTTTGAGCCATCGGGCAGCGAAGCGGAATCGGGGCTTGTCCCCGCATTCCGCTTTGGCACATCCGGGGCAGTGCAATCTTTTTCATTGAACACGAGTTCCCATGGCCATCAAAAAAGACTACTACGACACCTTGGGCGTTCCCAAAAACGCCAGTGATGAGGACATCAAGAAAGCCTATCGCAAGCTGGCGATGAAGCACCACCCTGACCGCAACCAGGGGGACAGCAGCAAGGCGGCCGAGGAAAAATTCAAGGAAGCCAAGGAAGCCTACGAGATGCTGTCGGACGCGCAAAAACGCGCGGCCTATGACCAGTACGGCCATGCCGGTGTTGATCCGAACCGTGGCGGCGGCCCAGGGGCGGAAGGTTTCGGCGGTTTTGCCGAGGCCTTCGGCGACATCTTCGGCGACGTGTTCGGCGCCCAGCAGGCACGCGGCGGCCAGCGCGGCGGCCGGCAGGTCTACCGCGGCGGCGACCTCAGTTATGCGATGGAGGTCACGCTCGAAGAGGCTGCCACCGGCAAAGACGCGCAGATCCGCATCCCGAGCTGGGACGACTGCGGCATCTGCCGCGGCAGCGGCGCCAAGCCCGGCACCAAGGTCGTGACCTGCACCACCTGCCATGGCCACGGCGTGGTGCAGATGAAGCAGGGATTTTTCAGCGTGCAGCAAACCTGCCCGCAGTGCCGCGGCACCGGCAAGCTGATCCCCGAGCCCTGCGTGAGCTGCCACGGCGTCGGCAAGACCAAGAGCAACAAAACGCTGGAGGTCAAAATCCCCGCCGGCATCGACGACGGCATGCGCATCCGCTCCAGCGGCAACGGCGAGCCGGGCACCAATGGCGGCCCGCCGGGCGACCTGTACATCGAGATCCGGCTGAAGAAACACGAGATCTTCGAGCGCGATGGTGATGACCTGCATTGCGTGGTGCCCATCGGCATGGCCGCAGCCGCGCTGGGCGGCGAGATCGAGGTGCCGACGCTGGCCGGCAAGGCTGCCATCGACATCCCCGACGGCACGCAAACCGGCAAGCAGTTCCGCCTGCGCGGCAAGGGCATCAAGGGTGTGCGCTCCAGCTATCCGGGCGACCTGTATTGCCACATTACTGTGGAGACACCGGTCAAGCTGACCGAGCACCAGCGCAAGCTGTTCAAGGAACTCGACGAGTCCCTGAAAAAAGGCGGCGCCAAGCACTCGCCGACGGAAGAAACCTGGACCGACAAGCTCAAGGGCTTCTTCGCACCCTGAGCCTTCGGCAGGAAGTTCGCTATCAAATCAATAGCTGACTTCCCTTGTCCGGCGGTGGCTGGGGGCCAATTTCGCTCAGCATTCCGGCGCTGAACCGCCGAAATGCCTGATCGGGCAGCGGTGGCCCCAATCATTCTCAAAATGCAACAGCGCCAGCTGCGGGACAAGCGGCCGGGCGGCTGCGTGCGCGCGGCTGCTGGCTTATAGTGCCTTGTCTCCCTTTCTTCCCATCACTCCTGCACAAGCCCCATGAAAACCAAAGCCGCTGTCGCCTGGAAATCCGGCGAACCCCTGACGATTGAAACCGTGGACCTGCAGGGCCCCAAATTCGGCGAGGTGCTGGTCGAGATCAAGGCCACCGGCATCTGCCACACCGACTACTACACGCTGTCGGGCGCCGACCCGGAAGGCATCTTCCCCGCCATCCTCGGCCATGAAGGCGCGGGCATCGTGGTCGATGTCGGCCCCGGCGTGACCACGCTCAAAAAAGGCGACCACGTCATTCCGCTGTACACGCCGGAATGCCGCCAGTGCAAGTTCTGCCTGTCGCGCAAAACCAATTTGTGCCAGCTAATACGCGGCACCCAAGGCAAGGGCTTGATGCCCGACGCGACCAGCCGCTTCAGCCTGGACGGCAAACCCATCTTTCACTACATGGGCACCAGCACCTTTAGCAACTACACGGTCGCGCCGGAAATCTCGCTGGCCAAGATCCGCGAAGACGCGCCTTTCGACAAGGTTTGCTACATCGGCTGCGGCGTGACCACCGGCATAGGCGCGGTGCTGTTTACCGCCAAGGTCGAGGCTGGCGCCAATGTGGTGGTGTTCGGCCTGGGCGGCATCGGCCTGAACGTGATCCAGGGCGCAAAAATGGTGGGCGCCGACAAGATCATCGGTGTCGACATCAATCCCGCACGCCAGGAAATGGCACGCAAGTTCGGCATGACCCATTTCATCAACCCGAAAGAAACCGAAAACGTGGTCGATGCCATCGTGCAGCTGACCGACGGCGGCGCCGACTATAGCTTCGAGTGCATAGGCAACACGAAGGTGATGCGCCAGGCGCTCGAATGCACCCACAAGGGCTGGGGGCGCAGCATCATCATCGGCGTGGCCGAAGCCGGCGCCGAGATCAGCACCCGCCCCTTCCAGCTTGTCACCGGCCGCAAGTGGGAAGGTTCGGCCTTCGGCGGCGCGCGCGGCCGCACCGATGTGCCGAAAATTGTCGACTGGTACATGGAAGGCAAGATCAACATCGACGACCTGATCACGCACACCATGCCGCTCGAAGACATCAACAAGGGCTTTGATTTGATGAAACGCGGCGAGTCGATTCGCGGCGTGGTCCTGTACTGAGCGGGCTGCCCATGGACAGCCTCCAGCCCCTTCGCCACGTCACCGCCGGCGTGCTGGAGGTTGCCCTGTTCGAGACCGGGCCGGCAGACGGCCCGCCGGTGTTCCTGATGCACGGTTTTCCTTACGACATCCATGCCTACGCCGAGGTCGCGCCCTTGCTGGCTGCGCAGGGCTGCCGCGTCTATGTGCCTTGTCTGCGCGGTTTTGGCACCACACGTTTCCTCAGCGATACCACCCCGCGATCAGGCGAGCAGGCCGCGCTGGGCGCCGACCTGCTGACCCTGATGGATGCGCTGGCCGTGCCACGCGCCGTGCTCGCAGGCTACGACTGGGGCGGCCGCGCGGCCTGCGTGGTGGCTGCCCTCTGGCCGGAACGCTGCACGGGCCTGGTTTCGCTGAACAGCTACAACATCCAGAACATCGCCAAGGCCATGGTGCCGGACACACCCGCCAACGAACACAGCCTCTGGTACCAGTATTACTTTCACAGCGAGCGCGGCCGTGCCGGGCTCGCGGCCGACCGGCGCGCCTTCTGCCGGCTGCTGTGGAAGCTGTGGTCACCGACCTGGGGCTTCGATGAGGCCACTTTCGAACGCAGTGCCGACGCCTTCGACAACCCGGACTTTGTGGACGTCGTGATCCAGTCCTACCGCCATCGCTTCGGCCTGGTGGCAGGTGACCCGGCGCTGGCCGGCATCGAGAGCCGCCTGGCGGCGCAGCCAGCCATCAGCGCGCCCAGCATCACCTTCGATGGCGCCGACGACGGCGTGCGACCGCCGGCAACTGCGGCGCAGCACGCCCGTTTTTTCACCGGGCCACGCGCGCATCACATCGTGCCAGGCGCGGGACACAACCTGCCCCAGGAAAAACCGCGAATCTTCGCCGACGCGGTGCTCGAGCTGGTCCAACAAAGCCAAAACGCATGAACACTTCCCCGGAACTCCTCAGCGAACACGCCTGCTTCGGCGGCGTGCAGCGTTTCTATCAGCACACTGCCCGCAGCATCGGCTTGCCGATGAAATATTCGGTCTTCCTGCCGCCACAGGCCATGATCGACGACGCCGGCGGCAAGGTGCCCGCGCTGATTTACCTTGCCGGCCTGACCTGCAACGAGGAAACCTTCATGACCAAGGCCGGCGCGCAGCGCCTGGCCGCCACGCTGGGGCTGGCGCTGATTGCACCGGACACCAGCCCGCGCGGCGCCAACATCCCGGGCGAAAGCGACAGCTGGGACATGGGCGTCGGCGCCGGCTTTTACCTGGACGCGGTGCAGGCGCCGTGGTCAAAAAACTACCGCATGGAAACCTGGCTGACGGCCGAGCTGCTGCCGCTGCTGATCGCCACCCTGCCGCTGCACGCCAGCCGCATCGGCATCTTCGGCCACTCCATGGGCGGCCACGGCGCGCTGACCCTGGCGCTGCGCCATCCCGGTCTGTTCAAGTCGGTGTCGGCCTTTGCGCCTATCTGCGCGCCCAGCCAGTGCCCTTGGGGCCGCAAGGCCTTCAGCGGCTACCTGGGCACTGACGAATCGGCCTGGGCGGCGCATGATGCCACGGCGCTGATGACCCGGCTGGATACGGCGCCCTACCCCGGCGGCATCCTGATCGACCAGGGCCTGGCCGACAAGTTTCTGTCAGAGCAGCTGAATCCGCATTTGTTTGAGGCCGCCTGTGCCCGTGCCGGCCAGGCGCTGCAACTGCGCTGGCACGCCGGTTACGACCATGGCTATTACTTCATCAGCAGCTTCATGGCCGATCACATGAATCATCACGCGCGGCAACTGTCGGAATAGTCCGGTCACTCAGAACAGGCTGGTCTGGCCTGAGGCCGAGGGCGGGACAAAGCGGCTCAGGTCAAGCTCCACCCGCTGCCGGTTGAAGCCGAGCCGGTGGCAGGTTTTTTCAAAGCGCTGCTTGATCAGCTCGGCCCACAAGCCGCTGCCCTTCATGCGTGAGGCAAAGTCGCTGTCGTAGTCCTTGCCGCCGCGCATCTCCTGGATACGCGCCATGATGCGGCCCGCGCGTTGCGGGTAATGCAGTTCCAGCCACTGCTTGAACAGCGGCGCCACTTCCCAGGGCAGGCGGATCACGGTGTAAAACGCCGAACGTGCACCGGCCTGCCAGGCCGCTTCCAGTACTTTTTCCATGTCGTCATTCACAAACGGAATCTGGGGCGCGACGCTGACACCGACCGGCACGCCGGCTTCGGCCAGCGTGCGGATGGTGCGCAGGCGCCGGTGCGGCGCGGCAGCGCGCGGCTCCAGCGTGCGCGCCAGTTCGGCGTCCAGCGTGGTGATGGTCACATACACCGCCGCCAGCCGGTCGGCCGCCATGGGCGCGATCAGGTCCAGGTCGCGCTCCACGCCGCTGGATTTGGTGACCAGCGAAAACGGGTGCCGCACTTCCTGCAGCACCTCAATCACGGCGCGGGTCAGGCCCAGCTCCCGCTCAATCGGTTGATAGCAGTCGGTGCCGGAGCCGATGTTGAGCAGTTTGGGCACATAGCTGCGTTTGCCCAGGTCGGCTCGCAGCATCGCGGCGATGTTGCGCTTGGCGATCAGCTTCGTCTCGAAGTCCAGGCCGGGCGACAGGTTCAGGTAACTGTGGGTTGGCCGCGCATAACAGTAGATGCAGCCGTGTTCGCAGCCGCGGTAGGGGTTCAGGCTGTAGTCGAAAAAGATGTCCGGCGAGTCGTTGCGCGTGATGGCGCTGCGGGCATCCTCGAAGCTGACCGTGGTTTCCAGCGGGGGCCTGCCGTCAGCAGCATCGGCCTCCAGCGTGCCCCAGCCATCGTCCCAGTCGGCGCGTATGTCTTTCTCGAAACGGTGCGCCAGGCGCGTGGCGGTGCCGCGGCCCTTGATGGCATGGACGGGAATCAGGACATCGGGCACGGTGGCTATCTGGTGGAAAATAACTGTATGAATAACCAGTATATTCCTTCTTCCAGATAGCCCACAAACCTGTCCAACATGCTATTAAATCAGGAGCTACTGGCTCCCGCTGGATGGGGGCTGGAGCCAGTTTTGACTGAAATCTGCCGAAAAGGCTTAGCGGGCGGCCAGCACCGGCCTGAACAAGCTGCGCCAGCGCGCATCGGGCGACTCAACGCTGCGGTACAGCGCTTCACCGGCAAGCAGCGACAAGCCAAAAGCAGTTAGCAGGCCCAGCGTATTGGGCAGCAACTGCGCCGGCCAAAAATGGCTGACCACCGCGTTGACCAGCAGGCAGACCGGGAAGTGAATCAGGAACACCGAGTAGGAAATCTGCCCCAGTCGCAGCATCCAGGCCTGCTGCAGCCAGCGCGCCGGCCAGGCCCTGCGCTGCATCCAGACCAGGCCCAGCGCCACCACCGCGGCCACCAGCAGGCGGCCCCGGAAGTCCGTCAGCAGCGCCAGCCCGCCAAGAATCGCAATGACCATCAGCCAGCGCGCCGGCCGCTCGCTGCGGCTGGCCCACCAGGCCAGCATGCCCAGCGCATAAGCACCGAAGAAGTACAGGCCGGTCATGTCGAGCCCGGCGCGCCGATTGAAGACCAGCAGTGAGGCCGCAGCCAGCGCCACCACCACCCAGCGATGGCGCTCGCTGCGAACCAGCGTGAGAATCAGCACGGTCATGGCGAACAGTTGAAGGTCGATCGCCACATACCAGATGCCGGCCGACAGGGCCTCTTGACCCACGAGGTTCTGCAGCAGAAACAGATGACTCAGCAACTGCCACAGCGTCGGTTCGCCAGGCACCGAGTCATGCTGCAGCCACGGCCGCACCAACGCCGCCACGGCGACCGTGATCAACACAGCCACCACCAGCGGCAAGGCCAGTCGGCGATAACGCTTGAGGATCAACCGCAGCGGCTGCCGGAAGCTGGCGCTGCCCTCAGGCGCCAGCGAACAGGCGGCGAGGAAACCACCGACCACCAGAAACACCTGAACCGCCATGCGGCCATAGGTATAGAGCCAGTCCATCAGCCATGGCGCGGTGCCGTGGACCACGTCGGACATCGGGCCGTAAAACGCCAGGTGGTGCCAGACGATCAGCACGCAGGCAAAACCCTTCAGGGCGTCCACTCCCGGCAGGCGTTGCGCGGGCATCATGGCCAAGGAAGGTCAGGCGCAGATGCGCTGGCGGGCCTGTTCGTACTCGCGCTTGAGCTGGGCGACGTAATCGGCCGTGCTCTGCACCTTGCTGATCGCGCCTATGCCCTGGCCGCAGCCCCAGATGTCTTTCCAGGCTTTGGACTTGCTGCCCTCGCCGCTGGCGAAGTTCATGGTCTTGAGATCACCGTCGGGCAGGTTGTCGGGGTCCATGCCGGCGGCAATGACGGAGGGCTTGAGGTAGTTGCCGTGCACACCGGTGAACAGGCTGGAGTAAACGATGTCGTCGCTGTTGCTGTCGACGATGGATTGTTTGTAGGCGTCCGCCGCGCGTGCCTCGTCGGTAGCAATGAAGGCCGAGCCGATGTAGGCGAAGTCGGCCCCCATGGCCTGCGCGGCCAGCACCGCGCCGCCGGTGGAGATGGAGCCCGACAGCGCCAGCGGGCCGTCGAACCACTGGCGGATTTCCTGGATCAGCGCAAACGGGCTTTTCACGCCGGCATGGCCGCCGGCACCGGCCGCAACCGCCACCAGGCCGTCGGCGCCCTTTTCAATCGCCTTGCGCGCGAACTTGTTGTTGATGATGTCATGCAGCACCACGCCGCCATAGCTGTGTGCCGCAGCGTTGATGTCTTCACGCGCGCCCAGCGAGGTGATGTAGATCGGCACCTTGTACTTGACGCACATTTCCATGTCGTGGTCCAGCCTGTCGTTGGACTTGTGCACGATCTGGTTGATCGCAAACGGCGCCGCCGGCTTGTCCGGATTCGCTTTGTTGTACGCCGCCAAGGTCTCGGTGATCTCGGCCAGCCAGTCCTCCAACTGAGCGGCCGGCCGCGCATTGAGCGCCGGCATCGCGCCGACCACACCGGCGATGCACTGGGCGATCACCAGCTTGGGGTTGCTGATGATGAACAGCGGCGAACCGATGATGGGCAGCGGAAGTTTGTCGAGAGGCGCGGGAAGTCTGGACATGGTGTCTCCGGTCGATTCGGGAAGATTTTTAATGAAATATGCCTCTAGCCCATGTCAACCGGGCGACAGCAGCTATCGAATTTATAGCAACAGGACGGTTCAGAAGGCCTCGAGCGCCAACGCCGTCACGCTGTCGGCGCCATCCACGATGCTGTCGCGCATGCCGGGCGCCTTGCTCAGCAGGTGGTCGGCATAAAACACCGCGGTGATGATCTTGGCTTTCATGAAGTCCACGTCATGGCCTGCGGCCAGTTCTTCCTCGGCCACCAGCAGCGAACGCGCCATCTGCCAGCCGGCGACCAGGTTGCCGGCCAGCATCAAATAAGGCACGCTGCCGGCGAAGACGGCGTTCGGCGAGGCTTTGGTGTTGCCCGCGACAAATTCCACGACGTCGACAAAGGCCTCGCGTGCAGCTTTGAGGCGTTTGGCGACCGTCTTTGCCGCTGCACCGCCCTGCTTGAGCAGCGCCGCTTCGGTCTTTTCGATCTGACCGGCGATGCCCTTGGCGGTCTGGCCGCCATCGCGCGCGGTCTTGCGTCCGACCAGGTCGTTGGCCTGGATGGCGGTCGTGCCTTCGTAAATGGTCAAAATCTTGGCATCGCGGTAATACTGGGCCGCACCCGTCTCCTCGATAAAACCCATGCCGCCGTGCACCTGCACACCCAGCGAGGTGACTTCCAGGCTCATCTCGGTGCTGTAGCCCTTGACCAGCGGCACCATGTATTCGTAGAAAGCCTGGTTCTGCTTGCGCACGTCCGCATCAGGATGGTGGTGCGAGGCGTCATAGGCCGCCGCTGCCACCGATGCCATCGCCCTGCAGCCTTCGGTGTAGGCGCGCATGGTCATCAGCATGCGCTTGACGTCGGGATGGTGGATGATGGGCGCACTCGCATTGATGGAGCCATCGACCGGACGGCTCTGCACACGGTCCTTCGCGAAGGTGACGGCTTTCTGGTAAGCGCGCTCGGCAATCGCGATGCCCTGCATCCCGACGGCGTACCGCGCAGAGTTCATCATGATGAACATGTACTCGAGGCCGCGATTTTCCTGGCCGACGATGTAGCCGATGGCGCCGCCGTTGTCGCCATACTGAAGCACCGCCGTCGGCGAGGCCTTGATGCCCATCTTGTGCTCGATGCTGACGCAGTGCACGTCATTGCGCGCGCCGAGAGCGCCGTCCTTGCCAACCATGAACTTCGGCACCACAAACAGGCTGATGCCCTTGACGCCTTCGGGCGCGCCGGTGACACGTGCCAGCACGAGATGGACGATGTTCTCGGCCATGTCGTGTTCACCATAGGTGATGAAAATTTTGGTGCCGAAAACCTTGTAGCTGCCGTCGGGCTGCGGCTCGGCACGGCTGCGCACCATCGCCAGGTCGGAACCCGCCTGCGGCTCGGTCAGGTTCATGGTGCCGGTCCACTGGCCGCTGACCAGCTTTTCGAGATACACCGCCTTGAGATCGTCCGAGCCGGCCGTCAGCAGGGCTTCAATCGCGCCATCGCTGAGCAAGGGGCAAAGCGCAAAACTCATGTTGGCCGAATTGAGCATCTCGCCACAGGCCGCGCCAATCGTCTTGGGCAGGCCCTGGCCGCCAAAGTCCAGCGGATGCTGCAAACCTTGCCAGCCGCCCTCGGCGTACTGTTTGTACGCCTGCTTGAAGCCCGGCGTCGTGGTGACCACGCCGTCTTTCCAGCTCGAAGGATTTTTGTCGCCCTCCCAGTTCAGCGGCGACAGCACCCCCTCGTTGAACTTGGCGCATTCTTCGAGCACAGCCTGCGCTGTGTCAAAACCAGCCTCTTCAAAACCCGGGATTTGCGCCACGGCATCAATGTCGGCCAGGTGTTTGATGTCAAACAGCATGTCCTTGAGGGGGGCTTTGTAGCTCATGTCTTTGTCTCCATTGGTTGTCATCCCGGCCCCGGATCAAGTCCGGGGTTTCAGCATCCACGGTGGCGCACCAACATGGATTGCGGGTCAAGCCCGCAATGACATTTTTTTAAGTCTTACAGTGCTTTGACCAGTTCGGGCACGGCCGTAAACAGGTCGGCTTCCAGGCCGTAATCAGCGACGCTGAAGATAGGCGCCTCGGCATCCTTGTTGATCGCCACAATGACCTTGCTGTCCTTCATGCCGGCCAGATGCTGGATCGCGCCGCTGATGCCGGCGGCGATGTAGAGCTGCGGTGCGACGATTTTGCCGGTCTGGCCGACCTGCCAGTCGTTGGGCGCATAACCGGCGTCCACCGCAGCGCGCGAGGCGCCCAGGGCGGCGCCCAGCTTGTCGGCCAGCGGCGTCATGACTTCATTGAACTTCTCGGCGCTGCCCAGCGCGCGGCCGCCGCTGACGATGATTTTGGCGGCAGTCAGTTCGGGGCGGTCGCTCTTGGCGATTTCGCTGCCGACAAACACCGACTTGCCGCTGTCGGCCTCGCCGCTGACCACGTCCACTGCGGCAGAACCACCGGTGGCTGCGGCCGCGTCAAAACCGGTGGTGCGCACGGTGATCACTTTGGTGGCGTCGCTGCTCTGCACGATGGCGATCGCATTGCCGGCGTAGATCGGGCGCTCGAAGGTGTCTGCCGCATCGACCTTGGTGATGTCGGAGATCTGGGCAACGTCGAGCAGCGCCGCCACGCGGGGCGCGATGTTCTTGCCGGAGGCCGTGGCCGGGAACAGGATGTGCGAATAACTGCCGGCCAGCTTGATCACCTGGGCGGCCATGTTTTCGGCCAGGCCGTGTTCAAAATGTGCGCCGTCCACATGGATGACTTTGGCGACACCGGCGATCTGGGCGGCAGCCTGGGCAGCAGGGCCGGCATTGAGGCCAGCCACCAGCACATGCACATCGCCGCCGCACTGGGCGGCTGCGGTCACGGTGTTGAGGGTGGCGGGACGGATGCTGGCGTTGTCGTGTTCTGCGATGACGAGTGCGGTCATGTCGATTCCTTCACTTAGATTACTTTGGCTTCATTGCGGAGCTTGTCCACCAGCGTGGCGACGTCGGGCACCTTGATGCCGGCACTGCGTTTCGGCGGCTCACTGACCTTGAGCGTCTTGAGGCGCGGCTTGACATCGACGCCGAGCTCTTCCGGCTTGACGTTGTCGAGCTGCTTTTTCTTGGCCTTCATGATGTTGGGCAAGGTGACGTAGCGCGGCTCGTTCAGGCGCAGGTCGGTGGTGATGATGGCCGGCAGGCTCAAGGACAGCGTTTCCATGCCGCCGTCGACCTCGCGCATGACCACGGCCTTGCCGTCGGCGACATCGACCTTGGAGGCAAACGTTGCCTGCGGCCAGCCCAGCAGGGCGGCCAGCATCTGGCCGGTCTGGTTGCAGTCGTCGTCAATCGCCTGCTTGCCCAGGATCACCAGCTGCGGCTGTTCCTTCTCGACCAGGGCCTTGAGCAGTTTGGCCACGGCCAGCGGCTGCAACTCTTCGGTGGTCTCGACCAGGATGGCGCGGTCGGCACCGATGGCCATGGCGGTGCGCAGGGTTTCCTGGCACTGCGCGACACCGCAGCTCACGGCGATAACCTCGGTGGCGACGCCTTTTTCCTTGAGGCGGGTCGCCTCTTCGACGGCGATCTCGTCAAACGGATTCATGCTCATCTTGACGTTGGCGATATCGACGCCAGTGCCATCGGACTTGACGCGAACCTTGACGTTGTAATCAACAACACGTTTGACAGGGACCAGGACCTTCATGGGGAGAACTCCAGAGTTAGTGATTGACGTTCACGTAAAGCGTTTGATTCTATGCTGCAGCTGCACAACAGCCCTGGATTGCAGTCTGCTGCGGGGACATTGCATCTGGCGCACCATAAAAAAGAACGACCGTTCTATTTTATTATAAAGACACCGGCAGGCCCGATTAGAGCCGCGGGCCCAATGCGCTGTTGCCCCGGCGACAAATGAACGCCTGCTAATTAACAGACCGATGGGTCGGTTAATTGGGGTAAGTAGGGACAGACTGCGGCGAATCGCTGGCATACAGTCTGCTTTCCGGATGAAACAGCGGATCAACACCGCCGAATCGTCCCCACGAGTAACCTGGTCAGCCTGCTGGCCGTTCCGGAGCATTGAATGAAGATCAAACCCATCGCCGCCGCGCTGTTGACTGTCTGCAGCGGCTTAGCTTCCGCCCAAACCGTGCTGACGGTCTCGAGCTGGTTGCCGCCCTCCCACTCGCTGAGCATGGCGCAAAAGGAATGGTGCGACCTGCTGGAGAAAAACACCACCGGCAAGATGAAGTGCAACATCTTGCCGCGCGGTGTCACCGCTGCACCGGGAACCATGGACGCCGTCAAAAACGGCCTGGCCGATGTGTCGTACACCGTGCACGGCTACACGCCGGGGCGTTTTCTCTACACCCAGATGTCCGAGTTCCCCTTTCTGGGCAACACCTCGGAGCCGATCTCTGTCGCCTTCAACAAGGTGGCCATGAAAAATCCCCAGTTCCAGGCGGAACATCCGGGCGTGAAAGTGTTGTCCTTCTTCACCCACGGCCCCGGCATTGTGTTCAACACCAAGCGGCCGGTCACCAACGTGGAAGACCTGGGCGGCCTGAAGTGGCGCGTGGGCGGCGGCATGGTCAATGAAATCTCGAAAACACTGGGCATGAACGTCACGCTCAAGCCCGCGCCCGACTCGTATGAGCTGCTGGCCGGCGGCGTCATGGACGGCACCCTGTTCCCGGCCGAGTCCACCGAGTCCTTCCGGATCGACAAGCTGATCAAACATGCCACCATCTTCCCCGGCGGCCTGTACAACACCAGTTTCGTTTTCATGATGAATCAGGCCAAATACGACAAGCTTTCTGCTGACGAAAAGAAGGCCGTGGATGCCATCTCCGGCGAAGTGGCCGCGCGTATTTACGGTCGCGGCTGGGACAAGGTGGATCGCCGCGCCATGGGCCTGATGCAGGCCAATAATGTGCAGATCGTCAAGGCCGATGCAAAATTCGTCGCCGACGTCAAGGCCAAGACCGCGCCGCTTGAGCAGAAGTGGGTGAAGGACGCCGAGGCCAAAGGCCTGAAAGATGCGGCCAAGGTTCTGGCCGAGTTCCGCGCCGAAATCGCCCGTCAGGAAAAGTAAACCGTCTTACCGTTTTTTTAGCGCGGCCTCATGGACAATGAGGCCGCGTTTTTTATGGATTGAGGTAAAGATTGAACAAGCTGATTGCATCGGTGTGTGGCCTGCTGGCCGCAAGCGCCCTGTTCGCCATCATGGCGTTGACTTTTTTTGACGTCGGCGGGCGCAAGCTGCTGTCCAACTCGATCACCGGCTCGCTCGAACTCACGGAGTTGCTGATGGTGGTGGTGATTTTTGCCGCTCTTCCGCTGGTCTCCCTGCGCGGCGAACATGTGGTGTTCGACTCGCTGGACCACTACCTGCCGCAAGGCCTGCGCAAGATCCAGCGCGCGCTGATGCAGGCGATCTGCGCGGCGACCTTGCTGGGCCTGGGGTGGCTGATGTGGCAAGTGGGGGGGCAGTACCTGGAAACCGGTGAAACCACCGCCCAGCTCAAAATCCTGAAGGCGCCGTTCATGTACGGCATGGCCGTGTTGTGCGCGATCGCCGGACTGATCCATCTGGGCCTGGTGTTCCGGCCGTCTGCGGCTGAAGAAGCCGGCGAAGGAGCCACGCTGTGACCGAAGCCCTGATTGGTTTTGCCGCCATCTTCGTTCTTGCATTGATGCGCCTTCCGCTGGCCTTTGCGATGGGCCTGGTCGGTATCGTCGGCATGGGCCTGACCCGCGGCTGGATGCCGGCCCTGGCCAGCACCGCGCAGGTGGTGCACGAAACCGGTTTTGCCTACACGCTGTCGGTCATCCCGCTGTTCATCCTGATGGGCAATTTCGTCGCGAAAGCGGGCCTGGCCCATGAGCTCTTCCATGCGGCCTATGCCTTCATCGGCCACCTGCGCGGTGGCCTGGCTCACGCTACCGTGATGGCCTGCGCGGGTTTCGGCGCGATCTGCGGCTCATCGATTGCCACCGCCGCCACCATGAGCAAGGTGGCCTACCCGTCGATGAAAAAACTCGGCTACAGCGATTCCTTGTCGACCGGTGTGATTGCTGCCGGTGGCACCCTGGGCATCATGATTCCGCCGTCCACCATCATGGTGATTTACGGCATCGTGACGGAAACCAATATCGGCAAGCTGTTCGCGGCCGGCGTGATTCCCGGCATCCTGATCGCGCTGCTGCTGATGCTGGCGGTGCTGTTCATGACCTTCATGGACCCCGAGCATGCGCCGGCCGGAGAAAAAACATCCTGGCCTGATCGCTGGAAAGCCCTGCGCGGCATCTGGGGCGTGTTGCTGCTGATGCTGCTGGTGTTGGGCGGCATCTATGGCGGCGTGTTCACCGCCACCGAAGGGGCAGGCATAGGTGCGGCAGGCGCCTTCCTGTTCGCGCTGGCACGGCGCCGGCTGACGGTCAAGGCCACGCTGGAGGTGCTGGTGGAATCGGCGCGAACCACGGCCATGCTGTTCACCTTGCTGATCGCCGCGACGATTTTTGCCAACTTCATGAACTTCACCTCCATGCCGGGCGACCTCAAGGAGTGGATCACACACCTCGGACTGCCGCCGGTGATGATCGTCGGCGCCATGATGCTGATTTACGTGATCCTGGGCACCGTCATGGAAGAGCTCACCATGGTGCTGCTGACCATCCCGCTGTTTTTCCCGATCGTGATGGCACTCGGCTTTGATCCGGTCTGGTTCGGCGTGCTGATCGTCATGGTGATCCAGATCGGGCTGATCTCGCCGCCGGTCGGCATGAACCTGTTTGTGCTCAATACCCTGCTGCCGCGCGTCGGCCTGGCCAACATCTTCCGCGGCGTCTGGCCCTTTGTGTTCATGCAGATCGTGGCGCTGGGCCTTTTGCTGGCCTTCCCGATACTGAGCCTGTGGCTGCCTTCGTTTATGAAGTAGGGGCTGCTATCAGGCCCCCGCGCGCTGCAGCACGATGCCGGGCGCGCGGATCGCAATCCCGGCTTCAGCCAGCGTACGCAGGATCGCCAAATGGATGGCCGAGCGCAGTGCCAGCGCACCGGTCTCCGGATTGGTGATCCAGTAAGTCAAGGTGAATTCGAGTCCCTCGGCGCCAAAGCCGGAAAGGGCCGCAAAGGCAGCAGGGTCTTCCAGCACGCGTTCCTGGCCATTGGCCGCATCGACCAGCAAACGCATCACCGTGTCCACATCGGTGCCGTAGTCCACCGACAACACGGTGGTCTGGGCAGTACGCGGATCGGCACGCGAGATATTCTCGACGCGGTTGATCACCAGCATTTCATTGGGAACGATAGACTCGCGGCCATTGAGCGCACGTATGACGCTGTAACGCGCATTGATGTCGCTGATCCGGCCTTCGTAGTTGTCCACCTTGATGGTGTCGCCGATGCGCAGTTGCCGCTCGGCCAGGATCACAAAGCCGCTGACATAGTTGGACGCCAGTTTCTGCAGCCCGAAACCGACACCCACACCGATGGCGCCGCCGAGCACCGACAACGCGGTCAGGTCGATGCCGACGGCCGACAGCGCCACCAGCAGGCCGACAAACATCAGCAAGGCGCGCGTGGCATTGCTGAGCGCCTTGCGCAGCGACAACTGGCTGCCGGTGGCCGACTTGAGCAGGCGCATCTCGATGGCCGACGAGATCCACAAGGTGATGATCAGCACGATGCAGGCGGTGACGCCACCCTCGAGGATGGTCCGCACCGACAGCGTGGCGTCGCCGACTTTCCAGCGGATGTCGTCGAGTTCCTCCAGCACCAGTGGCAACAGGCCACTGACCCAGAGCACCATGGCGACCCAGGCCACCCAGGAAATGCTGCGTTCAAGAATCCGCACCAGCGGCGCGTCAACAAACACCACTTGCAGCACCTTGACGCCCAGCCGGATGACGGCCAGCGCGACCAGTACCGGAATGGCGATCTTGAACACCGCCACCGGCATCCAGCGGGCCAGCAGCATGAAGGACAGGTAAGCCAGCGACAGCAGCAGCAGCGGGAACATCACGCCGTCGATGATCTGCCGGCCAAACCAGATCGAGCGCTCATCAGGCAGGCCGCTGGCGCGGCGCACACCCCAGACTGTGACCCAGGCCAGCCCCACGCAGGCCAGCAGCACGCCGAGTTCTGCCAGCGCGCCCGGCTGGGTGATATTGGCCAGCCACGCATCGATATCCTCGATACGGGCGGTGGGTCTGCCTAACGTGGCCATTGCGGCTTCCTCTTGTCGATGAAGGCCTGCACACCTTCCTGCGCGACGGGATGCACCATGTTGCAGGCCATGACCTGACCGGCCAGCTGGTAGGCGGCAGCGATACCGGTTTCGCGCTGCTGGTAAAACAGCGCCTTGCCCATGGCCAGGGCCTCGCGGGGTTTGGCCAGAATGGACTGCACCATCTGCTCGACCGCAGCATCGAGCTCCTCCAGCGGCACCACCCGGTTGACCAGGCCGCGGGCACGCGCTTCGTCGGCCGTGATGAAGCCGCCGGTCAGCAGCATCTCCATGGCCTGCTTGGCGGGAATGTTGCGCACCAGCGGCACGCTGGGCGTGGCGCAGAACAGGCCCACGTCAATGCCGTTGACACCAAAGGTCGCGGAGCTGGCGGCGATGGCCAGGTCGGATTGCGCGACCAGTTGGCAACCGGCCGCCGTGGCCACGCCCTGCACGCGGGCCAGCACCGGCACCGGCAGGTGCTGGATCGCCAGCATCATGCGGGTACATTGCGCAAACAGCTTCTGGTAGTAGGCCAGCTCGGGCTGCGCGCGCATTTCCTTGAGGTTGTGGCCGGCGCAAAAAGCCTTGCCCTGCGCCGCCAGCACCACGATGCGCGCCTGCGGGTCGGCAGCCACGGTATCGAGCGCGGCCTGCAACGCGGTGAGCATCTCTTCCCCCAGGGTGTTGAAGGTATCCGGACGATTGAGCGTGAGCCGGTGCACGCCACGCTCATCGCGGCTGTGTATCACCGTATCGGTCGTCGTCTGCATCAACATCTCCGGCGGAACTACAGATCAGCCAGCACGCGAATATGCGCTTCCACGCTGCGGGCCAGGGCCTGAAGGTTGTAGCCGCCTTCGAGCGATGAGACGATGCGCCCGCCGGCATGACGGTGCGCGACATCCTTGATGCGCTGGGTGATCCACGCATAGTCCTGCTCGTCCAGCCCGAGCTGGCCCAGGTCGTCGTCGCGGTGCGCGTCGAACCCGGCGCTGATAAAAATCATCTGGGGCTTGAACGCCTCCAGGCGCGGCATCCACATCGCCTCGATCATGTCGCGCACGGCAGCGCCCTTGGTGTAGGCCGGAACCGGGAGGTTGACCATGTTGTCGCCGCCGCGGGTGCCGCCGTGCGGATAAAACGGATGCTGGAAAAAACTCACCATCAGGATGCGGTCATCGCCGCGGATGATGTCTTCGGTGCCGTTGCCGTGGTGCACGTCGAAATCCACAATCGCGACCCGTTCCAGGCCGTGCCGCTCCAACGCGTATTTGGCGGCGATTGCCACGTTGTTGAAAAAGCAGAATCCCATGGCGCGGTCGTGACAGGCATGGTGGCCGGGCGGGCGCACCGCGCAAAAGGCGTTTTCGACTTCACCGGCCATCACCGCGTCGGTGGCGGCCAGCGCCGCACCGGCGCCGCGCAGGATGGCATTCCAGGTGAAGGCATTCAGCGAGGTGTCCGGGTCGATCTGGGCGTATTGGGGCCCTCCGGCAAATGCGTCGTCCGCAAGCTGATCGCCCAGGCCACGAATGGCCGCAATCATCATGCGGTCATGGCCGAGTTCCAGGTCGCCCAGCGAGGCCAGCGGCGCTTCGCGCCGGTCCAGCGCATCGCCGACGCCGGTGATCAGCAGCCGGTCTTCAATCGCGTCCAGCCGCTCGGGGCACTCCGGATGACCCGGGCCCATCTCATGTTTACGGCAATCGGCATGGGTGAAATACGCGGTGGCATTCATTACGGAAAATTTTGCGGTAAGGTTGATGGCATGAACGCGAAACAAAAAATTCAGGCGCTATTGAATCAGCTTAACACGGTCATTGTGGGCAAACCCGCACAGGTCCAGGACTGCGTCGCCTGCCTGCTGGCCGGCGGGCATTTGCTGATTGAAGACGTGCCCGGTGTCGGAAAAACCACGCTGGCGCACGCCCTGTCGCGCTCCTTCGGCCTGCAGTTTTCGCGCGTCCAGTTCACCGCTGACCTGATGCCCAGCGACCTGACCGGGGTGTCCATCTACGAACGGCAAAAAGAGAGCTTTGTCTTCCATCCAGGCCCGGTATTTGCCCAGGTGCTGCTGGCCGACGAGATCAACCGCGCCAGCCCGCGCACGCAGAGTGCGCTGCTTGAAGCCATGGAGGAAAAACAGGTCACCGTCGAGGGCGAAACCCGCCCGCTGCCGGTGCCCTTTTTTGTGATCGCCACGCAAAACCCGCATGACCAGCTCGGAACCTATTCCCTGCCGGAGTCGCAACTGGACCGCTTCCACATGCGCATTTCGCTGGGTTACCCGGACCGCGCCGCCGAGCGCCAGTTGCTGGGCGGCGGCGATCGGCGCGAGATGGTCGACAAGCTTGAGACCCTGCTGACGCCCCACGACCTGCTGGAGCTGCAGCAGGAAGTGCTGCAGGTGCATGCAGCCGAACCCCTGCTCAATTATCTGCAGGACCTGATCGCCGCAACGCGATCGGGCCAATGGTTTTTGCAGGGCCTGAGCCCGCGCGCCGGCATCGCGGTGATGCGCGCCGCCCGCGCCCAGGCTTTTTTGAGCGGCCGCGACTATGTGGCGCCCGATGACGTCGTCGCCGTGCTTCCGCAAACCGCCGCGCACCGGCTGGTACCGGTCACCAGCGCCGGCCGCGGCGCAGTCGAGCAGGTGCGCGCCATGCTTGAGGCCGTGCCTTTGCCATGAGGCCGTATCCGGCGTTGACGGCTACACCATGAACGCAGCTTCCCTGAACCCCTTTGTTTTTGTTCGCGGGCGTTTCCAGCAGTGGTGGCAAAGCCGCCTGCCGCTCAGTGACAGCATGCTGCTGACCCAGCGCAATGTCTACATCCTGCCAACGCGTCCCGGCCTGATGCTGGCGCTGACGCTGCTGGTGCTGCTGGTCGCCTCCATCAACTACCAGCTCAACCTGGGCTACCTGCTGACTTTTCTGCTGGCCGGCAGCGCCGTCACCGGCATGCATGTGTGCCATGGCACCCTGCGCGGACTTGCAATGAATTTGATAGCACCCTCCCCCCAGTACGCGGGGGCTGCAGCCATTTTTGATGTCAAACTCACGAACACCCGACGGTCAACCCGTCATGGCATCGGGCTGAGTGTGCTGAGCCCGGCTGATACAAAAAATGCCCTGCACTGGGCCTGGACCGACGTACCGGCCGAAGGCAGCAGCACGGTTCAGGTGGCTTTCACGCCTTCCCGGCGCGGCCTGCACCACTTGCCCCCGCTGACCGCTGAAACACGTTTTCCGCTCGGCACTTTTCGCGTCTGGACCATCTGGCGGCCTGCCGCGCAGGTGCTGGTCTACCCGGCGCCAGAACGTACTCCCCCGCCCCTGCCGCCCGGCGAGCCACGCTCAGGCGCAGCCAGCGCCACCGCACGCGTGCAAAGCAGCGGTGACTTTGACAGCGTACGCAGCTACCGGCGCGGCGACCCGCTCAAACTGGTGATGTGGAAAAAGGCCGCCAAAGCCGACGATCAAGGCAACGGCCTGGTGGTGCGCGACGCCCAGCAAGCCCAGCGCCATGAGCTCTGGCTGGACTTTGTGCAGGCCGGCTCACTGGACACCGAAGCCAGGCTGTCGCGCCTTTGCGCCTGGGTGCTGCAGGCCGACAAGCTGGGCCTGAGCTACGGCCTGCGCTTGCCGGGAGTGCAGATCAAGCCTTCCAGTGGGGAGGCGCACAAACGACTTTGTCTGGAGGCGCTGGCTCTATGTTGAGTTTTCCTGCCGTTCGGGCTGAGCCTGTCGAAGCTTTCTTTGCTTCGACTGTTCGTGGCCTGCCAACAAGCCGGGGGTTGCCCGGCGGCAACTCACTTTCTTTTTGCGTCGCCAAAAAGAAAGTAAGCAAAGAAAAAGGCGACCCTGCTGTCTGCGTCCCCTGCGCTGCGCTCCGGGGCAACCTGCGGTGCTCGGTCCAGCCGGGGCCGGGCTCGAACTCGCCTTCGGCTCAAACAATCGCCCGTCCTGATCCGTCTGGACCTCCGCTCCTCGGCGCATACAGAAGGGTGGTGGGTTCGGGAGCGGGAACGGATTCGGGGTCGGGCTCCGGCGAGGACGCGCTTTGCGTGTCCTCGCCTCCCCGACTTGGTATTTGGATTTCTGCGCCCCACCCGTCGGGCCGGGCCGAGGAGCGCAGCCGAAAACGGATCAGGGCGAGCG
>JAZKGR010000056.1:0-8747 GCA_040385775.1 Pseudomonadota bacterium
TGGCGCTGACGGCGCGCAGCAGGGCGGGGGACAAGCCCAGAGAGGTAAATGGCATGAACGGGGCTTTGTGAGTGGCAAGTGCCAAAAACAGACCTTGCAAGCGCCCAGTTTAAGCCCGCCAGGCCAGTCGTCCTCCGGGGCAAGCCGCATAATCGACAGATGGCGAACCCGCCCGTTTCAGGGGCCGGGCAATGATCGACTCAAAGGCATCCGTGAAAAAGACATTCAAGCTCAACATCGAAGGCAAAAACCGTGACCGTGTGCTGGACGCGGTCAAACACGACATCCGCAAATACGTCAGGCGCCAGCGCCGCGTGCCCTTGCCCGAGGGTGTGGATTTCTGGGATTTCGACTGCCGCTTCGGGGCCAACGAGGAAAGCGCGGAAGTGGTGCATTTCGCGACCGTCCTGCCGCTGGTCGATGCCGCCGCGAAAGAAGGCGCTGATTCCTTCTACCTCGAACTGCTGGCCAAAGAGGGCCGGCGCACCCATAAGCCTCGTCAGATGGAAGATGAGGACAGTCATACGCCGGTGCAGGATCCCGAACCCGGCGAATGAGCCTGCAGTTTCTCGAATTTGATTTCAGCGAGGACCCCGAGGGCGGCGGCACGTTCGACGCCATGGCCTCGGTGCGGCAGGCGCAACTTGCTGAGGTGCGCGCTGAAATTGCCGAGGTGCTGGAATGGGCTGAATCCGCGTTTGCGGGGCAACGCGCTCCGCTGGATGAAGGCGGCGAGTGGGATGCCGGCCTGTAGGAGCGGACCGATGCGGCGTCGCCACCCTGGCATGTGCTGACGTTTTCGATCAGCGGCAGCGCACCCTTTTGCGCGGCGTTTATGCAGCGTTTCGGCCTGGACTAAAGCTCCAGCGCGTCAAACACCCGCATCGCCGCCCAGGCATCATTGGCCGCATAGACCAACTGGCTCTCGCTGAGCTGGCGATTCGCCCAATTGGAGGTGGTGGCTTTTTTTGATTTCAGGAAACGGCGATTGAACAGCACCGCCACTGCACCGCGCACGCCGATCTCCTTCGCATAACCTTTTTTGCGGAATACCACGTTGAGGTCCAGCACATTGAGCGGCTCCACGCCCAGCGTGCGGCGGATCTGCGTGTGGTCACCGGCCAGACCAAAGCCGACCTTGGTGATGTGCTCGGCCTCCAGCAGCGCCGCCACGACTTCGCGGCAGCGCGCGTCGAACAGCTGGAACACCCAGGCCCTGTCCAGCGTGGACAGTTGCACCACGTGCGGGCCTTCCGACACCTGATCGCGAAAAAAAGTGGGTTTGGACTCGGTATCGAAGCCGAGCGCGCTGCAGCCTGACAGGACGCTCCAGGCGTCATCGGCCTGCGCTGCGGTGGCGACCAGCACGATATCGGCCAGGCCCAGGCGATCCAGCGGCTCCAGCAGCGCGAGTTCATCGCGCGTCGGTGACGCAAACTGCGGCATGGCGTGCGCCTCAGGCCTGCGCCGACACGCTGGGAATGGTGGTGGCCGGCGGCGTGTTGCGACTGCGTCCGCAGCGCACGATGCCGTCAATCATCACCATGCCGACGCCGGGGATGTCGCCGCGCTGCACGCTGTCCAGCAGGTCGCGGCCGGCCGTGTGCTGGGCACGGTCCATGAAGACAAAATCGGCATCGCGGCCGACCTCGACCAGGCCGCAATTGAGCTTGCGAATGCGTGCCGTGTTGCCGGTGGCAAAACAAAAGGCCAGTTCGGCCGGGATGTTGCCCAGGCTGGACAGCAGCGAGATCAGCCTGAGCATGCCGAGCGGCTGCACACCCGAGCCGGCCGGGCCGTCGGTACCGAGGATCACGCGGTGCGGGCATTTGAGCTGCAGGGCGGCCTGGGCAGCGGCAATCGCGACCTTCTCGTTGCCGTTGTGCACGATCTCGATCGCGCGCGAGGATTTTTCGCAGAGCTCACAGACATGCTGCTCCGACAATGAGGTGTGCCCGCCGTTGATGTGGCCGATCACGTCGGCATCGGCCTCCAGCACCACGTCCTTGTCGATCAGGCCGGAGCCGGGAATCGACGGGCCACCGGTATGGATGGTGCTCTGGATGCCGTACTTGCGCGCCCAAGCCACCATCTCCTTGGCCTCGTAGCCGGCCTTGACCGAGCCCAGACCGACCTCGCCGAGCAGGCTCACGCCGGCCTCGGCCAGCTCCTTGAAGTCCTGCTCGACCATGCCTTTTTCAATGATGGGTGCGCCGGCCAATACCTTGACGCCGCCGGGCCGGAAATTGTCAAACGCGCGTTGCGCCGTGATGGCCAGCGCCTTCAGGCCGACGATGTCCTTGGGCCGGCCAGGCAGGTGCACCTCGCCAGCCGAAATCATGGTGGTCACACCGCCATGCATGGTCGAATCGATCCAGCCGATCTGGTTTTGCCTTGGTGTCCAGTCGCCGAAAACCGGGTGCACGTGGCTGTCGATCAGTCCGGGCGCGACACAGGTCTGGTGCGCATCGATGGTGGTCTGCGCATGGGCCATGTCACAGTCCTTGGCCTTGCCGACCCCCACGATCAGACCATCGTTCACGACGATGGTGTCGGCGTCCAGGATCGGGTTGTCGATGTCGCCTGAGAGCAGCAGGCCGATGTTGGTGATGACGACCTTGCCGGACTTGCCGCTTGCTGCTGCTTCTGCCATGGCTTGCTTTCGTGGGGGAGGGGGTTAGGGGTTCAGCATCACGGTGCGCAGCACGGTGCTGATGATGAAGGCCTGCCACTGCGCCAGCGCTTCCGGCGTTTGCAGGTCTTCACCGAGGAAGGCCGACAGCGTGTGGCGGTTGGAGATGTAGAAGTAACCCGTGGCCGCGATCAGCAGGTAGACATTGCGTGCGGAGACATCGGCGCGGAACACGCCCTGGCTGGCGCCGCTTTCGAGCAACTGGCGGATGATGGCAATCGCCGGCGACGAGTAGTCACGCGCCCTCGACGATTTGGAAATATGTTTGCCGCGGTGCAGGTTCTCGGTATTGAGCAGCGTGATGAACTCGGGGTTCTTGCTGTAGTAGCTGACGACAAAATTGATCACGTCCTTGAGCGACTCCACCGGCTGCGCGAGGTCCAGCGTCAGTTCCAGCTCGGCATCGTTCATGCGCCGGTACATGTCTTCCAGCACTTCGATGAACAGGCCTTCCTTGCTGCCGAAGTAGTAATAAATCATCCGGTCGAAAGACTTGGCCGACTGGGAGATTTTCTCCACGCTGCCGCCCTCGTAGCCGTAACGCGCAAACACCTTGGTGGCCGCACGCAGGATGTTGTCGCGCGTGGTCTGCGCCGCCTGTTCGCGCACGCCCGGCCGTTTGGCTGACGCGAGCCGGGCAGCGGGGGTGCGGGCTCGCGCCGGTTTGGCAGTTTTTGCGGTGCTGACAGGTTTGGCAGGTTTGGCAGGTTTGGCAGGTTTGGCGGTCATGTCGTGGTCAGTGGTTTCCGGGAGTGGAAGCCAGGTTTTATTGTTCTGCGAAAGCCCGCTCGATCACAAAGTCGCCGGGCTTGGAGGTGTTGCCCTCATGGAAGCCCTTTTGCTCCAGCATGTGTTTCAAATCCTTGAGCATGCCGGGGCTACCGCAAATCATCACGCGGTCGCTGGCCGGGTCCAGTGCCGGCAGATTCAGGTCAGCAAACATCTTGCCGGTTTCCATCAGGTCCGTGACACGGCCCATGTTGCGGTAACTTTCGCGCGTGACGGTCGGGTAGTACAGCAGTTGCTTGGAGATCAGCTCACCCAGAAATTCATGCTGGGGCAGATGCTCGACCACCAGGTCGTGGTAGGCCAGCTCGTCAGCCTGGCGCACGCCGTGTACCAGTACCACCTGCTCGAAACGTTCATAGGTTTCCGGGTCGCGGATGATGCTCATGAAAGGCGCCAGGCCGGTGCCGGTGGACAGCAAATACAGGCGTTTGCCCGGCAGCAGGTAGTCGATGACCAGTGTGCCGGTCGGCTTGCGCCCGACAATGATCTTGTCGCCGACCTTCATGTGCTGCAGGCGAGAGGTCAGCGGGCCGTCCGCCACCTTGATACTGAGGAATTCCAGATGTTCCTCGTGGTTCGGGCTCACGATGCTGTAGGCGCGAAGCAGTGGCTTGTCATTGACGCGCAGGCCAATCATGGTGAAGTGGCCGTTGCTGAAGCGCAGGGAGGTGTCGCGGGTGGTGGTGAACGTGAACAGCTTGTCGGTCCAGTGGTGCACGGACAAAACTGTTTCTTCGTTGAAAGCGCTCATGATGATGATGGGTTGGGAAGTTGGTGATCAGTCGGGTTATGCCAGTAGCGCGGGATCCAGGCCCGAAAGCTTACCGGTTTTACCCTGCCATTGTGCCGCCTCTGGAGAAGGGGCGACGCGTCTGGAGATGGTTGGCCACTGCCGCGACAGCCGGGCGTTGAGCTCCAGGAAGGTATTGAACTCGTCGGGCATGTCAACATCGGCATAAATTGCATTGACCGGGCACTCGGGAATGCAGACCGCGCAGTCAATACACTCATCGGGGTCAATCACCAGAAGCTCGGGCCCCTCCCGGAAGCAGTCCACGGGGCAGACATCGACACAGTCGGTGTATTTGCACTTGATACAGGGGTCGGTTACGACGTGGGTCACAGCGGTCCTTTGGCGGTGCAGGCCCGGGGAAAACTGTCCGGACGAATCTCAATGTGCCACATTAATGTAGTGAACGCAACATGAAAATTCAGCAATCACAACATTTTTGAAATAAATTTGTAATTGCCGTGGAAATGCTATTGCGCTGGCAATTTTCCTGCGATACATTGATTTCAAATGTAGTAAATGCAACATATAAATTAAGCGCGCACTACATTGGTGTTGATGCACCACGATGGCATGCGACAAAAGGCGAACACGATGACGGAACACACCAAAACGGACGGCTTGCCAGGCATGGATGCGCCGGCCTTTGGCCAGGTGCTGGAAAAAGCCAGACCGCGCAACGATCGCATGAACAGCGAAAAAATCGAGTGCAATGCCTGTCCCGTGTTGTGCCAGATTTCTGATGGCCGCACCGGCGCCTGTGACCGTTATGCGAACCGTGGCGGCACCCTGATTCGCGTCGATCCGGTGCTGCTGCTGCGCCGCACGCTGGCGCAGGACGAGGCGAAGGTGGTTGCCTTTGCAGGCCGCGTGGCGCCTGCCGATGCGACTGAAGAGGCTCCTCCTGCGTCCTGGAGCGGCGATCTGTTGCTGGCTGACGAGGTGTTTGTGACCGGCGTCGGTTCCTCGACCACTTACCCCGACTACAAGCCGGCGCCCTTCATCGTGTCCTCGCAGGTGGATGGCGTTGACATGGTCACGGTCGTCACCGAAGGCATCTTCAGCTACTGCAGCCTCAAGGTGAAGATAGACACCGACCGCTTTCTCGGTGCCGAGCAAGCCAATGTACGTTGCAAGGGCGAGGTGGTCGGCCATGTGACGACGGCGGAATACGGCTCGCAGATGTTGTCGCTGGGCGGGGTGCACCACCTGACCGGCGGCAGCAAGAAGGAAGGCCGTGTGACCATGGACATGATGCAGTCGCTGGGCAACAAGAAGGCGGTGGAGTTCACGATCGACGGCGGCTCGCAGATCGTGATCCAGGCCGGCCGTGCACCGATTGTCAACGGTGTGGAAGAGCAGCGCATGCGTGTCGGCTGCGGCTCGGCGACCATCGGCATTTTTGCAAAACAACTGTTCGGCAAGCTCGACGAGGTGGTGGTGGTGGACGACCACATCACGGGGGTGCTGACCGAGCACCAGGCGGGACGTTGCCTGGACATGCGCTCTTCGGGCATCAAGATGCGCGGGCGCAAATCAACGCCAGGTCGCTACTTTCAGGTCGCCAATCCGGGAACCGGCTGGGGCGGGACCGACATCGCCGAGCCGCTGTCCATCATCGAGAGCTGGGACCCCGATGTCGCCTGGCCGGGTCTGCGCCTGTTGATGACCTCCACCACCGGGGAGCATGCGAGCTGGTATGTGCTCAATGAAGACCTGGTGCCTGTCGAGCAGGACATGCCGGCCGAGGTGCGCCTGGTCGTCGAGCGTATTGGCGAAAACTGCGAGCCTTCCCTGTCTACCGTGCTGTTTCTTGGCGGCGCGGGAGGCAGCTTGCGCGCCGGCGTCACCGAAAACCCGGTGCTGCTGACACGGGCCATCAAGAATGCCTTGGTCAACGTCACCTGCGGCGGCGCACCGGCCTATGTCTGGCCGGGCGGCGGCATCACGGTGATGGCCGATGTCATGCGCATGCCCGACAACAGCTTTGGCACCGTGCCCACGCCGGCCATCGTGGCGCCGATAGAGTTCAGCATGAAGCTGGAAGACTACCGCGCGCTGGGCGGTCACATGGACTATGTGCGCACGCTGGAAGACGCGCTGTCCCGCGGCGCATGGCACAACGAAGGCGCGCCCTCCTCCTTGGAATGGGCGGCCTTGCCGGCCGCCAACCCGTGGCCGCTGGCGCGTCCTCCCTTGCTCGGTTGATCGGGGCAGGCCTCAATATGGACGCCCAGCGCACACGTTTTCCGGATGGCCGCTGGCATTTGCAGCACGGCCCCATCGATATCGTGATCGGTGCGAGTGGCGAACCCGCATCGGTGGAGGGCGCCCACGAGGACGCGTGGCTGCGTTTTCGCGGCATTTTAAGTGAGCTGGTGGAAGAGCTTGCGCTGTTGCAGCGTCCGGTGCAGGGCAACTGCCCGCTGCGGGGCCCGATTGCACGAAGAATGTGGAATGCCTGTCAGCCCTATAAAAGCAGTTTCATCACGCCGATGGCGGCGGTGGCCGGATCTGTTGCGCAGGAGTTGATCGCCTGTTATTCCACCCGCGGCGTGGCGCGCGCCTGGGTCAACAACGGCGGTGACATCGCATTACATCTGGCGCCGTCCGAAGCGGTGCGTATCGGCCTGTATGCGGATCTGGCCAGCCTGGATGTGGACGAGTTGCGAACAGGCGTTCGCACCGACGGTCAGTTCGAAATATCTGGCCTGCTGCCGGTGCGCGGTGTTGCCACCAGCGGCTGGCGTGGCCGGAGTTTTTCACTGGGCATTGCCGACAGTGTGACGGTACTGGCGCGCACGGCGTCCGAAGCCGACGCAGCCGCCACGGTCATTGCCAATGCCGTCAATTTGGTAGATCCCCGCATCCAGCGCCGTCCGGCGTGTGAACTCAAGGACAACTCCGACCTGGGAGATCTCCCGGTCACGGTGGATGTTCCGCCGCTGGAGCCGACGCTGGTGCAGCAGGCCTTGCGTGCGGGCCTGAAACGTGCGCAGGCCCTGCGCGCGGCCGGATTGATCTGGTCGGCTGCGCTGATTTGTCAGAATCAGATCGCCAGCACCGATACTGCGGCCATGGGGATACTCGACAACCAGCGCAGCAAGCAGCAAGTTGGTTCGGTATTTGCTTAATGAAACAGATGGACGCACAGCGATGATTGAAATACGACGCATCTTCACGCACGTGGAGCAGATAAGGCACGAATTCGGGCCCGTCGCCCCGGTGCCGCTGCTGCGCGGTGCGATCGGTGTGGTGCTGACCAATCCCTTTGCGGGGCGTTATGAGCCCGAGATCCTGCCGATGATGGCGGCGCTGGACCCGGTGGGTCTGGAGATGGCGCGCAAGCTGCTTGCTGCAATGGATGTGCCGACCGAACGTATCGAGGGGTATGGCAAGGGTGCCATCATTGGCGCGGCTGGCGAACTGGAGCACGGCGCGCTCTGGCATGTACCGGGCGGTTACGCCATGCGCGAACTGCTGGGCTGGAAGGGCGATGCGGCAGCGTATGCCAAAGGGCAGGGCGAAGAAAAATCCGGGCGACCGGGCAATGCCTTGTCCATCGTGCCCTCGACCAAAAAGGTAGGCGGGCCCGGCGCAGCGCTGGATGTGCCGATGACGCACATCAATGCCGCTTACGTGCGCAGCCATTTCGACGCGATCGAAGTGCGGGTTCCGGGCGCGCCGCTGGCCGATGAAATTGTTTTTATCCTCGCGATGAGCACAGGCCCGCGCATTCATGCGCGCGTCGGAGGTCTCGCAGCGGGCGCGATCAGCAAATGGGACGGCCTGCGCTGACGCGCGGCCGTATCGAAAAAGGCACAAGGAACACACATGACAGCCAGCATCCGAAAAATCATTGTCCAGGTTGACGAGATCCACATCGAAATGGGCCAACCCATCAATCCGCCGACGCGCAGGGCGCTGGCCATGGCGGTGATTGCCAATCCATTTGCCGGCGTCTATCAGGAAGACCTGGGCGATCTGATCGCCATCGGTGAAGAACTCGGTGCGCTGCTGGGACAAAAATGCGTGGAAGCGCTGGGCATCACACCGGGTCATGCGCAGAGTTACGGCAAGGCTGCGATTGTGGGCGAAGCCGGTGAGCTTGAGCATGCCGCAGCCATCCTGCATCCCAAGCTGGGGGCACCCTTGCGCCTGGCCGTCGAAAAAGGCGCTGCCCTGGTGCCGTCGAGCAAAAAACGCGGCGGACTGGGCACGGCGATTGATGTGCCGCTGGGGCACAAGGACGCAGCCTTTGTGCGCAGCCATTTCGATGCGATGGAAGCGCGTGTGGCGGATGCGCCGCGAGCCAACGAAATTGTGGTCGCTGTCGTTGTGACAGACAGTGGCCGGCCACTACCGCGCGTGGGCGGACTGCAGATCCACGAAATCAGGGGCGAAGACGGGCTCCGCTGACACCGGACCTTTCCAGTTTTAAACCGATCCACGACAGGAGTTTTTATGAAAATGCAA
>JAZKGR010000057.1:0-25410 GCA_040385775.1 Pseudomonadota bacterium
GCCGCGCGCGCAACTCCGGCATGCCGGTGGTGTTCTGGCTCGATTCCTACCGCCCGCACGAAGCGCAGATGATCACCAAGGTCAAGATGTACCTGCACGAACACGACACATCGGGCCTGGACATCCAGATCATGAGCCAGGTGCGTGCCATGCGTTACACGCTGGAGCGCGTCGTGCGCGGCCTCGACACCATCAGCGCCACCGGCAACATCCTGCGGGACTACCTGACCGACCTGTTCCCCATCATGGAGCTGGGCACCAGCGCCAAGATGTTGTCCATCGTGCCTTTGATGGCCGGCGGCGGCATGTATGAAACCGGCGCCGGCGGCTCCGCACCCAAACACGTTCAGCAGCTGGTCGAGGAAAACCACCTGCGCTGGGACTCGCTGGGCGAATTCCTGGCGCTGGCGGTGTCGCTGGAGGACCTCGGCCTCAAGACCGGCAATACCCAGGCGAAGATTCTGGCCAAAACGCTGGATGCCGCCACCGGCAAGCTTCTCGACAACAACAAGAATCCGTCGCCGAAGACCGGTCAACTGGACAACCGTGGCAGCCAGTTTTACCTGGCCATGTACTGGGCCCAGGAACTGGCTGCACAGACCGAAGACGCGGCGCTGGCTGGCAAGTTCGCCTCGCTGGCCAAGGAACTGACGACCAACGAGCAGGCCATCGTCGCCGAGCTTCAGGCCGTGCAGGGCAAGGCGGTGGACATTGGGGGCTACTACCAGCCCGACCTGGCCAAGCTGGACGTCGTGATGCGTCCCAGCAAAACCTTGAACGCGACGCTGGCGGCTTTCACGGCTTGAACAGCGCGGGGTGAGGCGATCTGCCGGCACGCGCTGGCAGGCTTCGAATAAGAAAAAGGCGGTCCGCATTCATGCGGGCCGCCTTTTTTTCTTGGCTGGATCGTGTCCCTGGAGAATTACCTGCGGCCCTCAAATACCGCGCCGCGCAGGCGGCTCCCGGCCTTGATGCCTTTTTTGGCAAACCAGTCGACGTTCATTTCCAGCACATAACGTACCGGCTTGTCCGAGCAGTGTGAATCCGTCGTCTGCGGCTTCATGTCGGCCAGGTTCACGATGGTGCCGTCGTCGGCCACGAAAGCGGCGGTCAGCGGCAGCAGGGTGTTTTTCATCCAGAAGCATTGCTTCGCCGGCTCCTCGAAGATGAACAGCATGCCTTCGCCCTGCGGCATGTCCTTGCGGAACATCAGACCGGTCTGCCGCTGTGCGGGCGTCACTGCCAGTTGCGCGTCGATCTGGTGCATGCCGGCGGACAGCGTGCTGCGCTGCAGGTTCATCTGTGGCGCGTCCTGGGCGGCTGCCGCAAGCGCGCTTGCCGCGAGCAAGAGGGCGGAGGCCATACGGCCGAGGCGGCCTGCAATGGAAAAAGGGTGAAGAGGCATGAAGTTACCAAGGATTGTCAGGTGGCCAGCATAAACGAGCACCATGAAAAATGCCCGCAGTGCGGGCATTTCAGGGCGCGGCGAAAGAATTACTTCTTGGCTTCGGCCTTGACTTCAACCTTGGCGGCCGTTTTTGCGGCGGCTTTGGCTTCTTTGGCGGCCTTGGCTTTGGCTGCCTTGGCTTCCGCAGCGGCTTTGGCCTTGGCGGCTTTTTCTTCCTTCAATGCTTTGGCTTTGGCTGCTTTCTCTTCCTTGGCAGCCTTGGCTTTTGCGGCCTTTTCTTCCTTGGCGGCTTTTGCGGCAGCTGCTTTCTCGGCTTTGGCAGCCTTTGCAGCGGCCGCTTTTTCAGCCTTGGCGTCGACCTTGACTTCGGCCTTCACAGCCGGGGCTGCCGTCACGGCAGGCGTTGCGGGAACGGCGGGAGTGGCAGGCACCGCTGGCGCAGCGGCTTGTGCGAAAACACCAGCGGCGAAAAGACCGGCGATCAGGGCAGCAATAACTTTGTTCATGGGAGTTCCTCTTGATATACGTTTGTAATGGTCCCCGGAAATTGCCGGGGCCTCACCGTAACGGCGGCCCTTTGCATACGGTTGACAAGCCCCCTCTGAAAAGCAGACCTGCGAGTGTTTGCAGCTAGAATTTGCGGGTTACCACCTAAGCGTTTTAGCCGCTTTCATTGCTGATTCAGCACATACCGGAGACTGGCGTACATGTACGAGCACATCAAGGTGCCTGCCCAAGGGCAAAAAATAACCGTCAATGCCGACAACTCGCTCAATGTTCCGGACGAGCCGGTCATCCCGTTCATTGAAGGCGATGGCACGGGTGCGGACATCACGCCGGTCATGCTCAAGGTGGTGGATGCTGCGGTGGCCAAAGCCTACGGCGGCAAGAAAAAGATCCACTGGATGGAAGTTTATGCCGGTGAAAAGTCGACCAAAGTCTATGGCCCCGATGTCTGGCTGCCGGAAGAAACCCTGGCTGCGGTCAAGGACTATGTGGTGTCCATCAAGGGCCCGCTGACCACACCCGTCGGCGGCGGCATCCGCTCGCTCAACGTGGCGCTGCGCCAGGAGCTGGACCTCTACGTCTGCCTGCGCCCCATCCAGTATTTTGCCGGTGTGCCATCACCCGTGAAAGAGCCGCACAAGACCAACATGGTGATCTTCCGTGAGAACTCGGAGGACATCTATGCCGGCATCGAGTTCGAAGCCGAGTCCGACAAGGCCAAAAAGCTCATCAAGTTCCTGCAGGACGAGATGGGCGTGAAGAAAATCCGCTTCCCCAACACCTCCGGCATCGGCATCAAGCCGGTCTCCATCGAAGGCACGGAGCGCCTGGTGCGCAAGGCGCTCCAGTACGCCATCGACAATGACAAGCCCAGCGTGACCATCGTGCACAAGGGCAATATCATGAAATTCACCGAAGGCGGTTTCCGCGACTGGGCCTATGCCCTGGCGAAAAAAGAGTTCGGCGCGGTGGAGGTCGACGGCGGCCCCTGGATGAAGTTCAGGAACCCGAAGACCGGCAAGGACATCATCGTCAAGGACAGCATTGCCGATGCCTTCCTGCAGCAGATCCTGCTGCGTCCGGCCGAATACTCGGTCATTGCGACCTTGAACCTCAACGGCGACTACGTCTCCGATGCGCTGGCTGCCCAGGTTGGCGGCATCGGCATTGCCCCCGGCGCCAACCTGAGCGACACCATCGCCATGTTTGAGGCCACCCACGGCACGGCCCCCAAATACGCCGGCAAGGACTATGTGAACCCCGGTTCCGAAATCCTGTCGGCCGAAATGATGCTGCGCCACATGGGCTGGACCGAAGCTGCCGACCTGATCATCAGCGCCATGGAAAAATCCATCGAGTCGAAAAAGGTCACTTACGACTTCGCCCGCCTGATGGATGGCGCGACCCAGGTCAGCTGTTCGGGCTTCGGCCAGGTCATGATCGACCACATGTAAAGACGGTGGCCGCTCAGCACGACCGCTCCTGGTGCAGGCCGGAGCGGTTTTTTTATGGGTCCCGCAAAAGTCAATCGCCTGACCTTGAATGTCGCGTTCCCGCCACCAATTCCCCTGTCAGACACACCGGACTATTCCGGTCGCTAGAATGAATTCCATGGCAACCCAACCCCCCAAGCCTCCCGCACCGCCCAAGGCCCCGGCCTTCAAGCCCGATGGCGCCAACGGTGGGGATTCTGTGGTGCTGGAGCGGCGTCCGCAAAAGACCAAGCCGCCGCAAATGTTCCAGGTGGTTCTGCTCAACGACGACTACACCCCGATGGAGTTCGTGGTCGAGGTGATCCAGGAGTTTTTCAACAAGGACCGGGAAACCGCCACGCAGATCATGCTGAAGATCCACCTCGACGGCAAAGGCGTGTGCGGTGTGTTTTCCAAGGATGTGGCCACCACCAAGGTCGACCAGGTGACCGAAGCTGCGCGAAAAAATGGCCATCCGCTGCAGTGTGTTTGCGAGCCCATTGAATAATCGCTGAATCAACCCATATTTCCCCTATCAGTCGCACCCCAATACCTGTCCCAGATACCCCCGCAGCAAGCCGAAAGGAAACGCAATGATTGCCCAGGAACTAGAAGTCAGCTTGCACATGGCCTTTGTCGAGGCCCGGCAACAGCGCCACGAGTTCATCACCGTGGAACACCTGTTGCTCGCCTTGCTCGACAACCCGAGCGCCGCCGAGGTGCTGCGCGCCTGCTCCGCGAACATTGATGACCTGCGCAAGTCGCTGGCCAACTTCATCAAGGACAACACGCCGCAGGTCGCCGGCAACGACGACGTGGACACGCAGCCCACCTTGGGCTTCCAGCGCGTGATCCAGCGCGCCATCATGCATGTGCAGTCCACCGGCAACGGCAAGAAGGAAGTCACCGGCGCCAACGTGCTGGTCGCGATCTTCGGCGAGAAAGACTCGCACGCCGTGTATTACCTCCACCAGCAGGGCGTCACGCGCCTGGACGTGGTGAACTTCATTGCGCACGGCATCAAGAAAAGCGATCCGCCCGAGCCGACCAAGGCCGGCGAGACCGCCGCAGAGAACGAAGAGGGTGGCGAGAAGAATGAAAAAGCCTCGCCGCTTGAGCAGTACACGCAGAACCTGAACCAGCTCGCCAAAGAGGGCAAGATCGACCCGTTGATCGGCCGCCACTACGAGGTCGAGCGGGTGATCCAGATCCTGTGCCGCCGCCGCAAGAACAACCCGCTGCTGGTCGGCGAAGCCGGCGTGGGCAAGACCGCGATTGCCGAGGGCCTGGCTTGGCGCATCACGCAAAAAGATGTGCCCGAGATCCTGGCCGAAGCGCAGGTCTATTCGCTCGACATGGGCGCCTTGCTGGCCGGCACCAAGTACCGCGGCGACTTCGAGCAGCGCCTCAAGGGCGTGCTCAAGGCGCTCAAGGACAAGCCCAACGGCATTTTGTTCATCGACGAGATCCACACCCTGATCGGTGCCGGTGCGGCTTCGGGCGGCACGCTGGACGCGTCCAACCTGCTCAAACCGGCGCTCAGCTCCGGCCAGCTCAAGTGCATAGGCGCAACCACGTTTACCGAGTACCGCGGCATCTTCGAGAAAGACGCGGCCCTGTCGCGCCGCTTCCAGAAGGTCGATGTGGTCGAGCCGACGGTGCAGGAGACGGTGGACATCCTCAAGGGCCTGAAATCCCGTTTTGAAGAGCACCACAGCGTCAAGTACGCCGTGGCTGCGCTGCAGGCCGCAGCCGAGCTCAGCGCCAAATACATCAACGACCGGCATCTGCCCGACAAGGCGATTGACGTGATCGACGAGGCCGGCGCGGCCCAGCGCATCCTGCCGGCCAGCAAGCGCAAAAAAATCATCACCAAGACCGAGGTCGAGGAGATCGTTGCCAAGATCGCGCGCATTCCACCGGCCAATGTGTCCAACGACGACCGCGGCAAGCTCAAGACGCTGGAACGCGATTTGAAGAGCGTGGTGTTCGGCCAGGACAAGGCGCTCGACGTGCTGGCGTCCGCTGTCAAGATGGCGCGTTCGGGTCTGGGCAAGGACGACAAGCCGATCGGCTCCTTCCTGTTCTCCGGCCCCACCGGTGTCGGCAAGACCGAAGCCGCCAAGCAACTGGCCTACATCATGGGCATCGAGCTGATCCGCTTCGACATGTCCGAGTACATGGAGCGCCATGCGGTGAGCCGGCTCATCGGTGCGCCTCCGGGCTACGTCGGTTTCGACCAGGGCGGCCTGCTGACCGAGGCGGTCACCAAGAAGCCGCATTGCGTGCTCTTGCTCGATGAAATCGAAAAAGCGCACCCCGACATCTTCAACGTGTTGCTGCAGGTCATGGACCACGGCACGCTGACCGACAACAACGGACGCAAGGCCGACTTCCGCAACGTGATCATCGTCATGACGACCAATGCGGGCGCCGAGACCATGAACAAGGCGACCATCGGTTTCACGAATCCGCGCGAGGCAGGCGACGAAATGGCCGACATCAAGCGCCTGTTCACGCCCGAGTTCCGCAACCGGCTCGACGCGACCGTGAGCTTCAAGGCGCTGGATGAAACCGTCATCCTGCGCGTGGTCGACAAGTTCCTGTTGCAGCTTGAGACGCAATTGGCCGAGAAGAAGGTCGACGTCACCTTCACCGACACGCTGCGCAAGTACCTCGGCAAGAAGGGTTTCGATCCGTTGATGGGCGCACGCCCGATGCAGCGCCTGATCCAGGACACGATTCGCCGTGCGCTGGCCGACGAGCTGCTGTTCGGACGCCTGATCGACGGCGGCCGCCTGACGGTGGACATGAAGGTCACGACCGACGAAAAGGGTGTCGAGACCGGCGAAGTCGAACTCGACATCCAGCCGTTGCCCAAGAAAGAAGGCAAGGCCAAGCCCGAGGCGGAGCAGGCTGAAACCAGCTGATCTGACGGCGCAGGATCAAAAGGCCGGTAGCATGGCGCTACCGGCCTTTTTCATGTGCTCCTGAAATCATAGCTGCCTGCTCCCGTCTGCTATGGGCCAGAGGCCTTTTTGATGCATAAATCTGGCGAAAGAACAGACCCGATGGCTCCCCACACCTTTCTCTGGCACGACTACGAAACCTTCGGCCTGAACACCCGGCGCGACCGGCCGGCGCAGTTTGCCGGGATACGCACCGATGCCGAGCTCAATGAAATTGGCGAGCCGCTGATGATTTACTGCCAGCCGGCGCGCGATTACCTGCCGAATCCGGCCTCCTGCCTGATCACCGGCATCACGCCCCAGCTCTGCCTGGAGCGCGGTCTGCCCGAGCATGAATTTGCCGCGCGCATCGAGGCCGTGCTGGCCCAGCCGGGCACCATTGGCGTGGGTTACAACACCATCCGTTTCGACGACGAAGTCACGCGCCACCTGTTCTGGCGCAACCTGATCGACCCTTACGCGCGCGAGTGGCAAAACGACTGCGGCCGCTGGGACCTGCTCGACGTGGTGCGCATGGCCTACGCCCTGCGGCCTGAGGGCATCGAATGGCCGATGAAGCCCGATGAACGCCGTCCTGATGAACCAGGCGCCTTGCGCCCCAGCTTCAAGCTCGAAGACCTGGCGCGCGCCAATGGCCTGATCCACGAATCGGCGCACGACGCCCTGTCCGACGTGCGCGCGACGGTTGCGCTCGCGCGGCTGATACGCACGGCCCAGCCCAAGCTGTTTGACTTTTGTCTCTCGCTGCACAAGAAAGACCGCGTGGCCGCTGAACTGGGCCTGCCGACCAGCCCACAGACGGCCCAGCCGTTTTTGCATGTGACCGGCATGTTCGCACCCGAAAAAGGTTGCCTGGCCGTCATGTGGCCGCTGGCCATGCACCCGTCGAACAAAAATGAGCTGCTGGCCTGGGACCTGGCCTGTGACCCCGCCGAACTGCCGCTGCTCGACGTCGCCACCTTGCGCCAGCGCCTGTTCAGCAAAAGCGCCGACCTGCCCGAAGGCGTGATGCGGCTGCCGATCAAATCGGTGCACCTGAACAAGTCGCCGATGGTGGTTCGCAAGCTGGCGACGCTCAGCGACGCGATGGCGGCGAAGTGGGGCGTTGACATGGACGCCGCGCTGCGCCACGCCGAAAAGGCCGCCAGCCTGCCCGACATGAGCGCCATCTGGCCCGAGGTGTTCGCGCGACCCAAAGCGGATGTGCCCGATGTTGATGAGGACCTGTACGGCGGCTTCATCAACAACGACGACAGGCGCCGCCTCAACAAGCTGCGCGCTTTGCCGCCGGCAGAACTCGCGCACAGCCGCACCGGCTTCGACGATGAGCGGCTGGAAGAACTGGTGTTTCGCTACCGCGCGCGCAACTTCGAGGCGACCCTGTCACCCGAACACGCCGAACGCTGGGAAGCGCATCGCGCGGCACGCCTGCTCGAAGGCGAGGGTGGGGCGCGCAATGTCGACGCCTTCCTGGCCGAGCTCGATGTGTTGTCGGAAACGGCGGATGAGCGCGGAGAGGCGGTGCTGGGCGCGCTGTATGAGTATGCGGAGATGATCGCGCCGGAGCTGTAGCCGCAAAGAGTGGCCCGCCATCCGGGAGCTATCCGCTCTGTTTTTGATAGCTGATCACCCAGGCGTGGCATGGGCTGAAGGCCGATTTGATGCATAAAGTTTCATGGCAACCAGAAAACGCATTGCAGCAGACATGTCGGTTGTCATCCCGGACCTGATCCGGGATCCATGTGGGTGTGCTGGCGGCGCAGCGTTTATGGGAAGCGGGGCATGGATTGCGGGTCAAGCCCGCAATGACAGTCAGCCTTCAGTTGGGTGCCACGGTGCATGTTTTCCCATCACACCGGTGTACAGCGCACTGGCTTCAAACGCCGCCAGCCAGGCTTGCAGTCGCGGCCAGGGTTGGGCCGCAAACCAGTCGGCATCGGTGTGCGCGAACTGGCGGATGAAAGGGAGGATGGCCATGTCGGCCAGGCAGGCCTTTCTGCCGCACAACCAACCGTCGCGGAGACGCGCATCGAGCTGCGCCAGCCAGCGCGCCGCTTCGCTGCGATGGCTCAGTGCAAAGCCAGCGTCGTCTCCGGCGGATTCCTGCGGATAACGGTTCGGGTATTTGTAGCGGTCCAGGTGCTGTTTGAAATTACCGTCGTTTCCGGCAATCAGCGCTTCCATCTCTTCGGCTGAAGCGCCGGTCGGCGACAGCCACTGCGCCGGGTCATGGCGGGCCAGCGCCCAGCGCATGATGTCCAGGCTCTCATCAATCACTTCGCCATCAGGCAACACCAGCACCGGCACGGTTCCCTTGGGTGAGACCGTCAGCATTTCGGCGGGTTTGGCGCGAAGCACGACTTCCCGGTGTTCATGCGGCTCAGCGCTGACCGCGAGCGCCAGCCGCGCGCGCATCGCATACGGGCAGCGGCGAAACGAATACAGGACGGGCAGGGCGCCCATCAGGCGCCTTCTTCGCCGCCGTCACCCGTCCCGCCGCCCGATGAAGCCAGCTTTGCGCCGATGTGTGGCTGACGCCGGCGATTCGCGTAGTCCACCTGGCGCTGGCGCTCGATGAAGCCGCGCTTTTGTTCCTCGGTTTTCTTGTCATGGCAGCCAGGGCAACTCACACCCGGAACATACAGCGGCGAAGCCTTGTCGGCTTCGCTGATCGGATCGCGGCAGGCGCGGCACAGGTCGTAGTGGCCGGTGGCCAGGCCGTGCACGACGGAGACGCGTTCGTCGAAGACAAAACATTCACCTTTCCAGAGGCTGTCGGTCTCGGGCACGGTTTCCAGGTATTTAAGAATGCCACCTTCGAGGTGGTAGACCTCGTCAAAGCCCTGGGTGCGCATGAATGCGGTGGATTTTTCGCAGCGGATGCCGCCGGTGCAGAACATCGCGACTTTGGGTTTCTTGCCGTCTTTTTCGGCCAGCAGGCCGCCGGGCGCCGACTGCTCGGCCACCCAGGCCGGCAGTTCGGAAAAACTTTGGGTGTGCGGGTCCACCGCGCCTTCAAAGGTACCGATGCCGACCTCGTAGTTGTTGCGCGTGTCCACCACCACCACACCGGCTTCGCTGATCAGCGCATTCCAGTCCTGCGGTTTGACATACTGGCCGGCCATCTGGTTCGGGTTGATGCCGGGCACGCCAAGCGTGACGATCTCGCGCTTGAGCCGCACTTTCATGCGGTAAAACGGCAGCTTGTGCGACCAGGATTCCTTGTGCGCCAGCTCGGCCAGGCGCGGGTCCTTGCGCAAATGCGCCAGTACCGCACGCACGCCTTCTTCGGGCCCGGCAATCGTGCCATTGATGCCTTCCTCAGCCAGCAGCAGCGTGCCGCGCACATCGTTCGCTTCACAAAATGCCTGTAGCGGCGCCTGCAGCGCGGCAAAGTCGGGCAGCGTGACAAACTTGTAAAGGGCGGCGGTCAGGAAACGGGGCATGGCAGGGAGCATGTGGCGAAAAAGCGTTCAAAAACAAGGCCGCAAGGGTCGCGGGGCTCCCATCGTACCAAGGGTGTCCATGGCAGCCGCTTGCGCTGCGTCAGCGTCCTGACAGATACGCGGCGTGCAGGACGACGCAAACGGCCGGGCGGCGCGTGGACGAGTTTGCTGCAATGCAGCAAAATGGATGCATGCTTACTAATTCAGAACGACCCAGGATGTCATGGCCAAAAGCCTGAGCAGCCTCTGGCTCAAAAGTGTGCGCCGCATGAGCCGCGCCCAGCAGGCGCAAGGCCGCAGGTTGCTGCAAAGCCTGGTGCCCCAGCCGCCGCGTGCGCCGGCCGTGCGAAAAGCCAAACCCGTGAAGGTGGCGAAAGCCCGGCCCACCGCTGCCATTCGTAAAAGCGTGGCGGCGCCTGCCAAATCTGTCAAAAGTCTGGTGGGTAGCTGGCAAAAGTGCTGGTTCTCGGTGCCAGCCGCCGGCCAGGTGGCTTCCGCGCGGCGCATGTTGTACTGGCTGTACCTTCCGTCCGGTGTGGCCGCTGCGCCGCTGCCGCTGGTGGTCATGCTGCACGGCTGCCAGCAGACCGCCACCGACTTTGCGCTGTCCACCCGCATGAATGCGCTGGCCGAGCGCAAGGGTTTTGCGGTGCTGTACCCGCAGCAGTCGGCTGCCAGCGACGCGCACCGCTGCTGGCACTGGTACAAACGCTCGACCCAGGAGGGCCTGGGCGACGTGCGGCTGATTGCCGACATGATTGCGCAGGTACAGCTCAAACATGGTTTGGACCGCTCCCGCACCTATGTGTCGGGCCTGTCGGCGGGCGCCGGGCTGGCCAACATCCTCGCGCTGCATTACCCCACCATCGTGGCCGCCGTCGGCCTGCACTCGGCGCCGGTGTTTGGCACCACGGATTCGGCCATGAGCGCTTACCGTGCGATGCAGCA
Source organism: Pseudomonadota bacterium (assembly GCA_040385775.1). Taxonomy (GTDB): domain Bacteria; phylum Pseudomonadota; class Gammaproteobacteria; order Burkholderiales; family Burkholderiaceae_C; genus Polaromonas. The sequence goes on from JAZKGR010000057.1 coordinate 10,751, forward strand.
CGGCTCCGGCCCGGCGCACCGCGACAGCGTGCAGTCTTTCGGCAGCGCGGAGAAAGCCTTCCCCGGCATGCCGGCCATCCTGTTGCACGGCGCGCGCGACAGCGTGGTGCGGCGCATCAACATGACGCAGCTGACCGATCAGTTCGCCCTCCTCAACGCCGGCTTCATCACGCGGGAAGAGGCCGTGCTCAGGCGCTACCCGGCGCGCAGCACCGGCCGCCACCCGCGCCACGCCTATGAGAGCCAGACCTGGTACGCGGGGCGCAAGCCGCAACTGGTGGCCTGCGAGATTGAGCACCTGGGCCATGCCTGGAGCGGCGGTGATGGCAGCGTCGAGTTCAGCGCGCCGGAAGGCCCCGACGCGACGCTGATGATGTGGACGTTTTTTGCGCAGCACCGGCGGCTGGCGACTCCCGGCCCCGGCGTTTCTACAATGCGGGCATGAGTTTTTACCCCTCACCATCGGCCCGGCAACGGAAGGACGCGCATGGCCAGCCCTGACCCCGATGACCTGCACGACGTGGAAGCAGCCACACAGCGCTGGATTCAGGCGTTCAATGCGGGCGATGCGGACAGAATCTGCGCGCTGTATCACCCCGAGGCGGTGCTGTGGGGAACCACCGCGCGCTTGCTGATCAGCACGCCGCAAGGCATGCGTGACTATTTTGAAGGACATTGCGCAGCCGTACCGCCGCCCACCATCCGCCTGGGCACGCAGCGGGTCAGGGCGTATGCAGGAACGGCCATCAACAGCGGCAGCTACACCTTGCACACGCTCGTCGAAGGGCAGGCGCGCGCACTTCCTGCGCGTTTCAGCTTCACTTACTGCAAGGTCGGCAGCGTCTGGTTGATCGTTGATCACCATTCGTCCTTCGTCCCCACATAAAGCCAGGGCCTGAGTGCTGCTGCTTTGCTATTAAATCAATAGCTGTTCGCTCTTGTCCGGTGGGGGCTGGAGGCCGATTTGGCTTGAAATTTCAAGCCGGTGACGCCGTTCAGGGCCTGGCGTCGCGCCAGATCAGGAAAGGGTTGATGGGCGTGCCGCGCCACCATTGTTTCTCCGGCCCCAGTTTGTAAATCGCGAAATGCAGGTGCGGAGCCTCCGGCGAAGCATTGCCGGTGCTGCCCACGTAGCCAATCACCTGGCCCTTGCGCACCGAGCCGCCTTCGGCGATGCCGTCGGCATAAGCGTCGAGGTGGGCATAGTAGTAGGCGAACTCGCCGCTGGGGTCGAACTGGTACAGCGTGATGCCGCCGGGCTTGCTCAAAAACAGCTTGGCGATCGGGCCATCCTCGACGGCCAGCACCGGCGTGCCGCGCGGCGCCATGATGTCCAGCGCCTCATGCAGCGCACCGCCGGCGCGCCCCTGGGTGTAGTTGTCGCTGAGCTGGGCGGCGCTGAAGCCTTTGACCGGAATGGCCAGGCCGCGCCCGCGCAGGCGGGACAGGTCGGAGGCATCCGCCGGCACCGCAAGCACTGCAGGGGTGGCATCGGTGTTGGGCGCAGGCTCGGCGACCGCCGCCACGGGCGGGGTCTGAAGCACGGCTGCGGGCGGGGCGGCAGCGGGCGGCGCGGTCACAGCCACCACACCGGCCGCTGGCATCGCTGCAGCCGGGGGGGATTGTGTGGTGGCTGCGGGACGGAACCAGGCACCCACCACCACGCCGGCGACCACGGCCAGCACCGCGCCCAGCAGCAGGGTCTTGCGCCAGCGGCGGGGAGGGTGCGTCTCAGTCACAGCTTGACGTCAACCTTGAACCCGGCTTTGGCGAGGGTGGACAAGCGCACGGCGTCCCAGTTGGTCAGGTGAATACAGCCATTGGTTTCGGAGTGGCCGACATTGGACGGATTCGAGGTGCCGTGAATGCCCCAGTGCGGCTTCGTCAGGCCCAGCCAGATGCTGCCGACCGGGTTGTTGGGGCCCGGTGCGATGTCCATCTTCTCTGCATTCTTGGGCGCATTCTTGAGGAGTTTGGGGTCGTAAGTGAAGCCTGGGTTCTTGACCTCGTTCTTGATCGCCATCATGCCGACCGGCAGCGGGTCGTTTTTCTCGTTGCCTATGCTGATGGGGAAGGCTGCAACCGGGCGTTTCTCGACGTCCAGCACATACAGGACGCGCTGGGACTTGTCGATTTCAATCGACGCTGCCTTGGCCGGCGCGGCAACGCTGGTCACGTTGGGCACCACGATGTCTTTGCCGGCCTCGACTTTGCGGCCGCCGTTGAGCTGCTTGAGGTAAGCGATGCTGGTGTGAAATTTTTCGGCCAGCGCTTCGTCCGCCGATTCGAACACCAGGGCTTTCATCTTGGCGCGCTCAGCCATGGCGGCAGGCGTTTTCTCGAACGGGCCGGCGGTGTCTTTTTCTGTGACGGTGTATGTGGCAAGCAGCGGCGCGCTGTCTTCCCGCAGCGACTTCCAGGTTTCGGCCGTGACCGTGCCTGTGACCTTAAGATTGCGCGCGGTCTGGAAAGCCTTGACCATGCGCTGCATGTTGGCGGCATAACGGCCGTCGATCTCGCCGCAGGAAAACCAGGCGCGGTCCATCAGGATTTGCGCGCGTGCCACGGCCGGGCCCTTGCTTCCGCTTTTGAGCAGCGGGCTGTCGCTGGCGTTGTTGAAGGCCTCCAGGTCGAAGCCCGCAGTGGCCGATGTTTTGGCGCCGGCCTTGGCTGTTTGCGCCAGCGCTGAGCCGCCAGCCAGGCCGAATGCGGCGCAGCACAGGCTGATGGCGAAAAGGCGGGAGACGCGTGAAGAGGAAGAGGGCAGGGGCATGTGAAAGCTTTCAGCAGTTGTGCCCCAGTGTTGCCGCGGACGCACGCGCAAACTGTAGGAAGCCGCGCTTGCTGCGGGTCAGCTTAGTGCGGTTTGTGCCGTGCAGCGCAGCATCGCAGGGCAGCGGGGCGCTGCTATGCTATGGTGCTATCGAATCAATAGCTGCTCAACCCCGTTGTGTATGGGCTGAGGCACTATTTGGCTTTGACCACAGCCTTCCAGTGTGGAGCCTCCACCGGCGTGATGGACAGGCGGTTGCCCTTCTTGAGCACCAGCATGTCGGCCAGCTCGGGCCGCTCGCGCAGGGCAGGCAGGGTGATGTTGGGAATCTTCTTCAAGACCTGCACGTCCACCAGCAGCCAGCGCGGCTCTTCGCGTTTTGACTTGGCGTCGTAATAGGGCGATTGGGGGTCGAACTGCGTCGGGTCCGGGTAGGCCGTGGACGCCACGCGTGCAATGCCGACGATGCCAGGCTCGGCGCAGCTGGAGTGGTAGAACAAGACGCCGTCGCCCACCCGCATGCCGTCACGCATGAAGTTGCGCGCCTGGTAGTTGCGCACGCCGATCCAGGGCACGGTGGCGTCGGGCATGGCCAGCACATCATCGACCGAGCATTCCTCGGGTTCGGACTTCATCAGCCAGTAGTTCATCGTGTCACTCCCTTCAGGTTCAAGGTTTGGTGATCTGCAGCACGGCCGGAACAATCAACCCCGCGCCCGTGAGCAGCAGCAAGGCGCATACCAGCCGGAGCACCGCCACCCGCGACCAGCCGGGCGGGTGCCGCTCCAGCCACCAGCTCAGCCCGAACACCAGCGGCGCCGCCAGCAGGCTCAGCTTGAGCGCGTTCATGCTGAACTGACCGGTCGGCAGCACCATCAGCAAGCGCAGCAGCGAACTGGCGGCCAGTGTGGCCACCAGCGTGTCGCGCACGGCTTTCAGCGCCATCGGCTGGCGGTAAAAGTGGTAAACCAGCGGCGGCCCGCCGGTGGCAAACAGGCCCGTCAGCAGGCCCGATACCGCCCCCCAGATCCGGAAGACGCCGGCCGACGAGCGCTCGCGCAGCGTGGCGGTCTCCATCAGCACCACCAGGGCACAGACAATCACCGTCAGGCCCAGCAGCACACGCAGCACCAGCGTCACGTTGCTGCTGAGCCAGCCCAGCAACACCACCCCGAGCAGGATGCCAATTACGCCGCCCAGCGTGATGTCGCGAAAGGCCGGCCCATCAAGCGCCCGGCCGGGGCCACGCAAAGCCACCAGCGCATTGGCCAGGGCCAGCACGGTCGCCACATTGGCCAGGTCGTCCAGCGGCGCCAGCTCCAGCAGACCGGCCAGGCCCAGCAGGATCAGCGCAAACGCGAATCCGGTCAGGCTTTGCGCACAGGTGGCCATCGCCACGCAGAGCAGGAAAAGCAGCATCTGCCACAGCGTCATTTACTGCTGCAGAGCCATTCGATCGCCGCGCCCTCGCTGGTGAAGACCATCAGGTTCACGCCCGCGCCCCGCGCAGTTTTTTCGCTGGTGTGCGTGATCCGGTCGGGCGGCACAACAGACGCCACCCGGTGAAGATGCGCCAGGTGCCGTCCCACGGCCTGGCCGATGGCGTAATGCTCGGCGTAAGACTTCAGCGTGCGCACGCCGCGCAGGTCGCACAGGGCGCAAGCGCTGGCCCAGCCGCGCGACTGCTTGCCCAGCGCCTCGACAAAACCCAGGAATTCATCCAGCGACGGATCGCCCTCAACCCGTACCGACGTGAATCCGTTCAGCTCTGCGACCTTGAAATTGATGCCCATGCCCGCAGGATAACCTGCCGCGGCCTGATGTCAGACGTGTTTGCCGGGCGCCCAGCCCACGCTACCAATCGCGCGCTCGGCCACCTCAACCGCCAGCGGCTCCAGCGCCGTTGCCATGGTGTCGTTCCAGCGGTTGAGGTAACCAAAGAGCGCAATTGAGGCGACGATCTCGACGATTTGTTCGTCGTTGTAATGTTTCTTGAGCTCGTCGAAGTCGGCTTGCGTGGCTTCGTTGGGCACCTTGCCTGCCTTGAGGGCCAGGCTGATGGCGGCGCGTTCGGCCGGGCTGAACAGCGCGCTGTTCTCGAAGTCCCACAAGGCGGCGATCTTGGCGTCCGACGCCTTGTAGATGCTGGAAAGGTTGGTCATGTGCGACTGGCAGTAGAGGCAACCGGCCGCATAACTGCTGGCCAGGCTGACCAGCATCTTGGTTTCCTCGGGCACCGTGCCTTCGTAGAGCACGGCCTGGTTCAGCGCCATGAAGGCGCGCACGATGTTGGGCCGCCGCACCATGGTCATGATGCTGTTGGGCGTGAAACCGCGTGTTTTCTTGTAGTGCTCAAAGCGTTCGCGGATGTCGTCTTCCTTGACGTCGGCGAGGGGGATGGGGGAAAGGTGAGGCATTGGAGGATTCCGGGTTGGGTCTTGAGGTGATAAAGGTGCGGCCCAGTTTATAAGCTCGCCTTCCGGTTATCGCATTCGCCGTCACTGCGCCTTGGTACACCCATCAGTTTGTGTGATCTTCAAGGTAAAAACTGATTTTGGTAATTTTAGCTTGAAATTGTGTGACTTCAAGCTAAAATCAACAATCTATACATTTACCTTGAAGAAAGGTCATGGACTCCTTTTACGAACTCAATGAACAGCAAAAGCGGCAGATTATTGATGCCGAGATGCTTTTCTCTGCGCTGGAGCAGGCCGAGGCCGAGGCGATTCGCCACCGCGGCTCGATGTTCTGGCGAGAGCAGGATGGTGGTCGTTATCTGATCTCACTGTCGGCCCATTCCAGGCAGCGCTCGCACGGACCCGCTTCGCCCGAAAACGAAGTGAAGTACGAGCGCTTCACCACGCGAAAGGCGGAAGTCGAGGCCCGGCTTAAATCGTTGCGGGCAAAAGCTGACGACTACCGGCGTATGAACAAAGCGCTGCGCGTAGGCCGCACGCCCGACATCCTGATCGACGTGCTGAACGCCATGATGCGTTACGGGGTGTCTGAACATTTCCTGGTGGTCGGCACCCATGCCTTGTTTGCCTATGAGACTGCCGCAGGCGTGCGTTTTCCCAACGACGTGATGGCCACGCAGGACGCCGACCTGCTGTTTGATACTGGCAAGCGGGCGGCCTTCATGGAGGTGATGGAGGACCGCAAGATGTCATTCATGGGTCTCCTGAAAAAGGTGGACAAGACCTTCGAGCGTGATGAGCTCGATAACCACACCGCACGCAATGCGTCAGGCTACGAGATTGACTTGCTGCGCCGTTTTCCGCCTGACCCGGAGAGCAGCTCGGAACACCCACTCCAGTTGACGCCGGAAGAGGGTGACCTGTGGCCTGTGCGCGCGTCCATGGGGCAAAAGTTGCTTTCGGTGCCGCGCTTTGACCAGGTGGTGGTGGGCGTGAACGGCGGTATGGCACGCATGCGTACCGTTCATCCGCTTGACTTTGCGCGCATCAAGCGCGAGCTTGCCAACAATGTGGACCGCGAGCCGCTGAAGAAGACCAAAGACAGGGCGCAGGCCGATATGGTGGAGAAACTTGTTGAGGCTTATCTGCCTCATCTGGCAAAGCAAAGCCAGGCGGGAAAAAGCAACACGGAGTGATGCCTGGGCTGGATCCCGCCAGCCGGACCTAGCTGGCGCGCTGCTTTTCCGCTGCCTGGGCCAGTTCGGGCGGCAGGCGCTTGAGCAGCCAGCGAATGGCCAGCGGCACCAGCACCAGGTCATCCGCGATGCCGAAGAAGGGCAGCATGTCCGGGATGAAGTCGATGGGCGAGAACAGGTAGAGCGCAATCGCTGCCGTGCCCCACTTGAGCCAACTCGGCGCTTGCGGGTGACGCAAGGCGAACCACAGTTGCCGGGCGTCGCCGCGAAGCAATACCCACAGCAGGGTCAGGCGTTTGAACATGGGAACTCCTTGTAACTGTCTGCTGTCATGCCGGACCCGATCCGGCATCCATGGCGCGCGGGCATGGATTGCGGGTTCCCGGATCGGGTCCGGGACAGGCTCTGCCCGCAATGACAACACTACATGGCGGTGCCTGCTGCCGGCACAAGAGCTTTCACAGGGTTTTACATTCGCCGCGGTCTGTGCCGGTGCTCAGGCTCGCTCAAAGTCGATAAAACTCTTTTCGGCATCCACCGCCAGCAGCCGCACACGCGTCGTGTCGCCCACGTCCAGCCCGTCAAACCCACGCACCACGCGGCCTTCCAGCAGCGGGCTGCTGATGCGCACAAAGGTGCCCTTGGGCGCAGCGCCGGTCACGATGGCGTCGAACACATCGCCGATACGGTTGTGCAGCAGATACGCGCCCGCAGCCTTGAGCACCTGGCGCTCGACCTTGCTGGCGTTGTCTTCCTGCAGCGTGCAATGTTTGGCGATCTCTGTGAGCTGCTCGGCGGAGTAGGGCGAAGCCTCACCGGCCAGCGCCGCCTTGATCAGGCGCTGCGTCACCAGGTCGGGGAAACGGCGATTTGGCGCGGTCGAGTGAGCGTAATCGTTGACGGCCAGGCCGAAGTGGGCCAGTCCGTTGGTGCCATTCGCTGTTGCCGGGGCAGCCGCATATTCGCCGGAGCCCAGCATCTTCACCACCGCCAGCGACAGGTCGGCAAAACCGGCCGGGTCGGCCGCGCGCCGGGCACTCAGGAAGCGGTCCAGCGCGATAGGGTCAGGCAGGGGCGGCAGCGTCACACCGTGCTCTGAGGCCAGCGCCACGATGCGGTCCCAGCGGCGCGGTGACTGCAGGAAGCGGCGTATCGACGGGAAGCCTTTGTCCACCAGAAACCGCGCCGTCGCGCCATTGGTCGCAATCATCAGGTCGGCGATCAAATCCTTGGCGCGGTTTTTCTCGTCGGGTTGCAGGTCGACCAGTACGCTGTCCTTGAATACCGGCCGCGCCGCAATCGTGTTGACGTTGAGCGCACCGCGCGACTGGCGCCATTGCCGCAGCTTGCCGGCCAGGGCGTCGTGCAGGCGAACTTGTTCTTCCAGACCAGGCACGCTGGCGATTTGCGGCGGCGCGGCTGCTGTTCCGTCCAGCCACGCCGATACCCCGTCGTAAGTCAGCTTCGCGTGGTTCAGCACCAGCGCGCGGTAAATGGTCGATTCGCCCACCGTGCCGTCGGCAGCGACCGTCATGTCCACCACCACGGCCAGCCGCTCTTGGTGTTCGTGCAGCGAAGTCAGGTCGGTGGACAGCACTTCGGGCAGCATGGGGAAGATGCCCGCGGCGGTGTACACCGAAGTCGTATTGGCCGCCGCATGGCCATCGACCGCACCGCCGGGCCGTAACAGCCAATCCACATCAGCAATCGCCACCAGCAGCCGCACAGCGCCACCGGCCAGCGGCTCCGCCACACTCAACTGGTCCAGGTCGCGCGTGTCGTCGTTGTCGATCGAGAACCAAGTCAGATTCCGCAGATCGCGGATGTCGCCGCCGCGTTCTGGGCCGGTGTGGCGCGCGGCTTCGGCTTCCTGCAGAGCTTGCGGGGAAAAGTCGGGCAAAAGGCCGCGGGAGCGCATGGCTTCGACGGCGAGTTGGTGGAGGTGGGTGGGGTCCATGGGAGTTGATGGGTAAGGTTGACTCACTGTACCCGGTGATGATTGCGAGTTTCTTTGTGCGTCGGATATGCGCTGCGAGCAGGTAACAGCCATTTTTGATAGCTACTGATGTTCGATTAAATGAGGAGTGTGGCTGATATCCTCCGAGGAGCAGGCCAACCGGACTGCGAATGAGTGCTTGAAATGGAACGAAAGAGGAGGACACATGACCCTAGCGATTGCGTGGCGGAGCGAGGGGAGAATCCATCTCGCGTCGGATACGCGGATTACCCTAGGAGATAACCAATACTCTGACGTCGGTATTAAGGTTATCGCGGTACCAGTGATCGTGACTGATACTGGCGGCCTTGGCCCCGGTATTTCGGAAATCTTTCGCCAGTCTTATGGTTTTGCGTATGCCGGTAGTTTCGTGAACGCTGGGACATTCTGTGAGGTGATTGGTGAGTTACTCCAACACGTGCAGTATGTTCAAGAGAAGGGCACCTTATCGTTTCTTACGATATGTGATTTTCTTGTTGAGTACAGCTCATACATCAGCACCGAAATATGCGCATACCTTACTAGACACGGTCGCTATGAGTTCTTCTTTACCGGCTTCTGCCCGAAAGAACAACGATTGCGCGCTGCTCGATTTCGATTCGAGCATGCTGATGGACACGCTCAAGCTACCTACGATGAAATCATACGGAGCGAAGGTGAATACGTTGCGATAGGGTCTGGGGCCTCCAACGCAGAAGCCAGAATTAAAGAGGACCGAGACTATCGATCAATGTTGCTAGTGCTCAATGAGGTAATCGATAGCAAGGAAGTTCCGAGTGTGGGTGGCGATCTGCAGTACGGAAGTTTTGGTAAAGATCGAAATTTTGGTATCAGCGGGATCAGCCGAATAACACTCGAGACGGTTATCCACAACGGACAAACATACGGCCCTCAAGAACAGCGAATTTTTCGGTACAGAGGGTTTGGACTGTACGAGAATTGGGACCCCGCCGAAAAGCCGCTTTGGGTAACTCCCTCGATTGTGGAGTTGCACGTACCGTCGAACGAGCTGTCAGTCGCCCATTTTCGGCGGCAGCGAGGGATTCCATCCACTTGATATCTTCGGTTGATACTTGCTTGCATCATTGGACGCGGTTGGTGCGGTTAACTAGCTGCAAACCAGTGTTCTGATAGCTATAAGGCGCGGTTTTTTGAAAATTCAGTCGACATTGGCCGCCCCTTCACCCGCAAGCTTGTCACAGCCTCCGCGGTCTCAGCTAGCAACGTTCCTCTGTTCCACACCTTCAACCGATTAGCCCGCAAGCGAATCGCCTCCACCACATCCCGCGCCTGCAGCAGCACAAAACTCGCATCACACCCTGGCGCGATGCCGTAGTTCTCGAGATGCATCACTTTTGCGGCATTAACTGTCACCGCGTCAAAACAGGCGCGAATGCCTTTTTGACTCGTCATTTGCGCCACGTGTAAGCCCATGTGCGCGACCTCGAGCATGTCGCCGCTGCCCATGCCGTACCAGGGGTCCATCACGCAGTCGTGGCCGAAGGCGACGTTCACGCCGGCGGCCATTAACTCGGGTACGCGGGTCATGCCCCGGCGTTTCGGATAAGTGTCGTGGCGGCCCTGCAGGGTGATGTTGATAAGCGGGTTGGCAATGACGCTGACGCCGCTCTCGGCGATCAATGGCAGCAGCTTGCTCACGTAGTAGTTGTCCATGCTGTGCATCGATGTGCAGTGGCTGCCGTTGACGCGGCCCTGCAAGCCCAGGCGCTGGGTCTCAAACGCCAGGGTTTCGATGTGGCGGCTCAGCGGGTCGTCGGACTCGTCGCAGTGCATATCGACCAGCAAGTCGCGTTCGGCTGCGATCTCGCACAGCAGTTTGACGCTGGCCGCGCCTTCGGCCATGGTGCGTTCGAAATGCGGAATGCCGCCGACCACGTCCACGCCTTTGTCCAGGGCGCGCTTCAAGTTTTCGACGCCGCCCTGGCTGCGCAACACGCCGTCCTGCGGAAAGGCGACCAGCTGCAGGTCGATATACGGCGCGACCTGTTTTTTGACCTCCAGCAACGCGTCCACCGCCAGCAGGCTGGCGTCACTCGTGTCCACATGGCTACGGATGGCCAGCAGTCCTTTGGCCACAGCCCAGTCGCAGTAGGTCAGGGCGCGTTCGATGATGGCGTCGGCCTTGAGCGTGGGTTTCAGCTCACCCCACACCGCGATGCCTTCGAGCAGCATGCCGCTTTCATTGATACGCGGCAGGCCGTAACTGAGCGTGGCGTCCATGTGGAAGTGCGGATCGACAAAGTGCGGGGTGAGCAGGTAGCCATTGCATTGGACCTCCTCCGCAGCCGTGGCAACCAGATTGGGTTCGACGGCGAGAATGCGTCCACCTTCCACCGCGACGTCTTGGTGTGTTCTGCCGTCGGGAAGATTCACATCGCGGAGGATCAGGTCAGGACTTGCCATTGAAAAACTCCGCATCGTTGGATTCATCGAGGTTCATGAAATCAGAAAATTGCTGGGACTGCAAAAACTCCGAGAGAGTTTTTCTTATTTGACGCATGTGGTATTCCCACTCCCGAAGTTGATTCAATGCGGTTTCTACGGTTCTGTAGCTTTCTTCCAGGTAATTCAACGCAACTTGACATCCGGGGACACTGAAAATGTCAAACTGTTGAATGAAGTGATGAACTAGGCTATTCCTGAGAGTCACCAATGATTGCAGATCAGCCTCGATAAGTGCTGCTTTTTCGGGTGCGAGTTGAATGTGGTGACGCAGCCGAAGAGGATCTTTTCCAGGGCACAAGACCGGCTCGGAGTCATCATCGGGTAGCGGGCTGGTCCGCAGGAACGTTTCGTGGAGTTCTCGCACGAGCATGCCCAGAGTCATGTTTCTGTATTGCTCCATACGTTTTTTCCTGAACGCATCCACCGCCGCGGCACCACCGTCCGCATCGACCTTCACCTCAATCTCCGATTCGATGATCATGGCCTTCAGCAGGGCTTCGTACTGCTGGATGAGAATCAAAACACGGCCGAGCTTCCGTTGGACCTGAGGCTGGATCTCCTGAACCGCAGGATTGGGCGAAAGTGATGGGAGCATTCAACGTTCTCCCTTGCGATATGGCTTCATCAGCGCCTGAGGATACGTCGCGTTGAGCGCGAGCTGGCAGGGCAATCTCCTGAATAGAGGTCGGATCCGCATTGTCAGCTGCTGCCGGGCTTTTTCAAGCGGTAGAGGCACATGGCGCGGGCGTGGGAGCCGACGGGCACTGCGGGGTGTTCGAACTCCTCGTCGACGGCTTCCTGCATCCCCAGGCGGTCCATCACGGCGCGGGAGCGCAGGTTGCGCAGCTGTGTCATGGCGACGATCTCCTGCAGGCCCAGCACTTCGAAACCCACGCGCAGCGACAGCCGCGCGCCCTCGCTGGCCAGGCCCTTGCCCCAGAACGGCCGGGCCAGCCGCCAGCCGACTTCGACACAGGGCTGGAAGGGCAGGTCGGGCGACTGCGGGATGTTGATGCCGACGAAGCCGGCAAAACGCGGCTCGCCGCCCGTCAGATCGTCGGCCGCCCAGAAACCCCAGCCGTTGCGGTCTATGCTTGCGGCAAAGCGCTCGACTGCGGCGTCGCTTTGCGCGCGGGTCAGGGTGGCGGGGAAATGTTCCATCACCACCGGGTCGGCGTTCAGCGCGGCAAAGGGCGCACAGTCTGCCTCAGTCCACTGGCGCAGACGGACGCGTGGACTGGTCAGAAACTCTGGCGGAATGGCGCTGCTGGCTGTCCATTCAATGGCTTCGGCTTCCAGGCCACCGCTGAGCGCGTCCAGCACCACCTGCCGCTCTGCCTGTTTGCGTGCGGTCTTTTCATCAAGGAAAGCCGGATCGGCTTTGTCCGGCGTACTGCGGCGCATCAATGTTCTCCCCTGTGGCATGGCCCGGCATCGTCCGGCCCTTGCGTACACGCACTAGTCGAAAGCAGTGCGGCGAAGCTGGGCGCCCGGTCCGTGGACCTCGCATGAACCATGGCGTTTGCTACTAAAAATGTAGCTATTTCCCCATGCTGGACGTGGGCTGGAGGCCTATTTGGTTCCAAAGATCCGGTCGCCCGCGTCACCGAGGCCCGGCAGGATGTAGCCATGGTCATTGAGTTCGCGGTCAATGGCGGCGGTGTAGATCGGCACGTCGGGATGCGCTTTTTGCAGCGCGGCGATGCCTTCGGGGCAGGTGAGCAGGCAGACAAACTTGATGGATTTGGGATTCAGTTCTTTGAGCCGCTCCACCGCCGCAATCGCCGAGTTGCCGGTGGCCAGCATCGGGTCGACGATGACGATGTCGCGCTCTTCCATGTCGTGCGGCATCTTAAAGTAGTACTCGACGGCGGTCAGGGTTTTCGGGTCACGGTACAGGCCGACATGGCCGACACGCGCGCCCGGCACCACGCTGAGCATGCCTTCAAGAATGCCGTTGCCGGCGCGCAGGATGGAAACAAACACCAGCTTTTTGCCGTCGATGACTTTGGAAATGGTTTTTTCCAGCGGGGTTTCGATCTCGATGTCCTGCATCGGCATGTCGCGCGTGACCTCATAAGCCATGAGCATGCTGAGCTCGTTGAGCAGGGTGCGGAAGGTGTTGGTGGACGCGTCCTTGCGGCGCATCAGCGTGAGCTTGTGCTGCACCAGCGGGTGGTCGATCAGGTGGACTTTGTCGTTGTAGCGGGTCATGTGCGGGTGTGCCTCGTCGTGAATTTCAGAAAACGGTGCCATCACTCTGGATGTTCAGCGGCGGCTGGCCGCCATGCAATTGCTGCGCCAGAGCGCGGCCTGCAGCCCAGGTGCCGCCTTCGAGCACGCAGGCCAATGGCATTTGTTGGTCGCTCAATCCTAACTGCTCGCGCACCAGCGGAGCCAGTTCGTCCAGCAGGGCCACCGTCAGCGCGCGCCACTCGACGATCAGCTCGTCGCCGGGCGCGTGCAGGCTGTCCGCCAGCGCCGGGTTCTTCAGCATCAGCACGCCGGCATCGAGAAACAGGCCGCCGTTGCGGTACTCGGGCAGGCCGGTCAGCGCGTTCAGGCCTTCAACCTTCACGCCAGCCCATTCAAACGGTTCGAGCAGCGAGTAGGTCAGCCACTGCGAGAGTTTGTGAAAGGGCATCCAGCCGCGGCTGGGGCCGTCGGATTCTTCGCCGGCCGCCGGGTGGCGCCAGCAGTCGCCCAGCGGCTCGCCGTCGAGCGCGTTCTGCGCAGCCCAGATGGGCGCCAGCCCGGTCAGCAGCAGCGACAGCACATCGTGCGCCTGCACCGTGCCGCTGCCGGTGGGCGCGAGCCGGTCGAACAGGTGGCCGGGCCGGCCGGGCTGGCCGAACAGCGCAGGGTTGGCTTGCAGCGCCTGGCCGAGCCGGCGCAGCAGTGCGGCGCGGCCGTCCAGGCCGATCAGCGGGTTGTCGGGACTGACCTGAAACGCGTCAGCCAGACGTTCTGCCGTCACCGCCTGCAGCCCGGCGGCATCCGCCTGCAGCGGCCGCGCCAGATCGCTGGAGAACAGCCCGGCCATGAAGGCATGAAAACTCGCCACGCCCAAGCCTTCGGAGCGGGTGAACTCCTGGACGGAATGCTCGCCGGCGGCTGCTTCGTGGTAACACCAGTCAGCTCCCGCACCGGCGTCCAGCAGCACGCTGACCAGTGCCAGGTCCATCTGGGCACGCGCGCGTTCGGCGGGGCCGGCTGAGCCCAGCGCGCTGTTGAGCTGCGTCAGCCGGTCCACGCCGCCGGCTTCGAAATGCCGCCAGCGGCTGTGGTACGGAATGACCAGGTCGGGGTAGCGCGCTCGTGTGAGCTCGGCCACCAGCGCGGCGGCGGTCAACATGGCGCCGTCGTTGACCTTGAACCACGTGGACTCGCCGCGCCGCGCGCGGGCCAGCAGGGCCTGTGCCCGGCGGCGTATCGTGTTTGTAGAGCGTAATTGGGCTGTAGCCCCCGTCTGACGGGGGGCGACAGCTATGGAATTTGTAGCGGTGCGGGTCTTGGATTCAGGCATCCAGCCCCCGGCCTTTGGCTTTTTTGAGCTCTTCAGCCGTGGGCACGGCGCCGGGCGTGAAGTAGCCGGCCGCCATCTTGGCGTCCATCTCGACCTGGGCGTCGGCGGGAATCATGTGCTCGGGGATGTTGACGCGCTCGACCACCTCGATGCCGGCGGCCGTGATCGCGTCGTACTTCATGTTGCTCATGGACACCAGGCGGTGGATCTTGCGTATGCCCAGCCAGTTCAGCACGTCGGGCATCAGCTCCTGGAAACGCATGTCCTGCACGCCGGCCACACATTC
>JAZKGR010000058.1:0-110089 GCA_040385775.1 Pseudomonadota bacterium
AGCAGCTCATTCGTAATGAGAAGGTCGGGTGTTCGATTCATCTCTCCGGCACCAAATGGAAAGCCCCCTAACTGTGATGGTTTGGGGGCTTTTTCATGTGGCTAACGCATAACCGGAGGCGTTTATTTAGCGCGCTACTATCACGTATGGCACAACACCGCGCCCATCACCAACTTTGCGAAGACATCGCCCAAGAGTTTATCGATTTCGTAAATCGACAATCACAAGCGTATATGGATGCGGTCGGCGGATTCGCTGGTCATAAGGCGCGCGTGGAACGCCAAGTGGCGCGAGCTCAACGTCCCGTGAAAAGAGAAAGCCGCGATGGGTTGGAGACGGTAACCTGGGCAAGTTACGAGGTCGAGGATAAGCCGGACGTAATTCTGCACCGCATCATTAGGACCACTGAGTACCTCGCAGATAACAGCCCGGGTGGATCAAACGAACAGCAAATGGTACGCGCGATCCTTGTGTTTATGTACGCGTACTGGGATGAAGACATCCGCCACCGGTGGGCTGCAGCAAAAAAAATGGACGCGACAGACATCAAGATCGACATCTTCGGCGACCTGCGCCTATTCAGGCAAGCGTTGCTCCACAAAAAGGGGGTGATGCCTGAAGAAATATTCAAGAAGCTGAAAGTCCTGGGCTATATGGTCGAATCCGGAAAGGCCATGCACATCGACTATGAGCACATGCACGACATCTTTGTGAAGGTCAAGCAAGCCGTTGGGGAAATGCTGTTGACCGACCTTGATGCCCTTGAGAGTGCGCCATTTAAGATCGAGGAACTACGGGATTTTGCAGTGCAGCGGGGGCAGCGAGAATGACAATGACACTTACAGCCTCAGCTGATGGTGGCTACCGCCTCACGCAGACTCTTGTCCGTCCGGTCGTCTATCTCGATCACTGGGCGATCAGACTGTTCTCAGACGACGCACCGCTTCGCGATCGTTTTCTGGATGCTCTGCATAGATCAGGTGGCACTTGGCTGTTCTCCACTGCGAACTTGATGGAGTTCATTGCGATGACCGACTTGCAGCAGGCCGCTCGAGGCGAGCAGTTACTGCAGTGCGCGATGCCGTCGCTGTACGTGGCAGACACGACGCTCGACAAAGGTTTTTTGCTGTCAGAGGGCGCGCCAGAACACCCTGACGCACCCGACAAGCACTGGCTTCTCACTGACCTTGCAAATCGAGCGGCGCTTGCAGGCGGCGCGTGGAATATGCATAGATTCCTGCAAGACGCGATCAATCATCAAAACTTGCTGTTGCCGCTTTTTAACGAACTAAAGTCAGATGTGTCCTATGCGGTAATGTCGTTAACCCAAGACGAAAAGCGACACGCATACGCGTTGAAGTTCAAGCCAACCCGCGGCATGACATTGAGGGATGCGCTACAACGAGAGTTGATTCGTGATGCGCACGTTGACGAGAACTTCGTGTTCGATGACCACGACGCGATGGACTTAATTCATGCGGTTCCAGCTGCAGTGGTTTGCGACCTGATTTTGCTCGATGCCGGTTGGTGTCACAAAGTGGAGCGAGCTACCAAGCGACTTGAAAGAGGCGGCGTCACCGGCAAGTTGGCAGCGTGCTACTCCAGAAAATCGGTTTCCAATTTTCTGACCGCTTTGGAGCATCACAACAGCCCAACGCAATGAGCGTCCCCAGTGCCTGCTGGCAGCTACTCGCCATTGGGTGCCAATGCCATAGCAAATTCGAATCCTTTGAAGTGCAAAGGCACTCCTCACCTCACCCGATGAATCGCCGCATTTGTCATGCACCACCTAGTCCGCCTCATGTCGCTTGACCCACGCGTTCCAGCCCATGTGGCCGTTGGTGCCCCGCCCGGTTTTGGTTGATTCGATGAGGTGCGGGACCATCTCGCCGGGCACGAAGGTGATCAGGCCTTCCTCTACGCAGCTTCGGAAGGGGTTGCGAAGGACGAACCAGGCTTCCTCACACGACTTATGAACCAAATCAGCCTCCAGCCCATATCCAACGGGCGCAAGCAGCTATAAATACCATAGCAAATCAAGGCAACAACCGGACCTAGAGAAACAAAAACGCCGCCGCCGCCACAGCCGTCGGCCCCAGCGCACCCAACAGCAAGCCGCCCGCACCCACGGTTTCGTCGGCAAAACCGCGCTTGAGCAGCGCCACACCGGCCGGGTTCGGCGCGTTGGCGATGACTGTGAGGCCGCCGCCGGCCACTGCGCCGGCCACCAGCATGTATTTGGACTCGTCGGAGATGCCTTCGATCAGCGAACCCAGATAGGTCAGCGCGGCGTTGTCGGTGATGGCGGTCAGGCCCAGCGAACCCATGAACAGGGCCAGCGGTTTCAGGCTGGAGACTATCGGCTGCAGCCACCAGGCCTGCATGCCGCCCAGCACCACCAGCCCCGCGAGGAAAAAGCCGACCAGCAGCGCCTCTTTGATGATCAGCGGGCTCTGGTGTTTGTCATAAGCCTGGGTGAAACCGAGGAACAACAAAAAGATCGCGAGAAAGGCCACGGGGTGGTGCGCCATCAGCACCACGGCTGCGAGCAAGCCGATGTGCACGGCCACCACCGACAGCGGCACGCGTTCCTCGTCGTTCGTTTTTGTCTCCGGCGCCAGCAGATGTTTGCGCAGCACGAAGGTGGCAGCCGTCGCATTGATCACCACAGCCACCGCCGCCTTCCAGCCGAAGGTGGCCGCCATGAAGGCGCTGTCCCATTGCCAGGCCGCAGCCACCATCAGCACGGGCGGCGCGGCATAGGCGGTCAGCGTGCCGCCGATCGAGACATTGACAAACAACACACCGAGCGCAAAATACTTGACGCCTTCAGGCACGGCGGTGCGGAAGATTTGCGGCGCCAGCATCAGCGCGGCAATCGTCATGGCAGCCGGTTCCGTGATCAGCGACCCGAGCAGCGGCACTGCGGCCAGACCCAGCCAGGCGGTCGCCAGCGCGGTAGGCAGAGGAATGCGCTCGGCAATGGTGTTGACCGACGCCATCACCGCGCGCAACACCGGCCTTGACGCGGCGATCACCATCACCACAAAAACAAACAGCGGCTCGGTGTAATTGCGCGACTCGGCATAGGCCAGCGCATCGCCGCCGCCGACCAGCAACGCCATGGCCAGCACCAGCACGATGGCCCAGAAGCCGAACACCACCTCGACCTCGCCGAGCAGATGAAACAAGCCGGCGTGGCGGGGGAATCGGTGGGAGAGCCGCTCGAACTGTTTGGCGGCAAAGGTGTGAAGCAGGGCCACCGCAAAGATGGCAGCGGCGATCACCTGGATTGTTTCAGGGGTAACGGACATGGGCGCAGGTTCTCCGCGTGGCGGCCCGACCGACGCATACCTGCCCTGACGCGAATGCGCTGACACCCGCCTGTATTTTAGCAGGCAGCCTGGCGCGGCTTAGCGCGGCGGTGGCACCGGATCGCCCCACATGCGCCGCCACAGCCAGGGCAGCGCGGTGGCCACATCAGGCCGCGCGCTTTTGAGCGTGGGCACCTGCTTGTTGGCCGCGCGCTCCTGCGCGGTGCCGAGGTCGAAGTTGAAGGTGTAGGCCGGCTCCTGGCCCATGCGCAGGTCGGTCACAAGCAAGTGGCCGCCGCTTTCAGACACGCGGTAAAAACCATGGCTGAAGGCGGCGATACGTGCGACGTAAGGGTCCCGCGCATGTTGCGTGGCCAGCGCCGCGCCGCGGTCGTAGGCGGTCCAGGTGATGCGCGGTGATTTGTCGAGCAGCGAGTAGTGGCCTTCGAGGTACTGCGTCGGTGTCATGGCGACCAGACGCCACAGCAGCGTGTTGAAGGGTGCGGGTGTGACGAGCAACTGCGTGGCGGCGATGCCGTCCGCCTGCAGCGAGTTGCGCGCCACTTGGGTGGCCTGCTGCTGCGCGATCACACTCCAGACCAGATACAGGCTGCTGAGCACCAGGCCGGCGGTATTCCAGCGCAGGCCGCGCGTGCTCTTGAGCCGCAGCGCCGCCACCACGCCGACGATCAGCGGCACGGTGTAGAGCGGGTCAATGATGAAGACGCTGCCGACACCATACGGGTAGTTGGTGAAGGGCAGCAGCAGTTGCGTGCCATACACCGTCATCGCGTCGAGCAGCGGATGCGTGATGAGCACCAGCCAGAGCGCCAGCCACCAGCGTCCGAACAGCGCCGCCTCGCGGTGGATGCGGGAGACAATCCATGCCAGCAGCGGTGCGATCATCGTCAGCCAGAACAGTGCGTGACTCTCGGCGCGGTGCAGCGTCATGTTCAGCACCGCATTGCCGTGGTCAATGAAGGCGTCAAGGTCGGGCAAGGTGCCGCCGACGGCGCCCCACAAGGCGGCCTTCCACACGGCAGTGCGCCGGCCCATGACGGCCACACCCACGGCGGAGCCCAGGGCGATTTGCGTCAGTGAATCCATGGCGCGGAGCTTACCGCAGAGGTATGACGCAAGCCGGCTACCCCGCCCGCGTGCGCTGGGCCAGGGTGTCCATGGTCGCCAGGCGCAGGACCCTCAATGTTTCCAGCTGCTCTGCAGAGACCTGCTTCGGCTGCACATCGTAAATGCACAGCGTGCCGACGGTATGCCCCTCGAAGGACAGCCGCGCGGAAGCGTAGAACCGGATGAAGGGCGCACCCACCACCAGCGGATGCGAAGCAAAGGTCGGGTCCAGCGTGGTGTCCGGGATCACCAGCAGATCATCGTCACAATGAAAAAAGATTTCGCAAAACGAAGTCTCGGCCGGTGACTCCATGAGGGACACCCCAATACAGGCCTTGAACCAGTCACGATCGGCGTCCAGCAGGTTCACCATGGCGATGGGGACATCGAAGGTCTGGGCAAGCGTCCGGGTCAGGTCGTCATACGCCACCTCAGCGGCGGTATCCAGCAATGCAAGGCTTTTCAGGGCCTGTAGACGTTCAAGATTTTTACGCATGACCTGTATGAAAAATGGGGGCCTGTGGCTCAGGCACTGAGGCGCGCTGCAGCCTGCTTTTTACTGAGACTTCGCAAGGCCGCGATCGCTGAAAACTGGCTGGCACGGGGCCGTGTTTTACCGTTTTCCCATTTATAGACCGACTGGTCCGATACCCCCAGCAGACGACCGGCTTCAGCCGCCGACAACCCAAGGCGTTTTCTCTGCGCCAGCAGACCGCTGGCGCTGAAACGGAAAGCGGTGCCTGGCTCATCAGCCGAGGCCTTCGCCGGCTTTTTGCCAGCAGCTTTGCCCAGGCGGGCAACCAGTTGTTCCAGCGCGGCAATGCGGCGCTTGAGCGCGGCGATGTCCGACCGGAAGTGGGCCGAGGACTTCTTCAGTTGTTGTGTTTCGGTGCGTGTTTCCTTGCGGGAAACGCGGGCGATTTCTTCTTTCAAAACGCTTGCGATGTTGGGCATAGGCCTTTTTTCCAGATAAAAGAGGCACCTATCTTAAGGTGCCTAGCTGCCTCATCCTGATTCACGGGCTTCGCGCAATGGGCTCAGGCCATCGCCCGGCCCGTTCAAACACGCCTCTGGCCAGAGCATACAACGCCCAGAGCAGCAGCAAGGGAATCACCAGTGTCTGCAGCAAAAAAATCACGATCAGCCGGATGATGTGGTCGGTCGCCTGCTCGGCCGCCAGCTTCAGGGCTTCAAAACGCGCCTTCACGTCGGCCGTGTCGCTCAGCCAGCCCTTCATCCGGTCGAGCACACCGGGGTTGTCCGGGGCCGCGACGGGCGGGCCGAGCCGGGCGGCCTGGGCCTGCGAGGTGTCGATCTGCAACTGGCTGGCTGTGTAATCCGGGGCCAGGAATTTTTGCCACAGCAGGTCTGTGCCCAGCGTCACCACGGGAATCGCGAAGCGCAGCATCAGCAAAATCACCAGCGCCCTCGACAACCACACCGGCGGCGCCTGCCGCCTGAAATGCAGCCACGCCCAGCCCAGCGCCGCGGCCGTCAGCGCCAGCGAGATCACCCAGTAGCCGCCCATGGCGATCAGCGCCTTCTGCACCCCAAAAGCAACACTGGCCGCCAGCATCAGCGTCGAGAATTTTTCGATCAGATCGTTGACCGGGTCGAGCAATTGCCCCGGTGTGAGCGTGACACCCACGCCCAGCGGCTGCACCGACAGCGCGGTGCCCTGCGCCACCGAGATCACGGCATTGAGGGCGCGGGCCGTGGCAAAACTGACCAGGGCGCGTTTCAGGCCGGCGTCCACCTGCTGCATCGCCGGCGCATCCAGCGGCGCGAGCCATGAACAGGCGACCGCAGCAACCATGAACAGGGCCAACACAAAGCGTCTGAAGGTAGGCATTTCTATTCCCTGAAAAGGATGCGCTGAAAAGCGGCCCGCAGGCAAACATGCGCTGGAAACAGCATACAGCCTGCGCGCAACCACCCACCGCTACAATCGCGCTGCCTGACCCAGCCTCTCAAGGGCGCACCCAGGCATTGTTGCCACTTCCAGAGGTTCAAGCCATGACCGCCATCAAAACCCTGCTCGTGTTGTCCACCGCTTGCCTGATGCTGGGCTGCAACACCATAGGCAATGCGCCGATTGCCAATGACAGCACGGTCAGCGGCAACATCGCAAAACAGCTGGCGGGCGACGTTCCGCTGCCGCAAGGGGCGGTGATCAAACAACAGGAGACGCTTGTGATGGGCACGGGCAGCGCCTGGACCGGGCGCCTGAGCCTGACGGTGGCGGGCGAGCCTCAGTCGGTGTTTGCGTGGTTTCGCGACAGCATGCCGGGCGCCGGCTGGACGCTGACTTCAAGCTCATTTTCAAAACTGAGCCTGCTGACCTTCACCAAGGCCGAACGCATCGCCACCGTGCAAATGCAGGGCTCCGGGTTTGGCGGCGGCAACGAGGTGTTGATCACCGTGACCCCGGCGGTCAAGCCGGCCAGCCCCGCCAGCCGCCCCTGATTCGGCTCGTTTTAAGCCGCGTCGTCTTTTGACGGCCCCGCGTCGGGCAGGGCACTGACCAGCACCTTGTCGATGCGTTTGCCGTCCAGGTCCAGCACCTCGAACACCCAGCCCGCCGCCTCGACCTTTTCACCGACGGCAAGCAGCCGGCCCGAGACGCTTTGCAGCAAACCGGCGACGGTGTTGTAGCGCCCCTTGTCCTCGCCGGGCAGTTCGCGGATCTCCAGACGCGCCTTCAGTTCAGACACCGGCATCACGCCGTCGATCAGCCAGCTTCCGTCGTCGCGCAGCGTGGCCCAGGCATCGACCTGCGCGCCGGGCTGCAGTTCGCCGGTGATGGCTTCCAGCATGTCCATCGGCGTCATCATGCCCTGCACCACGCCGTATTCGTCGACCACAAACACGATGCGGGTGGACTGCTTGCGAAACTGCTCAAGCAGCTCCATGCCGGTCAGGGTTTCGGGCACAAACACCGCGGGGACCGCGTAGGCGGCGATGCGGTCGTCCATGGTCGGCGTGGTGCCGGTGACCGTGCTTTCGCCGGCGGGATGGATAGCGCCGCGCAGCACCAGCAGCTTGGCCACGTTGACCACCCCGACCACATCGTCGAGGCTGCCGCGGCACACCGGGTACCAAGAGTGGCCGGTGGCGCCGGCCTTGGCAATCGCCTGCGCGACGGTGTCGCCGGCGTCAATCCACTCGATCTCCGAGCGCGGCAGCATGAGCGATGTCAGCAGGCGGTCGTCGAGCAGGAACACGTTTTGCACCATCTGGTGTTCATGCTCCTCGATCAGGCCGGCGTCCAGCCCCTCTTCCAGGCTGGCTGCAATTTCTTCATCGGTCACGGTGCGTTCACCGGCGTTGTCCACCCGCAGCAGCTTGAGCACGGCATGGGTGCTGAAGGACAGCAGGCGCACAAAAGGCTTGGCCCCGGTGGCCACCCACATCATGGGCCGCGAGACCAGGCGCGCGACGGTCTCGGGATAAAGCTGGCCGATACGCTTGGGCACCAGCTCGCCGAAAACGATGGTGATGAAGGTGATGATGGTCACCACCAGCGCCGTCGCCGAAATGTCGGCGGCTCGCACGGACGCGCCAAAGGACTGGATCCAAGCCGACAGGTCGTCGCTGAACGCCGCCTCGCCGATGATGCCGTTGAGCATGCCGATGGAGGTGATGCCGACCTGCACCGATGACAGAAACTGGGTCGGGTTGTCCAGCAGCGTCAGCGCCGCGCGGGCACCCTTGTCGCCCGACTCCGACATGGCATTGAGCCTGGCCTTGCGGCTGGAGGCCAGCGCCAGCTCCGACATGGCGAAGACGCCATTGAGCAGCGTCAGAAAGGCGATGAGGATGAAATCCATGGATCCGGAGGCAGAATGAACACATGGCACTTTACATGATCGGCGACCTGCAGGGTTGCCATGAACCCCTGACTCGCCTGCTGCGCAAGCTTGACTTCTCCCCCAGCCGCGACACGCTCTACATCCTCGGAGATCTCGTCAACCGGGGCCCCGACTCGCTGGCGGTGCTGCGCAGCCTTGCACAACTGGGCGACGCGGCGCAATGCCTGCTTGGCAACCACGACCTGAACCTGCTCGGCATCCGCCACGGCCTGCGCAAACCGCACCGCGGCGATACCGCTCAGGAAGTGCTGGACGCGCCCGACGGCGAGGCGCTGCTCGACTGGATGCGGCACCGCCGCATGGCGATGTTTGCGCACGGCTGGCTGATGGTGCATGCCGGCGTGCTGCCGCAGTGGAGCGTCGCGCAGACACTGGCACTGGCTGGTGAGGTCGAGCGCGCGCTGCGCGGGCCCGACATCGCCGGTTTTCTCAAAGGCATGTACGGCAACACGCCCGACCGCTGGAACGATGCACTGGCAGGGGCCGAACGCCTGCGCGTGATCGTCAACGCGCTGACACGCATGCGTTTTTGCACAGCTGATGGCGCGATGGAATTTGCCAGCAGCGGCGGCATCCAGACCGCCCTGCCCGGCTACCTGCCGTGGTTCGAGGTGCCGGGACGCGCGACGGCCGCCACGCCGGTCGCGTTTGGCCACTGGTCCACGCTGGGCGCCGACACGGCGGCAGCCGGCGGCGGCCTGCTGGCTAACACCTTGCCGCTGGACACCGGTTGTGTCTGGGGCGGTTGCTTGACGGCCGCGCGTCTGGGCGATGCGCCGGGGGCGTTCGAACTCGTATCCGTGGCTTGTGAGCAGGCCCAGTCACCGGGCTGAAATTTCAAGGGTTTTTGGCCTGCAGCCCATGCTGGGCAAGGGCAAGCAGCTATGAAATCAATAGCTATTTGGCGCCGGGGGCAGCGGCGAGGCAGGCGCTGCCGCCTGGACCGGTGCAGCGGCTTCGGCCTTGCGGGCAAGCTGCAAGGCCGCTTCGTCCGACAGGCTGCGCGCCACGCTGGCCGACAGCAACAGCACCGCCGATGAGAAATAGATCCACATCAGCAGCACCACCAGCGAGCCTGCAGCGCCATAGGCGGACACCACGGCGGCGGTCGACAGGTACAGCGCCATCAGGTACTTGCCCACCGAAAATAAAATGCCGCCCGCCACACCGCCCATGACCAGGTAGCGAAGCTGCGGTTTGGGCCCGGCGCTCATGCGCATGAGCGCCACAAACAGCGCGGCGCAAAACGCCATGGACACCGCTTCATTGATCGCCAGCGCGACCCGCTCCAGCGGCAGGTAGGCGCCGGCCCAGCCGGTGAGGAAAGTCAGCAGCGCCGAAATCGCCAGCGAGGTCAGCAGCAGGAAGCCGAAGGCCAGGATGTAAGCCACGCCGCGGAGGCGCAGCGAAGCGCTGTACCACCACTTCTGCCGCGGCAGTTCGCCGGTGTCGCGCCGCCACAGCCGTTCAAAGGCGTCCTGCAATTCGGCAAACACGCCTGTGGCGCCGGACAGCAACAAGCCGAAGGCGATCAGCGAGGCCAGCAGCCCGTCAGACGGTTTTTGCGCGCTGCTCAGCGCCTGCTGCACCAGCTGCGCGCCCTGCTCGCCAATCACGTCAGCGATCTGCTGCACCAGGCTGGCTTCGATGTAGCTGCGGTCCAGCCACCAGCCCAGCACGGCCACCAAGAGCACCAGCAGCGGCGCCAGGCTCAGGATGCCGTAAAACGACATGGCCGCGCTCATGCGCAGGCCATCGGCGTCTATCCAGAGCTGGACAGCGCGCCGGATCGGGCGCAGCGGTTCGAGAAAAATTCGGAGGGGAGAGGCCGGCGGCTTGCCGGCGGGCGGAGAAGACATAGGCCGACTCTAGCGGGCGGTACCGACCGCGGCCATCAGACGCTCACGCGCCAACCGGTAGGCTGCTGCCGATACCCGCCGGCCGGCGTGCATCAGCTCGCGGTCTTGAACAGCGCGGCGACTTTTTTCTTG
Source organism: Pseudomonadota bacterium (assembly GCA_040385775.1). Lineage (GTDB taxonomy): Bacteria > Pseudomonadota > Gammaproteobacteria > Burkholderiales > Burkholderiaceae_C > Polaromonas. Next base: position 10,306 of record JAZKGR010000058.1, read on the forward strand.
GGCTTGATGTTGGCCGACACACTGCTGCGTGAGGACGTGCTTTTGGCGGCTTCTTCCCAGGCGGGCTGGGCTTCAGCCGACAGCGTTGATTCGTAGGGCTTGTCGAAAAACGGATCGCGTGCGGCCTGGCGCGGGGCGTATTCGCGGCGCTCACGCGGCTCACGGCGCTCGCGTGGGGCCGCCTCGGCTTCGCGCGGCGCCTGCTCACCGGTCTCGCGGTACATGCGGCGTCCGTCGTTGATGCGGCCCTGCTCCTTGCGCGGCTGGTCTTCCTCGAACTCCATCGCCTCGATCTCGATCTTGGTCTTGATCAGTTTTTCGATGTCGACAACCAGGCGCTGGTCGCTGCTGGCCACAAAACTCACGGCCAGGCCGGAGGCGCCGGCGCGGCCAGTGCGGCCGATGCGGTGCACATAGTCTTCGGCGTTGAAAGGCACGTCAAAGTTGAACACCGCAGGCACGTCCTTGATGTCCAGGCCGCGGGCGGCGACGTCGGTGCAGACCAGCAGGTCGACTTCGCCCTTCTTGAAAGCGTCGAGCGCCTTGAGGCGTTCGTCCTGGCTTTTGTCGCCATGCAGCGCGGTGGTTTTCAGGCCCTCACGTTCGAGCGAACGCGCCAGCCGGGCGCAACCGAGTTTGCTGTTGACAAACACAAAGGCCTGCTTGATGCCGCGGGCCTTGAGGATCTGGTGCAGCGCGCGGCGCTTGTCGTCGGAGCCGACGCTGTAGAAATGCTGCTCGACAGTCGACGCCGTGGCGTTGGAGCGCGCGACTTCAATCGTCACCGGGTCCTGCAGGAAGCTGGATGCCAGGCGCTTGATCTCGGGCGAGAAAGTCGCCGAAAACAGCAAGGTGATGCGCTGCTTGGGCAGGTAGCTCAGGATGCGCTGCAGATCCGGCAAAAAGCCGATGTCCAGCATGCGGTCGGCCTCGTCGAGCACCACGTACTCGACCTGATTCAGCACGGCGTTTTTGGCTTCGATGTGGTCCAGCAGGCGGCCCGGCGTGGCGACCAGCACCTCGACGCCTTTTTTCAGCTCGGCGGTTTGCGGCTTCATGTCCATGCCGCCAAACACCACCGCGCTGTTCAGGTTGGTGTACTTGGCGTAGAACTTGACCTGCTCGGCCACCTGCACCGCCAACTCGCGCGTGGGCAGCAGCACCAGCGCGCGCACCGGGTGGCGCGCCGGCGAGGTGGAGGCGTTTTCGTGTTTCATCATGCGCTGCAGCAGCGGCAGCGCAAACGCGGCAGTCTTGCCAGTGCCGGTCTGGGCCGCGCCCATCACGTCCCTGCCCTGCAGCACGACCGGTATGGCCTGTTCCTGGATCGGGGTCATGGTTTCGTAGCCCATCTCGGCGACGGCGCGGGCCAGCGGTTCAGCCAGCGAGAGGTTGGAAAAAGAAGATGTCATAAAGAAAGGCCCGACGTAACTCCAGCGTTGGTCAATGCGGATGGTCGCGCGGGCCGGGACGGGTTTGCCGGGGCGCGTTGGAGGCCAACAGCAGCGCTGGTGGCAAAGTCAGCGCCGCAGATGGCCGGTTTGCGATCTCGGATCGCCAGGCGTGTGCAGTGCTTCCTCAAGCCCCTATTGTCGCACTTTGGGCAAATCGCCCCACAAAAGCCAGACATGCCCCGGACGGCAAGCCTGATACACCCTGCCGGCCCGCCGGCCGACCTTAAAATGCTATAACTTTGATAGCTGCATGCTCCCGATAGACGGGGGCTTGAGCCCGATTTGTCATAAAGTCCGGGCACTGAAGGTGTCGCAGGCCTTGACGCTGCCCTGCTGCAGACCGCTATTGAACCAGCGCGCCCGTTGGGCACTGGTGCCGTGGGTAAAGCTTTCGGGCACGATTTTGCCGCTGCCGCCCTGTAGCGCGTCGTCGCCGATCTTGGCCGCCGCATTCATCGCTTCCTCGACATCGCCCTGCTCGAGGATGGCGCGGGCGCGCTGCGCATGGTTGGCCCAAACGCCGGCAAAACAGTCGGCCTGCAACTCCAGCCTGACACTCAGCGCGTTGTATTCGACCTTGCTGACCTGGCCGCGCATCTGGTCCATCTTGCCGGTGATGCCGAGCAGGTTCTGCACATGGTGGCCGACCTCGTGCGCAATCACGTAGGCCTGGGCAAAGTCGCCGGGCGCGCCCAGGCGTTTCTGCAGGGTTTCATAAAAGCCGAGGTCGATATACACCTTCTGATCGGCCGGGCAGTAAAACGGCCCCATGGCCGCCTGGCCCTGACCGCAGGCAGTCTGCGTGGCGCCGCGAAACAGCACCAGCGCGGGTTCGCGGTAGGTGCTGCCGCCCTTGGCAAACACATCTTTCCAGACGTCTTCAGTGTCAGCCAGCACGGTCGAGACAAAACCGGCCATCTTGTCATCGGCCGGCGGCCGCTGGGCCGGGCCCTGCTGCACCTGCGCGGTCGGTGCGCCGCCGCTGAGCATGCTCAGGATGGTCATCGGGTTGATGCCGAAGATCCAGCCGCCCACCAGCGCCACCACGATGGTGCCTATGCCTATGCTGCGGCCGCCCAGCATGCCGCCCCCGCCTATGCCGGAGCCTGAGCTGCGGCGGTCTTCGACGTTGTCAGACTGGCGGTTACCTTCCCATTTCATAAGCGGCTTTCGGTGTGTGTTGTTCCGGGGACTTTACTTTGTGCAGAAGCGGGTGCCAGGGAACCATGTCGCGATGCGTACCATCTACCCATGATGACCTTATTTCCCCGACTCCGCCTCGCACTGGCTGCTCTGGCCGCCAGTCTGTTGATAGCATGCGCCAGCCCCATCGTCACGCAGGTCAGCAATTTCAACCAGTGGCCGTCAGACGCCACCGGCAGCAGCTTCACCTTTATCAAGCCGCCGTCCAGCGCGTCGCAGCCACCGCCCGAACTGGAACTGGCGACTTACCAGGGCTATGCCCAGCAAGAACTGGAAAAACTCGGCCTGCGCAAAGCACCGCCGGGCCAGGCCCCGCGCCTGCTGGTGGAGCTGGGCTGGGTCACGCAGCCGCAGGAGCGCACCTACCGCCAACCGATTTACGACGACCGGCTGGTGTTCTACCCGCCCTACCGCAATGCGGCCGGCCAGCTGTTTCCCGGGTACTGGGCACCCAGCCGCTTTGGCCCCGCCTACCTCGGCGACCGCCTGGTGGCCTACACCGTGCAGTTCAACCAGATCAACCTGCGTATCCTCGACAACCAGGGCAGCCCCGCCGGCCAGCCGCGCGTGGTGTTTGAATCGCATGCGGTCCATGAAGGGCAGGCGGCCCTGCCGACCATGGCGCCCTACCTGGTGCGCGCCGTCTTCGACAGTTTTCCGGGCCAGAACGGGCAGGTCCGCCGGGTCAACTTCGACCGGGAAACCGGCGCGGTGATCAAAAAATAAAGCGCTATTCGAACCGCACGGACAGGCCTTCGATCTGCCCGGCGACCGGCCCTGAGCCTTCGAGTCCGGTGTGCCAGGTCTGGCCCGGCAACACCGGCCAGGCATCGGTCAAGGTGCCGGTGGTGACGATGTCGCCCGCCTGCAGCACAGGCGCTCCAGGAAGCGCACGTATTTCCTCCACGAAATGCAGCAGCGCCTGCAAGGGGCCGTCCAGCACATTGGCGCCTGTTCCTTCGTCCTTGAGCACACCCTCGCCGTAAAGCCTGAGCCCGATGCCGGACAGCGCCGACGCCAACTCCCCTGGCTCGGTGCCGCGCGGCAAATTAACCGAGCGCCCGACCAGCAGGCGCCCGTGCAGGCCTTCGTCGGCCACGGCCTGCGCGGCGCTGAATTTCCAGCCCGCGAAATGCGTGTGAACGATCTCAAAGCCATGCGCCACCCAGTCGATCGAATCGACCAGTTGCGCCAAGGTGCAGCCCTCCACTGGCGCGGCACGCAAGCCGAACACAATCTCGGGCTCGATGCGCGGCTCGCACAGGCCGGCCAGAGACAACACGCCGGCATTCGGGCCGGCGGCATCAACCCGGCTCAGGCTGCCTTGCCAGACAGTTCCCCAGATCGGCGCATACACCTGATAACGCGGCCAGATCGTGCGGTTGGTGAAACCGACCTTGTAGCCGGCCGGGCGTTCGCCGGCCGCGATACGCGCCGCACGGACAGCCAGCGCAGCCGCATAACCGGCAGGCAGGTCGGCAGGAACGCCGGGGGGCCAGGCCAGGGGCCGGGCCTGCACGCGGGCGCCAGAAATTTCGGCGGCGAGCTCATCGTCAGGATTTGTCATGCAGCGATGTTAGCGCCAGGAACTGCGCACAATAGGGCCATGCACACGCCCACCGCAGCCGAGCCGCTTCTCACCGTCCTGCTAACAGGGTTTGATCCTTTTGGCGGCGAAAGCCTGAACCCGAGCTGGCAGGCCGTCCAGTCCCTGCATCACCAGCGCATCGCCGGCCACCAGGTAATGGCGGCCCAACTGCCAACGGTGTTTGATGCCTCGCTGCTGGAACTGGACCGCCTGCTCGGTGAGCACCGGCCCGCGCTGGTCATCTGCGTCGGCCAGGCCGGCGGGCGCGGCGCGATCTCGCTGGAGCGCGTCGCCATCAATGTCAATGACGCACGCATCCCCGACAACGCTTCCGCTCAACCGGTGGATACCCCGGTCGTGGCAGGCGGCCCGGCAGCCTATTTCACCAGCCTGCCGATCAAGTCCATGCTGCAGGCGCTGCAGCGGGAAGGCCTGCCGGCCGAGGTATCGCAAACGGCAGGCACCTTTGTCTGCAACCATGTTTTTTACGGGCTGATGCATCTGCTGGCGACACGGCGCGGAACCCGGGGCGGGTTTATCCACGTGCCGTGGTTACCGGGACAGGGCCAGCCCTGCATGGCCACCGGGGAGCTGGTGCGCGGTCTGCGCGTGGCCATTGCGGCGGCGTTGGCCACAACCACCGACATCGCCCAGAGCGCGGGCGCTCTCAATTAGGCGGGGGCTCATCGCGCACCAAACGCCACATCAACCAGGTGCCGATCAGCGCGTTGCACAGCGCAAACACCCCGACAATGATCATGGCGAGGGTGTTCAAGGGGCGATTTTGCACAATCCAGGCCAGTGCGGCCGACAGGAGGTTGAGCGCCAGCATCATCCAGAACAGGGGATTGCGCGGCTGGAACAGACGGGATAATTTCATGGCGGCCATGCTAACCGCATTCAGTGCTGCGGCATACGCCGCGGGGCTCAGCGGCGTGCGTTGAAGGCCACGGGCATCAGGCCCTGGCTGGAGCCGGCCGACACGGCGTTGCTGCGGCTGAAGCTGCCGCTGTTGTCAGCCAGCGTGGTGACGCGTGCCGCCACTTCGGGCGAAGCCTGAGCCTGGATGATGCACTTGTTCAGTTCTGCACCGCCCAGCGTTTCCATGCATTGAACCATGGCGGTCCGCTGCGAGGCGAGCATGGACTCTCGCAGTTCAGCCTTTTTGACCTGACCACTGGCGACCATCGCAATACCCACCAACATGCTGATCACCAACAAGAGCCCGGCGCCGGCAAAGATGTATTCGCGTGGCACGGTGTGGACTTTGGGCAAGTGGCTGGAAAACATGGAAGGCTCCTGGTGACAACTGACTCGATGGTAGGCAGTCAAAGGGGACGGACAACCCGGTGCACGACCCGAGGCGCTGTAGGAGAAAACCGCCTGGCCCCCTGCGCCTTCCGGCTTAACATCCGGGCATGAACGATGCATCCCCCCTGCTGGACGCCCGGCAAACCGCCGCCCGCCTGCCCTACCCTGCGCTGGTCGCGGAAATCATGAGATTGCTGGGCGATGACACCGTGCAGGTGCCAGAGCGGCTGGTGCAGCCGCTGGCCGGTGGTGGGAGCCTGTTTGTGATGCCGGCCATGGACCGCCAGGTGGCGATCACCAAGCTGATTACTTTCACACCCGCCAACGCCGGCACGCCGCGCGCGACCATCCAGGGTGACGTGGTGGTGTTTGACATTGCCAGCGGAGCGCGCCGCCTGGTTCTGGACGGCCCGACCGTCACGGCCAGGCGCACCGCTGCGGTGTCGCTGCTCGCGGCGCAACGGCTCGCGCCCAGCCAGGATGGCCCGCTGCTGATCGTGGGCGCCGGTGTACAGGGCCTGGCGCACCTGGAGGCCTTTGCCGAAGGCCTGGGCATCACCGAGGTGGTGATCGCCTCGCGCAGCCCCGCCAGTGCGCAGGCGCTTGCTGCACACGCACGGGCCCTGGGCCTGCGCGCGCGGGTCACGCAGGACGCCAACGCCGCCCTGGCCGACTGCCCGCTGGTGGTGACCTGCACACCCGCCAGCGGCGTGGTGCTGGAGGCCTTGCCACGCGCAGATGGTTTTGTCAGTGCGGTCGGCGCCTTCACACCGTCGATGGTGGAACTCGACGCCAGCCTCTGTCGCCATGTCGCCGAGGCTGGCGCTGTGTTTGTGGACACCGCCGACGCGCTGCACGAAGCTGGCGACCTGCTGCAGGCAGGTTTGGACGTGAGCCGCTTTGCCACGCTGGCCGATGTGCTTCGCAGCGAGCTGGCCCGGCCAGCCGGCCCGGTGCTGTTCAAAAGCTGCGGCTGGGCCGGCTGGGACCTGGCCGCAGCGCGAACCGCCTTGCGCACCTTCGAAGAGAATTGAGTCAGGCCAGGCCGCACCACTCGGCAAAGCGGTGAAAAGCGTCGGCCCACAGGGCCCACGCCGCCGCCAGAACCAGCAGCCCACCGGCCGCACGCGTACCCCAGTCCTTGCGCAGCCGGTTGCCGCGGTCCTGCAGCTTGTCATACAGCCAGGGCACCAGCATCAGCGACACACTGCTGCCGGCGGCGAACAAGGCCATGGACAGGGCGCCGTCCAGCGGACCGCCGCTCAGCGAAGCCACCAGCAAGGCCGAATACAGCAGGCCGCAGGGCATGAAGGCCCACAGCGCCCCGGTGGCAAAGATGCCGCCGCGCGCCGTGGCCAGCGGCCGCAGGCGTGACCACACCGCGCGGCCCGCGTTGGCGGCCCAGACCGGCTGCCTGGCCTGCGCGAGCAACATCAGGCCCCAGAGCAGCACAAGCAGGTGAAACAGCGTCCAGACCGGCCGCAGTGCCGCGGTGTTAGCGGTCAGCCAGGCCAGGCTTTGCACCGCCAGCGCCGCTGCGCCGCCAGCCAGGGAATAACCCAGCAGCCGCCCGACCTGGAAACTCCATATCGCGCGCGACGACGACGCCGATCCCTGGCGCGGCCCCATCCGGGAGATGCCGGCGCAGGCTGCACCGCACATGGCCGCGCAATGCGGACCGCCGGCCAGCCCCATGAGCAGCGCCGTCAGGGCCAGGGTTGTGGACATCGGGTCACCGTTCCGTTCAGATGATCCGTGAGAATTTTGCGCGGTGGCGATCGGCCTGCAGATGGCGGTCAAACACCATGGCCACGGCACGCACAAAAAACCAGCCCTGGGCGGTGACCTCGATGCCCGAATCGTCGAGTTGCACCAACCCGGAATCTGCGAGTTCCCGCAATCCCTCAAGTTCGGCCGCAAAATAACTTCTGAAATCCAGCAGCCAGGCCTGCTCGATCGATTCAAAAATCACCTGGCCCTGGCACATCAGCGCCATGATCACGGCCCGGCGCGCCAGGTCGTCGCGATTGAGCGCGAGGCCGCGTACCACCGGCAGACGGCCCTGGTCCAGGCGGTCACAATACTCGTCCATGGTCTTGGCATTCTGGCTATAGGTCGCGCCTATGCGGCCTATGGCCGAAATCCCCAGGCCGATCAGGTCGCAGTCGGGCTGGGTGCTGTAGCCCTGAAAGTTGCGGTGCAGCCTGCCCTGGCGCTTGGCCACGGCCAGCGCGTCATTCGGCAGTGCGAAATGGTCCATGCCGATGTAGACGTAACCCGCTTCCTGAAAAGCAGCCAGCGACTGAGCCAGCATGGCCAGCTTGGCGCCCGCACCCGGCAGGTCGGCCGAATGAATCCGCCGCTGCGGCTTGAACCGCTCGGGCAAATGCGCGTAGGCATACAGCGCAATGCGGTCTGGCCGCAATTGAAGCACCTGCCCCAGCGTGCGTGCAAAGGACTCAGGCGTCTGCAGCGGCAGCCCGTAGATCAGGTCGACATTGATGGAGTCGAAGTCGAGTTCGCGCGCCTGCGCCATCAACGCGCTGACCTGTTCGAAGGGCTGAATGCGATGCACCGCCTTCTGCACATCAGGGTCAAAATCCTGCACGCCAAAACTCAGCCGGTTGAAGCCGAGACCCGCGAGGGTGTGCAGCCGCGCCGCATCCACGGTCCGCGGGTCGACCTCGATGGAATACTCCCCGTCCGGCGCCAGCGTGAAGCTGCGCCTGAGCATGGCCATCAACGCCCTGAGTTCATCGTCGGACAGAAAGGTGGGGGTGCCGCCGCCCAGGTGAAGCTGCGTCACGGCCTGACCCTGCCCAAGTTGCGCTGTATGCAGGTCGATTTCCCGGCCCAGATAACGCAGGTAGCCGGCCGACCGGCTGTGGTGTTTGGTGATGATCTTGTTGCAGGCGCAGTAGTAACACAGCGACTCGCAAAACGGGATATGCACGTACAGCGAAAGCGGCGTGCTGGCACCCGTCCGCCGCTGGACAAGCGCCTGCCCATAGTCAGCCGCGCTGAAGGCCTCGACAAAACGATCGGCCGTCGGGTAGGACGTGTAACGCGGCCCGGGAATGTCGAATCGTTGCAGCAACGCGGGCAACACGGCGGGCATGGCAGAGGTCATGGCAGGTATTTCATGGTGATGGCTGACTGTGCCGTGTCCCTGCGCGTGAACCCTTGATGTGGATCAAGCGTCCCCTGGCCGCGCGCCGCACAATTTGACAAAGAGTCATCAGGGGCCTTCCACGGCCAGACCCCGCGCCTCAGCCACGCAAATGGGTACGGAAACGAACAGACACGTGTTCCCCACGCACCTAACGTAGGCGATGGTCAAACCGGCCACTCATCAAGGAACCCTCATGCGAGCCCTCGTCTACAACGGCCCCGGTCAAAAAGCCCTCGAAGACCGCAACAAACCGGTTTTGCAGGTGCCGGGCGACGCGATCATCAGGGTCACCCGAACCACCATCTGCGGCACCGACCTGCATATCCTCAAGGGCGATGTTGCGACCTGCAAACCCGGCACGGTACTGGGCCATGAAGGCGTGGGAATCGTCGATTCGGTGGGCACCGGCGTCACCAGCTTCAAGCCGGGCGACCGGGTTCTGATCTCGTGCATCAGCGCCTGCGGCCGCTGCGAGTACTGCAGGAAAAGCATGTATTCGCATTGCACAACGGGCGGCTGGATACTGGGCCACCGTATCGACGGCACGCAAGCCGAATTTGTGCGGATTCCCCACGCCGACACCAGCCTCTACCCGATTCCTGCGGGCGCCGATGAAGAAGCACTGGTGATGTTGAGCGACATCCTGCCAACCGGTTTCGAGTGTGGTGTGCTCAACGGCAAAATTCAGCCCGGCTCCACTGTGGCCATCGTCGGCTCCGGCCCGATCGGCCTGGCGGCCCTGCTCACTGCGCAGCTCTATTCGCCGTCAGAAATCATCATGGTTGATCTGGACGACAACCGGCTGGCCGTGAGCAAACGCTTCGGTGCAACCATCACGATCAACAGCACCGACGGCAAGGCGGCAGAAAAGGTCATGCAACTGACAAGTGGCAGGGGGGTTGACACGGCCATTGAGGCCGTCGGCATCCCCGCGACCTTCGAGTTGTGCACCGACATCGTCGCGCCCGGCGGTACCGTGGCCAACGTCGGCGTCCATGGGGTGAAGGCCGACCTGCATCTCGAAAAGCTGTGGTCGCACAACGTGACCATCACCACCGGGCTGGTGGACACTTTTTCCATCCCGATGCTGCTCAAAACGGTGCAGTCCAAACGCATCGATGCAGCGCAGCTCATCACGCACCGTTTCAAGTTGACCGACATCCTTCAGGCTTACGATACCTTCGGCAAGGCAGCCGATACCAAAGCACTGAAGGTGATCATTGAGGCTTGACAGGCCTGTCGATCACGCCATCGGGGAAGCCCGCACGAGTTGGACGGCCGGCTCGTGGATAGCGCGCCTGCGCTTGCCTCACACAAAGGACACGCCATGCGACACCTGGAACGCCACCGAACCGCACGCATCGGCTGGCTGCGCGCCGCCGTGCTGGGCGCCAACGACGGCATTGTCTCCACAGCCAGCCTGATCGTTGGCGTGGCTGCAGCAAACCCCGAGCCCCGCAGCCTGCTGCTGACGGGTCTGGCGGGCCTGGTGGCGGGAGCCATGTCGATGGCGGCGGGTGAATACGTGTCGGTCCATTCACAGGCCGATACCGAGCGCGCGGACCTGGCGCGTGAACGCGCCGAACTTCAGCACGCTCCCGAGGCAGAGCAACGCGAACTCACGGCCATCTACGTCAAGCGAGGACTTGACGGCGTTCTTGCAGCGCAAGTTGCCGACCAGTTGACGCGCCACGACGCGCTGGGCGCCCACGCACGCGACGAGCTCGGCATTTCCGAGGCCTTCAGCGCCCGCCCGGTGCAGGCCGCCCTGGCATCGGCCGCGAGCTTTGCCGTGGGAGCGGCGCTGCCGCTGGCGGCCACCGCGCTGGCACCGGCACAGGGCCTGATGGTCTGGATACCGGCCACCTCACTGGTTTTTCTGGCGGTGCTGGGGGTGGTCGCTGCGCGGGCGGGCGGCGCTCCAGTGCTGGCTGGCGCCTGGCGGGTGACGTTCTGGGGCGCGCTCGCCATGGGCATCACAGCGGCAGCGGGTTCACTCTTCGGCGCCACCCTTTGATGGCCTGGTGATCAACCTGGCGACGGTGTTGCTGGTCATTTTCGCGCTGAGCTATTGGCCCTGGACGGGCGACATGACGAACGCTGTTTGATCCATGTCAGTGCGAGACAAGGGACGAGGTCCTAAGCTGGACTTGCCGCGATACGCGGCCCAAAGTCAAAGGAAACAACATGAAAGTCAATGAAGGCGCAATAGACCGCGGCCTGCGCGTAGTTGCAGGTCTGGTTCTGATTGGCCTGGCCGCCACCGGCACAGTGGGGCTCTGGGGCTATATCGGCGTGGTTCCGCTGCTGACCGGGGCCATCGGTCTGTGCCCGCTCTACAGCCTGCTGGGCATCAACTCCTGCCCCGCGCCACGCCGCTGATACGGTCTGCGGCTGACGGCCGTGCTCACAGGGCGTTCAGCGGGATTTTCAGGTAGGACACCCCGTTGTCGTCCGGCGGGGGCATCTCGCCGGCCCGAATATTGATCTGCACTGAAGGCAGGATCAGCACCGGCATTTCCAGCGTGGCATCGCGCGCGCTGCGCATTGCCACGAATTCCTCTTCACCCACGCCCTCGTGGATGTGAATGTTGGTTGCCCGCTGCGCGGCCACGCTGCTTTGCCACGCAGGCTGGCGTCCTTCCGGTGGATAGTCGTGGCACATGAACAGGCGTGTTTCAGCCGGCAGGCTCAGCAATTTACGCATGGACCGGTACAGGGCGTGCGCGTCGCCGCCGGGAAAGTCGCAGCGCGCCGTGCCGACGTCGGGCATGAACAGCGTGTCTCCGACAAACACGGCGTCGCCGATGCGGTAGGCCATGCAGGCCGGCGTGTGGCCGGGCACCGACATCGCTTCGGCTTCCAGCGCGCCGATGGCAAAAATTTCCCCCTCCTGCAACAACTTGTCGAACTGGTGGCCGTCCGGACGGAACCCGGCCTCAAAGTTGAAGATGCCGGCAAAGACCTTCTGCACATCGGTGATGGCTGCGCCCATGGCAATTTTTCCGCCCAGCTCGCGCCGCAGGTATTGCGCTGCCGACAAGTGATCGGCGTGGGCGTGGGTTTCCAGTATCCAGTCCACTCGCAGCTGCTTTTCCCGGACAAACGCGACCAGCCTGTCGGCCGAGCCGGTACGGGTGCGCCCGGACTTGGGATCGTAGTCCAGCACCGAATCGATGACGGCACAGGCCGGGTTTTCCTTTTGATAAACCACATGACTGACCGTCCAGGTGGCCGGGTCGAAAAAACTTTTCACGGTGGGGTTCATGGCAGCTTTCTGTCGGTGTTTCAAATTTACATTATATTTTTATACATAATGTGATAAAGTATATTATTAATTTTCCGGATCACCATGAAACACGAGCTTGCGCCAGACGCCAACCGCATGGACATCGACGGGCTGCGCAGTTCCGCAGAGCAGGCCGGCCGCTTGCTGAAGGCCCTGGCCAACCCGGCGAGGCTGCTGCTGATGTGCCAGCTGGCCCAGGGGGAAATGCGGGTCAGCGAGCTCGAAGGATTGGTCGGCATCACCCAGCCCACGCTGTCGCAGCAGCTCGGCGTGTTGCGTGATGAGGGGCTGGTCGGCACGCGCCGCGAAGGAAAAAGCATTTTTTACCGCATCGACAGCCCGCAAGCGCTGGCCGTGATGGCCGTGCTTTATGAACAATTTTGCCGACCCGCCGACAGGAAGAAACCATGAGCATCGACTGGACCCATTTCACGCCCTGGACCGCACTGGCCGGCGGTCTCCTGCTGGGCCTGGCCGCCGCCCTTTTCATTCTGGTAAACGGACGCATTCTGGGCATCAGCGGCATCATCGCTGGCCTGTTGCGGCCGACACCGGGCGACACGGGCTGGCGCCTGTCCTTTGTGCTGGGCCTGCTGGCGGCACCGCTGCTTTACCTGCTGATCGCCGGCCCCATCGAAGCGCGCATTGACGCCGGCTGGGGCGTGGTCGTGATCGCCGGCCTGCTGGTCGGCATCGGCACCCGCTACGGCTCGGGCTGCACCAGTGGCCACGGCGTCTGCGGCCTGTCACGCCTGTCCCCGCGTTCGCTGGTGGCCACGCTGGTTTTCATGGGGGCAGGTTTTGCCACTGTTTTCGCTGCGCGCCACCTGCTCGGGGCCTGAGTTTTGAAAGGGATGAGTTCATGAAACACCGCATTTCCGAATTCGTGATCGGACTGATCTTCGGCATCGGCCTGATCGTCTCCGGCATGACCGACCCCGGCAAGGTCATCGGCTTCCTGGACCTCTTCGGCGCCTGGGATCCTTCGCTGGCGCTGGTCATGGGTGGCGCCATCTTCGTCGGCGTGTTTGCCTTCGCGCTGGCCAGAAGACGCAGCACGACCTTTCTGGGCGGCGCCCTGCACCTGCAGGCCGCACGCGACATTGACCGGCGCTTGCTGGGCGGCAGCCTGCTGTTTGGCGCAGGCTGGGGCCTGGCCGGATTTTGTCCCGGTCCGGCCATCGTATCGGCGGGCAGCGGCCAGCCCAAAGCAATCATTTTTGTGCTGGCCATGCTGGCGGGCATGTGGCTGTTCGAATGGCTGGGGCAGCATCCTGCGCGCAAGGCCAGCGCCTGAAAGCAGCGATCCGCCAGGCTTGCGCGCGCTGCGGTCAGTGAACGACGGAGAACCGGTTGCGCGCCTGCCGTTCCAGCACCTCGATACGGGTCAGGTAGCCGAGCAGCAGCACCACCGTGAAAATGTCCAGGTGAAAATCCGCACGCAGCCTGCAAGCCTTGCTCAGGGGCCTCGCGCATTCGGCACTGAAAACCGGTCCGGGCTGTGCGGACTCCAGCGGGATCAGCGCACCATAATCCACCAGCTCACCCAGATCGACAGCGCTCATGCCGCTCGACAGCGAAAGCTCTGCCAGGTTGACGACTTTTCTCGGGTCCAGCCAATCCCACTCAAACGGTGATGTCATCGCAATGCTCCTTGTCCAGTTGTTGTGTCCGTCAGCGAACTGCAGGCAAGGCAGTCAATGCACACGGCTTGTGAAGGAGCGGTTCAGGCCTTCGATGTCAACGATGCGGATATGCCGCTTGTCAACCTCCAGCAATCGCTGCTGCTGGAAGGCGGAAAAGGTGCGGCTCACAGTCTCCAGCGTCATGCCGAGGTAGCTGCCGATCTCGGCGCGCGTCATCCGCAGATGGAACTCGCTGGCTGAATAACCGCGCGCCTTCAGGCGCTGCGAGAGGTTCAGCAAAAACGCTGCGAGGCGTTCCTCGGCATTCATGCTGCCCAGCAGCACCATCAGGCTGTGCTCGCGCACGATCTCGCGGCTCATGAGCCGGCTGACCACATGCTGCATGCCGGAATTGGCGGCGGCCATCTCGGTGAAGTGGGTGTACGGGATGGAGCAGACTTCGGCGTCTTCCAGGGCAATCGTGCTGCTGGCATGCGCGCCGTGGGCCACGCCGTCCAGCCCCATCAATTCACCAGCCATATAGAACCCGCCGACCTGCTCACGCCCATCGGCCAGCAGCAGGCTGGACTTGAAGGTCCCGCTGCGCACCGCATAAATGAACTGGAAGCGATCACCCTCGCGGTACAGCGTTTGCCCCGCCAGGATCTTGCGCCGGCCGAACATCAGGCTGTCCAGGCGTTCTACATCGCCGCCGTTCATGCCGCAGGGCAAGCACAGGTCGCGCAGGTGGCATTTGGAGCAATGCGTCACCAGCGGCGCCGGGGCGGCGCACGCAGCGCTAGAGGAACGTGCAGAAATCCTGGACGCTGACAGGGCTTCGGGGGCGGCGATGGACATGCTTGTTCTCCTGGGGGGATCTCGGGAATCAGTGCGTGAGCGCCGGGGCGGCCTGTACGACAGCCCGTGCCAGCTGGCGGAATTCGGTGCTTTTGTCGAGGAAGGCCTTGGCCCCCTCATCGAGGTAACGCTTGCGGTACGCCGGTTCGGAGTGGTTGCTGAAGACCACGAAGGCAATGCCAGGCACGATACGGCGCACCGCGCGCAGCACCTGCAGGCCGGAGCCGCCCTCGAGCTGGACATCCAGCACCACCACGTCGGGATGTATGGCCAGGATGCCGTCAATCGCGTACTGCGGCGTTCCAGCATGGCCTACCACCGCCATCGCTCTGCTGTCCAGGAGGTCGGCGACACGTTCGCGCATCAGCGGCGAGTCGTCGACATGGAACACCTTCAGGGGGCGAGGACTGGGCTGGGACATGGCTCAACTGTCGCGGCTTGAGCTTCCGCCAGCCATAGGCGGCTGCCGGGAATCGGCGCCCCGGTGTCCGAAAATGCCCTCGGTGATGGCCGAGGCGTCCTGGGAATCGTCCTAGGAGCGGGGCGTCACAGCAGGTCGGTCAGCCCGTGCCGGAGCGCATAACGGATCAGCTCGCTCTGGTTGCTCACACCGATCTTCTGCATCAGGTTCGCCTTGTGCGTGCTGACCGTCTTGACTGACAGGTTCAGCCGCCCGGCGATGTCGGTGACGGTCACGCCGTCCACCAGCAGCCGGAACACCTCGAACTCGCGATTGGACAGGCTTTCCTGCGGCGAGGCCTCGCCGCCCGGCATCGCGCCCAGGGCCAGTTGCTCGGCCACCTCGGTGCTGATGAAGGCGCCGCCCGCCGCGATCTTGCGCAGGGCCTGCTCAAGCTGCGCGGGCGCGCTTTCCTTGGTGAGGTAGCCACTGGCGCCTGACTTGATGGCGCGCACGGCGTACTGCAATTCCTGGTGCATGCTCAGGACCAGGATGCGCAATTTCGGTTTTTCCGCGCGCACCAGCTTGATCAACTCCATGCCGCTGCGGCCGGGCATGGACAAGTCCAGCATCAACACGTCGAACTCCATTTCGCGCACGCGCTGCATGACCTCGTTGCCGTCAGCGGCCTCACCGGCCACGTCCATGCCGTCGACTGAGGAAACAATGCGCTTGAGGCCTTCGCGGACGATGGCATGGTCGTCGGCGATCACGATCCGGATCATGAGGGGGCCCCGGTTTCAACGACCGGAATATGCACATCAATGCAGGTCCCCTGCCCCTGCTGGCTGGCTATGTTGATGCTTCCCTTGAGCAGGTGCGTGCGTTCGCGCAGGCCCATCAGACCGAGTGAGTAGGGTTTGCGCGGCGTCTCCGTCAGAAAGCCCCGGCCGTTGTCGCGGACCTGCAGCACGATGCTACCGGGGGCCCGGTCGATGCGAACCTGGGCCTCCGAGGCAGCCGCATGTTTGGCCACATTGGCCAGCGATTCCTGCACGATGCGAAATACCGCGGTCGCATACGGCTCATGCAGTTCCACGTCCTCGTCCACGGTGAGGGTGCAGGCAACCCCGGTACGCTGCCCGAAGTTCTGCACCAGCCACTCGACGGCCGGCACCAGGCCGAGGTCGTCCAGCATCAAGGGCCGCAGGTCGGCGGCAATGCGCCGGGTGGCAGCCACCGTCGCGTCCAGCATGCCCAGCATGTCGGCGAGCTTGGCAGCGGCCGCCCGCCCGTCGGCCGGAAAGTTGTCACGCACCCAGATCGTGTCCATCTTCAACGCCGTCAGCGATTGCGCCAGTTCGTCGTGCAGTTCGCGCGCGATGCGGGTTTTCTCGCCCTCCAGAATCGCGTGCGCTTCGGAGGCAAATGCGCTGAGTTCCTCGCGGGCGCGGGCGCGTTCCGTCACGTCGCGCAGGATCACGGTGAACAATTTTCCATCGGCGGTGTCGAGCTGGGAGATCGAGGCTTCCATCGGGAACTCCTCCCCGCCGGCGCGCTTCCCGTACAAAACGGTACCGTCGCCCATGCGACGCGACGTGGTGCCCATGGTGCCAAAACGCCGGACTTGCTCTGCATGGCCACCCCGAAACCGTTCCGGCATCAGCTTGTCGAGCCGTTCACCAAGGGCCTGCTCGCTGGGCCAGCCGAAGATTTTTTCGGCGGCGCGGTTGTAGAGCACGATGCGCTGCCCGCTGTCCACCGTGATGATGGCGTCCATGGCGGAGTCGAGCAGGCCGGCCAGCCGGGCCGCGGCGCCTTCCAGGGCGCGCCCGCTTGAGCGGCGCTGCACCACTTCGCGGCTCGCGTGGAGAAAAGCGAAACCCGCAGTGACGGCTGCCAGCACCAGCACGATCAGCGGCGCCGCCGGGGACTGCCAGCCTGCGACCGTGGCCAGCGCCGCCAGCACGGTCAACGCGGCCACGCCCGCGAGCGCAAAGGCCCCCGAACGCTGCGAAGCGGCAGCACGGTCGGCATGGACAAGGGGGGAATGGGGCACGGCACGTTTCTTCGCAAGGGTGCGCGCATCTTACAGCCAGGCCAGGTCCCTGCCTCTGTACGGCAGCACACGCAGCCGCCGCAGCGCGGGCTAGGTCCTGCGACCGGCATTTCTGGTGGAAAGTGCCCCCAGCGCTTGTCCAGCAAGCGCGAATAGCTATGATTTATATAGCGTCGCGCGCTTGAAATACAGGCTGGGTCGGCAGGTCTCAGCGGACTGGTAGCTTGTCGACCTCTGCGGGCGGCACCTCCAGCAGCGCCGTCAGCGCGCTGGAAGCCATGCAGACCCCCCAGAACGCGAAGAAGGCGGCGGTGTAGACCGCCTGGCGCGACCCGCCGGGCGGCTGGCCCGGAAGGTGCACATCCTGCGGGTCCACCAGGCCGAACACCAAGAGCTCAAGCAGGCAGGCCCCCAGAAAGGCGGGCCAGGCAATGGACATGATTTTTCGGCCTGACATGGCAGTCTCCTGTTATTGCGCTGCGGGCGGACGGGCCCCGGCAGGCGCCGGTGTGGCCGCGTGATTGCGCCCCTGCTGCGCCGGTGCCAGCGACTTGTCACGGGCTAGGGTCTGGTTGATCTCCATGCCGCGGCGATAGTAATCACCGGCGATGACGGGATCGGGCGTGCGTATCGCCAGCCACAGGGTTGCAAAACCGGCCACCACCACTGCGGCCGGCCCGGCGATCACCATCCAGACCAGGGGATACCTCCACCAGGGGCCACTGTCGGCTGAGCTGTCTGCGATTGATTTTTGAGTTGTCATCCCGTCTCCAGAAGTTTCATCGCGGCACCATGAAGGCCGCTTTTTCCGACACCTGCGAGCGCCCATCGGCCGAATGCACATCGAAATGGACGGCGTGCGAACCGGCCGCCGCGCTGCCGTAAGGTATCTGCAAACGCACCACCACCCAACGCGACTCGGCAGGCGCCACTTCCACCGGCTCTGCCGGCAGCAGCACCAGTCCGGGCAGGCCGCTGGCGACCAGGCTGTAGCGCTGGGTCTGCTCGGTGGCGTTCATGAGCTGCAAGCGGTAGACGTTTTCAAGCTGACCGCCCTCGGCAATACGGGCCAGCGCGGCACGGTCACGCACCACGTCGACCTTGAGCGGCGTGCGCACCACCAGGCTGGCCAGCAGGCCGATGCACAGGATGGCCAGCACGCCGCCGTAAAGCAGCACCCGCGGCCGCAACACCCGGCGCAACACCTGCGCCGGCGTCCAGCGCCCAGCCATGCTGTTTTGGGTCGCGTAACGAACCAGGCCGCGCGGCGTGGCCATGCGGTCCATCACGGTGTCGCAGGCGTCGATGCACAGGCCGCAACCGATACATTCGTATTGCTGGCCGTCGCGGATGTCGATGCCGGTCGGACACACCTGCACGCACAGGTCGCAGGCTATGCAGTCGCCCAGGCCCTGGGCGCGCGGGTCGCTGCCTTTGGCATGCAAGCCGCGCGGCTCGCCGCGTACCGTGTCATAACTGACGATCAGCGTGTCACGGTCAAACATCGCGCCCTGGAAACGGGCGTAGGGGCACATGTACTTGCAGACCTGCTCACGCATGAAACCGGCATTGCCATAGGTGGCCAGGCCGTAGAACAGCACCCAGAAGATCTCCCATGAACTCATGCCAGTCTGCAGGAATTCCATGCCGAGTTCGCGGATCGGCGAAAAGTAACCGACAAAGGTGAAGCCGGTCCACAGGGCGATGCCCAGCCACACGATGTGCTTGAACCACTTTTTGACCAGCTTCTCGGCTGAAAAGGGCTCGCCGTCGAGCCGCATGCGCGCCACACGGTTGCCCTCGATCTTTTGCTCCACCCACATGAAGATTTCGGTGTACACCGTCTGCGGGCAGGCATAACCGCACCAGAGGCGGCCGGCGACCGCGGTGAACAGGAACAGCGACAGCGCCGACACCACCAGCAGTCCGGTCAGGTAAATCAGGTCCTGCGGGTACAGCACCAGCCCGAAGATGTAAAAGCGCCGCGCTGCCAGGTCAAACAGCACCGACTGGCGCTGGCCCCACTCCAGCCAGGGCAGGCCGTAGAACACCAGTTGCGTCAGGAACACCATGGCCCAGCGCCAGCGTGCAAACAGGCCCTGGATCGTGCGGGGGTAAATTTTGCGGTGCGCCGCGTAAAGCGCGCTGCCGGCATCCTCCCCCGACGCCACAGGGGTGATAGGGAAAACCTTGCGCGGAGGCGGCGTGACGTCGGGCATGGAATCAGCGGGTGCCGGGCTCAGCGGACCGGCGCCGGCTTGCCGGACAAGCCCCAGACATAGGACGCCAGCACGTGGATCTGGGCATCGGTGAGGCGGCCCTGCTGCGCCGGCATCTGGTTGGTCTTGCCAGTGTTGATCATGGCAATGATGGCTTCCTGGCCATACCCGTGCAGCCAGACCTTGTCGGTCAGGTTGGGCGCGCCCAGCGCAGGATTGCCGGCGCCGCCTACGCCGTGACAGGCAGCGCAGGCAGTGAACTTGCTCTTGCCCAGACCGGCGCGCAGCGAGTCATGCGGGCTGCCCGACAGGCTCAGCACGTAGTTGGCGAGGTTTTTGACGTCGTCGGGCGTGCCTACGGCTGCGCCCATGGGCGGCATCACGCCGATACGTCCCTTGTGGATGGTCTCGCTGATTTTTTCCGGCGCACCGCCATACAGCCAGTCGCCGTCGGTCAGGTTCGGGAAGCCCTTGCTGCCGCGGCCGTCGGAGCCGTGGCACTGGGCACAGTTGTTCAGGAACAGCCGCTGGCCGATGGCCATGGCCGAAGGGTCGGCCGCCACCTTGTCTGCCGGCAATGCCGTGTAGGCGGCGTAGACGGGTTCGAGCTCGCGCTTGGCGGCAGCGATGTCCTTCGCGTATTCGCCCTCGGTGCTCCAGCCGAGTTCGCCCTGATAACTGCCCAGGCCGGGGTAAGCCACCAGGTAGCCGAGCCCGAACACGATGGTCAGCACGAACAGGCCCATCCACCAGCGCGGCATCGGGTTGTTGGCTTCGCGCAGGTCTTCGTCCCAGACATGGCCGGTGGTGTTGTCGGCGCTGGGTTTGGCGCGCACACGCGCTGTCAGCCATAACAACAGGGCGCAGGCCAGGATGCTGACGACGGTCAGGACGGTCACATAGTGCGACCAGAAGTTATTGACGAAATCGCTCATGGTGCTTTCTCAATCCTGTTCAAAAGGCAGGCGGGCCGCTTCGTCGAAACCCTGGGTATTGCGGCGTGCAAAGGCCCAGACGAGAATGCCGATGAAGGTGACAAACGAGGCCAGCGTGGCCGCGATGCGCAAGGTGGTGATGTCCATGTCCGGCTCCTTATTTCAGCGCGAGGCCAAGCGATTGCAGGTAGGCGACCAGCGCGTCCATCTCGGTCTTGCCCTTGATGTCGGCCGGCGCGGCGGCGATCTGTTCGTCGGTGAAGGGCACGCCGACCTTGCGCAGCGCACGCATGTGGGTGGCGGCTTCGGCTCCGCTGAGTGGCGCCTTCTCCAGCCAGGGGTAGGCCGGCATGTTGGACTCGGGCACCAGGTCGCGCGGGTTGACCAGGTGCAGGCGGTGCCACTCGTCGCTGTACTTGCCGCCGACGCGATGCAGGTCCGGCCCGGTGCGTTTGCTGCCCCACTGGAAGGGATGGTCATAGACAAATTCACCGGCCACCGAGTAGTGGCCGTAACGCAGCGTCTCGGCGCGAAACGGCCGGATCATCTGCGAATGGCAGTTGTAGCAGCCCTCCCGCACGTAAACGTCGCGGCCCAGCACCTGCAGCGAGGTCGGCGGCAACATGCCGGTGATCGGTTGCGTGGTCGATTTCTGGAAGAACAGCGGAACGATTTCCACCAGGCCGCCGATGGCGACCACCAGCAGGATCAGCACGATCATCAGCAGGTTGTTGGTTTCGATCTTCTCGTGCGAGAAGCCGGGCTTTTTGTCGGGGGTATTGGCGCTCATTGTTTTTTTCCTCAGGCAGCGGCGGCGGACAGCAGGGGGATGGGCGCATCGGCCTTCTTGCCGGACAGCACGGTCATCCAGACATTCCAGGCCATCACCAGCATGCCGCCCAGATACAGCAAGCCGCCCAGCAGACGGACCACGTAGTAGGGGTAGGTGGCTTTCACGCTCTCGACAAAGGTGTAGGTCAGCGTGCCGTCGCCATTGATCGAGCGCCACATCAGGCCCTGCATCACGCCGGCAATCCACATCGCGGCGATGTAGAGCACGATGCCGATGGTGGACACCCAGAAATGGAACTCGATGGCCTTGATGCTGTACATGGTGGTGCGGCCGTACATGCGGGGAATCAGGTAATACAGCGATCCCATGGTGATCAGCCCGACCCAGCCCAGCGCGCCGGCGTGCACATGGCCCACGGTCCAGTCGGTGTAGTGGCTCAGCGCGTTGACGGTCTTGACCGACATCATCGGGCCCTCGAAGGTGGCCATGCCGTAGAAGGACAGCGCCACGATCAGGAAACGCAGGATGGGGTCGGTGCGCAGCTTGTGCCAGGCGCCCGACAGTGTCATCACGCCGTTGATCATGCCGCCCCAGCTGGGCGCCAGCAGGATCAGCGAAAACACCATGCCGATGGACTGGGTCCAGTCCGGCAAGGCGGTGTAGTGCAGGTGGTGAGGACCGGCCCACATGTAGGTGAAGATCAGCGCCCAGAAGTGGACGATGGACAGGCGGTAGGAATACACCGGCCGGCCGGCCTGCTTGGGGATGTAGTAATACATCATGCCCAGAAAGCCTGCGGTCAGGAAGAAGCCGACGGCATTGTGGCCGTACCACCACTGCACCATGGCGTCCTGCACGCCGGCATAGGCCGAGTAGCTTTTCATCCACCCGGCTGGAATGGCCGCGCTGTTGACGATGTGCAGCAAGGCCACCGCAATGATGAAGGAGCCGTAAAACCAGTTGGCCACATAAATGTGGCGGACCTTGCGAGTGCCGATGGTGCCGAAAAACACGATGGCGTAGGAGACCCAGACCAGCGTGATCAGGATGTCGATGGGCCATTCGAGCTCGGCATACTCCTTGCCGGTGGTGTAACCCAGCGGCAGGCTGATCGCCGCGCCGACAATCACCGCCTGCCAGCCCCAGAATACAAATGAGGCGAGCGCCGGCGCGAACAGCCGCACCTGGCAGGTGCGCTGGACCACATGAAAACTGGTCGCCATCAGCGCGCAGCCGCCAAAGGCAAAAATCACCGCGTTGGTGTGCAGCGGCCGCAAGCGGCCGTAGCTGAGCCAGGAGATGCCGAAGTTGAGTTCAGGCCAGGCCAGTTGCGAGGCGATGATGACGCCGACCAACATGCCGACCACCCCCCACACCACCGACATCAGGGCAAATTGCCGGACAGCGGTATCGTGGTACATGGCCGCCGGGATTGTTGTTTGATCGTTCATGAAGCACCTTTTTCTTGACGCTCCCAGTGTCCGGTCCGCAGAGGGCCTGCGGCTTGATGCAGGTCAATCCGAATCCAGAATGCGCTCGCCTTCGGGCTCCAGCGATTCGAACTGTCCACGCCACACCGCCCAGCCGAGCGCGACCATGATCAGCAGCGCCAACACCACCGAGAAGGGAATCAGCAAAAACAGGATGTCCATTCAGTCTCCGGATGGTGAGCGCGACAGGCGTGCCGAATTGAGCACCACCAGCAGCGAGCTGGCGGCCATGCCGAGACCCGCCAGCCAGGGCGGCATCAGGCCTGCGATGGCCAGCGGCACACACACGGCGTTGTACAGCGCGGCCCAGGCCAGGTTCTGCCGCACGACGCTGCGAGTGCGGCGGGCCAGGTGCAGCAGCGCGGGCACCGCCGACAACTGGCCACCCAGCACCACGAAGTCGGACTTGGCCTGCGCCAGTGGTACGGCCTGGCCCATGGCGATGGACACATCGGCGCGCGCCAGCACCGGCCCGTCATTCATGCCATCGCCGACCATGAGTACGCGGCGGCCGGCCTGCTGCAACTGCCGCACATGGGCCAGCTTGCCCTCCGGCGAATGCGCGCCGAAGCAGTGTGTTACGCCCGCGCGCGCCCCCAGGCGCGTGACCGCACCCTGCTGGTCGCCCGACAGCAGCTCAACCCGGCAACCCTGCGCAAGCAGCGCCTGGGCGGCCCCTGCCGCATCCGGCCGCAGGCCTTCGTCGAGCTCGAAACTGGCCAGCCACTGATGTGCATCGGCCAGATGCACCTGCGGCCCGGCGGACTGCCGCGCAGCAGCAGGAAAACCGCAGAAGGCCGCAGAACCGAGACACAGGGTGCGCGGCGCGCCGCCATCGAACGGGGTGACCCTGGCCCGCACGCCGCCGCCCGCGACCTCCTCCACCTCCGTGACCAACATCCCGTCTGCGGCGAAACTGTCTGCGATCGCGCGCGACAGCGGATGCATGGACTGGCGGCCCAGCGCCGCCGCCAGCATTCCCATGGCAGTGGTATCCGCGCCGGCAGGCGCAAACACCCGTACCACCTTCATGCGGTCCTCGGTCAGCGTGCCGGTTTTGTCGAACACCACGGTGTCCACGGCCGCGCAGGCTTCGAACGCCTGCAGGCGGCGCACCATCACGCCCCGGCGTGCCAGTGCGCCGGCTGCGGCCAGGGTGGCAGCCGGTGTCGCCAGCGACAGCGCGCAGGGGCAGGTGACGATCAGCACCGCCACCGCCACGCTGATGGCGTGTGCCGGATCGAGCGGCCACCACCAAAGCGCCGCCGCCGCGCTGGCCAGCAGCACGCCGAGCAGAAACGGGCTGGCGATGCGGTCGGCCATCTGCGCGATGGCTGGCTTCTGCACCGAGGCCTGCTCCATCAGTCCCAACATGGCGGCATAACGCGTCTCGGGTCCGACGCAGCCGACCCGCAGCAGCAGCATGCCGCTCAGGTTGTGGCTGCCGGCGATCACGGCGCTGCCCGCTGCGCGCCGCAAGGGCGTGGACTCGCCGGTCAGCAAGGCTTCATCGACGCGGCTTTCTCCGGCCGTCACCAGGCCGTCGGCAGGGATCACCTCGCCGGGCAACACCCGGATCAGGTCGCCGGGGAGCAGGCGCCGGACCGCCACGCGCTCGAAGCCGCCGTCTGCGGCCTGCCGCTCCACGCTGTCCGGAAGGCGGCGCATCAGCGCTTCAAGCGAACCGGCGGTGCTATCACGCAGGCGCTGCTCGAGCAGCCGGCCCGACAGCAGGAAAAACACAAACATGGTGACCGAGTCGTACCAGACCTCTGCACCCCAGACCGAGGCCGGATCGAAGGTGGCGGCCGAACTGGCGCCGAAGGCAATCAGGATGCCCAGCGCCACCGGCACATCCATGCCGATACGCCGATGCCGCAAGTCGCGCCATGCCGACGAGAAAAACGGCGTACAGGAAAACAGCAAGACCGGCAGGGTCAGAACCCAGGATGCCCAGCGCAGCAAAGCCTGCATGTCCGGCGTGATCTCGCCAGGCGCAGCCACATAGGCCGGCGTGGCATACATCATCACCTGCATCATGCAGAACCCGGCCACCAGCCAGCGCCACAGCAGCAGGCGTTGCGCCTGCAGGCGCGGCGCCGCAGACAACATGTCGCCGGCCGGCAGGGCGCCGTACCCGGCGCCCTGCAGGGCGCCTATCCAGGCGGAGGGCCGGCTAACACCGTCTTGCCAGATCAGGCGCGCCGTGGCCGTGGCGCCATTGACCTGCACGCCGTCCACACCGGGCAGGCCGCACAACACCTGCTCCACGGTGAGCGAGCAGGCCGCGCAATACATGCCGCTGATCGACAGGTAGGACTCCCACCAGCCCTCACGCCCGGCCACGGGTCGGCTGAAGCCAGTCCATTCCGCAGGGTCGTCCAAGGCTGCCCGGCGCGCCGCAGCGCCGACCAGGGCAAGGGTCTCTTCAGTGCCGGAAAGAGCAAGGACAGCGGTCATGCTTGAGGCTAACCAGCGCAGAGGCGGCAGGAGTTGACATGGATCAAAGCGGAGCAGGCGGCGGCTGGCTTAAGCTCCATTCCAGTTCAGTCCATCCACAGGGAGTCAGACATGTACCAGCGCATTCTTGTCACCACCGACGGGTCCACCCTCTCGAAAAAAGCCGTTCGCAGCGCGATCGAGCTCGCGGCGGCCACCGGCGCCAGTCTGGTGGCGCTCAACGTGGTTCCGCGGTACCCCATGAGTTATTTCGAGGGCGGCGTGTCCATCTCCAGCGAGGATGTCGGCCGTATCGAGAGAAAATGGGCCGAAGACGGCCAGGCCATCGTGAGTGCTGTCGAAAAAACCGCACAGGCCGCAGGCGTCAAGGTCAAGACCGCAATCACCCGCTCGGACTTTGTGGCCGAGTCCATCATGGCCGCCGCCAAAAAACACAAATGTGACCTGATCGTCATGGCCTCGCACGGACGCAAGGGCATCAAGCGCCTGCTGCTGGGCAGCGAGACCCAGCATGTCCTCACGCACAGCAGTGTGCCTGTACTGGTGTTACGCTGAACCTTTTACGATCCAGGAGACTCCATGAAAATTCTGTTCGCCGCCGACGGCAGCAAATACACCAAAAAAGCGCTGGCTTTTCTTGTGACCCACGAGAGCCTGGCCGGCCCTGACGGCGAAGTGGTCGTCCTCAATGTGCAGGCGCCGGTTCCCGGGCGTGTCAGCAGCATGCTGGGCTCCGCCGAGGTCGCCGCCTACCATGCCGAGGAATCGCAGAAAGTGCTGGCATCCATCGAGCGTTTTCTCACGCGCCACAAGATTGCCTTCAAGACACGAGGGGTGGTGGGCACGCCGACTGCTGAAATCCTGCGCGCGGCCAAGCGCGAAAAGGCCCACATGATTGTCATGGGCACCCACGGCCACGGCCTGCTCGGCCGCGCCGTGATGGGCAGTGTGGCGCAGCGTGTGGTGACGGATGCGGATATTCCGGTGCTGCTGGTGAAATAAAAACTCGCGGGCCCGATGGGGTCTGCGGGCATGAAAAAAGCTGACGTCGTCAGCTTTTTTTTTGGCGCAGAACCTGCCTATTTGGCAGCCACTGGCGCCGGAGCTTCCACACCGCGGTTGGGCTGGCCTTCGACATCGGCCCTGCGGTCAAAGGTCAGGAGTTTGCCCATCACCACCTGCACCCACATCGGGTAGGTGTAGGCGGTTCCCTTGTTGTGGTCGATGATGGCGCCGATACCGCCGCCGAAAATGATGTTGCCGGCCATGCCCGCATTGGCACGCGAAATGGCGACACCCCGGCCGTCGGCCTCACCGGCCTTGGCGCAGGTGATCTGCAGGTCCTTCGACGAACGCCGCACATTGACGGTGGCCGGCGTTTTCACGACATGCATGCCATAGTCGTTTTCGTATTTGCACTCGGCGTCCTTGACCTCGACGCCGTTGGCGCCGTAGGTCTCGAAACGCACGGGGTTGGTCGAATCGTTGACGATGGACGCGCAGCCGGTCATGGCAATGCAAGCCACAAGCGTGGCGTAAAGGCGGATGGACATGGAAAGCTCCCTCGGATTGGATTTTTAGAAAAAAAGACGCCGGCAAATGTAGCATGGCTTAACGCCTTGTTACGTTCACGTTCTATCTCTGTCAGGTCCCCGTGCTCACATCGCCGTACCCCGGTCCCGGTTGCCTGAGTGAAACAGCAGCGCCACAAGACCAGACGTAAAAAAAGCTGACCGGGTCAGCTTTTCAGGAGCAGCAGAGTGCGCCGCAGAGTCTGGACCGCGCCTGCATGACCGGCACGGACTTCAGGCTTTCGGCAGCGTCACCCCGATTTGCCCCTGGTACTTGCCGCCGCGGTCCTTGTAGCTGACCTCGCAGACGTCGTCCTTGTCGCTTTCGAAGAACAACACCTGTGCGCAGCCCTCACCCGCGTAAATCTTGGCGGGAAGCGGCGTGGTGTTGGAGAACTCCAGCGTCACATAACCCTCCCATTCGGGCTCGAAGGGCGTCACGTTGACGATGATGCCGCAGCGCGCGTAAGTGCTTTTTCCCAGGCAGATGGTCAACACGTTGCGCGGGATGCGGAAGTACTCGACGGTGCGGGCCAGCGCGAAGCTGTTGGGCGGGATGATGCAGCTGTCGCCGTGGAAGTCGACAAAGCTTTTTTCATCGAAGTTTTTCGGGTCGACCACCGTGCTGTGGATGTTGGTGAAGACCTTGAACTCGGGCGCGCAGCGAATGTCGTAGCCGTAGCTGCTGGTGCCGTAGCTGATGATCTTGCGGCCTTCGCTTTCGCGGATCTGGCCCGGCTCGAAGGGTTCGATCATGCCGGTGCTCTCGGCCATGCGGCGTATCCATTTGTCGCTTTTGATGCTCATTGCGGTGTGTCCCTCGGTATGCCCAGATTGTAGGCAAGCCGCAGGCGGTCGCCGGACGCCGGCAAACGCTATTATTTTGATAGCTGCTTTCCCCCATGCGTCGGGGGCTGGAGCCTGATTTGCCTTGAGATTTTCGGCGGGACCCGGCTCAGGCCGTGGCCGCCTGTGAAATCACGGCTTGCTCGACCACCCGGTCGTCGCCCAGCACGATCAGCGCGAACAGCAATTCGTCGAGGCTGCCGGCCTGCGCCGTCTTGCGCGCCAGCAGCGGCGTGGCCTGGGGGTCGAGCACCACGAAGTCGGCCTCGCAGCCTGGCGTCAGGTTGCCGATCACACCTTCGAGGCCCAAGGCGCGCGCCGCGCCGCCGGTATGTTGCCACCACAGTTGCTGCGGACTCAGCGACACGCCGGTCTTGGTCTGCCCTTCGCGCCCCACGTAATACGCGGCCAGCATGGTGTGGAAGGGGCTGAAACTGGTGCCGCCGCCCACGTCGCTGGCCAGGCCATACAGAAAACCGGTGCGGTCCGCCGCCTGGTAGTCGAAAAAACCACTGCCCAGAAACAGGTTGCTGGTCGGACTCACGGCCGCCGCCGTGCCGGTGCCGCGCATCAGCGCCCTGTCCTCGTCGTCGATGTGGATGCAGTGCGCATAAACGGCGCGCGGGCGCAGCAGGCCAAATTGCCCGTACACACTGAGGTAGCTGCGCGCCTGCGGATACAGCTCACGCACCCAGGCCACCTCGTCCCGGTTCTCGGCCACATGCGACTGGATCCAGACATCGGCGTAACGCGCGGCCAGCTCGCCGGCGCCACGCAATTGCGCCTCGCTGCAGCTCGGTACAAAACGCGGCGTGATCGCGTAACCGAGCCGGTCCACGCCGTGCCAGCGCGTGATCAGCGCCTCGGTGTCAAGCAGGCTTTGTTCGGTTTCATCGCGCACCCCGTCGGGCGAATTCTGGTCCTGCAGCACCTTGCCGGCGATCATGCGCAGGCTGCGGCGCTGGGCCTCGCCCAGCAGCGCGTTGACCGAGGCCGGGTGCGAGGTGGCAAAGGCCAGCGCCGTTGTCACGCCGTGGCGCAGCAGCTCGTCCACGAAGAAGGTGGCCGCTTCGCTGTTGTGCGCGGCATCCGAAAACCGGCTTTCATGCGGAAAGGTGTAGTTTTCCAGCCAGGGCAGCAGGCCTTCAGCCGGCGAGCCGATCACGTCGAGCTGCGGGTAGTGGATGTGCATGTCCACAAAACCCGGCGCGATGATGCGGCCCGGCAGGTGGGTGGTGTCCAGATCGGGAAAACGCGGCGCCAGCGCGCTGTAGCTGCCCACGGCCTGCACCACCCGGCGACCCGCACTGTCCGGGCCGACCACCAGCAGGCCGTCGGTCTCCAGAACCGCTTGTCCAGGTTCAGAAAAATAAAGGATGGAGGCGCGCCAAGCTTTCATACCGCTAGGGTACAGGAGGCAAGCTGCAGCGCAATACGCCAACCCGCATAAGGATTATTTGGCCAGCTTGCCCTGAACGCCCTGGACCAGGAAGTTCATGCCGAGGATCTGTTCATCCGACAGCGTCTTGCCAGCGGCCAGCACTTCCCGGCCCTCGTTGTCCAGCAGCGCCGTGCGCGCGCGAAACGGATGCAACCTGCCGGCGGCGATGTCCCTCTGGCGCGCCAGCACCTCGTCGGCAACCTTTTTCGGCACTTTGGGGCCGAAACTGTCCACGCGGATCATGCCCTCCTTCACCCCGCCCCAGAGCGCCGCGCTTTTCCAGTTCCCGTCCAGCACCGCCTGCGCGCGCCGGGTGTAGTAGTCGCCCCACTGGTGCGTCACGGCCAGCACCTGGGCGTCGGGCGCCACCTTGCGCATGTCGGAGTGGTAGGCAATCGCGAGCTTGCCGCGCTCCTGGGCCGCAGCCATCACGGCCGTGGATCCGGTGTGAAAGGCGATCACCTCCACGCCCTGGTTGAACAGCGTCATCGCCGCTTCGCGCTCGCGCGGCGGGTCAAACCAGGCGCCCAGCCACACCACCTTCAGCTCAGCGCCGGGGTTGACCGAACGCATGCCCAGCGTGAAAGCATTGATACCCTGGATCACCTCGGGAATCGGAAAGCCCGCAACATACCCGGCGCTGCTGGCCAGGCGGCCGGCGGCAATGCCAGCCAGGTAACGGCCTTCGTAATAACGCGCATTGGCGACCGCCACGTTGGCGGCGGTCTTGTAGCCGGTGATGGACTCGAACTTCAGGTCCGGAAAATCTTTGGCCACCTTGAGCGTGGGTTCCATGTAGCCGAAGCTCGGCGTGAAGATCAGCTGAGTACCCTGCTGCGCCAGATCGCGGATCACGCGTTCTGCATCGGCGCCCTCGGCGACGTTTTCAACATAGGTGGTGGTGACCCTGCCGCCCAGCGCGGCCTCGACGGCCTTGCGTCCTTCCTCATGCTGACGCACCCAGCCGGCCTCGGTGATGGGCGCGACATAGACAAAACCGATCTTCAGCGGCGGCTTCACAGGCGCCGTGGGTTGGGAAAAAACGGGTGAAATAAAACAGGCGGCCGCGAGCGCGGCAGCGAGGTTTTTATACATGGTGGTCCTCTACATGGCCCCGGAAAATAAAAAACACCAGCGCGCCGGGACAGCATGCGGGTGAAGCGCTATTTTAGCCGCTCAACCGGTCCCGCAGACGGCCGAAGCAGCCACAGAGGTCTTGGTCTTATTCAAGCAAGGGCCGCGGATCCGGCTATGCCGGTCCGCAGGCTGGCGGCTGCGGCTCCGAGCCCGCTTGAGCGGGCTGGGACAGCCGCCAGATGCGCTGCCTCAGGCAGCGCTGCGCCCTGCAAGGGCAGCGCCCCCTCGGGGGGCAGAGAGTTACACGCAGTGAACGAACGTGGGGGCGCTATTTCTAAGGGGCTAATAATTGATACAGGCAATATCCAGGAGCGCGTCCTGAAAAGACTGATCCTGCACCGGCGTCCATTTGCGCGGCACCGGGTCTTCGAACACAACATCACCGTGGCCCATGCGCCCGGACAGCAAGGCCACCGACAGCAGGCGCATGCGCTGGCCCTTGCAGTCGAATTCGCTGTAATGAAGCCTGGAGAAGTAGCCTTTTTCATCGGTGATCTGCACCAGCTGGTAGTCCATCAGCCACCACATCCGGACCATGCCGCTTTTGTCGCGGACCCCTCGCGAGCTATTGCGGTCAATATAGGTAATCACCATTTCATCAACCATCACGGGCGTCCACTGGGCAGCCGCGCCCGTGCCGAGGCAACTGAGGGCAAGGGCGAGGAGCAGGTGTTTCATGGTGAGGAATCGGCAGATCTTGCGCAATCATAGTGCGGCGCGCGCCGGAAACTGGCCCCGGGACGACCCGAAAGGCGATAATCCCGGAAAACAGTGTCACCCGTCGAAGAAAGCAGAAAAATGCAGATGCATGACAAGGACGTTTACACGCTCACGACCCGGGGCCAGGAAGAGCTGCGCAGCGGCGCGACCGCTCTCAGCCCGGCCGAATTCGAGCTTCTCGTCAGAATCGACGGAGTCCAAAGCCTGAGCCAGCTCAAGGCCGGCATGACGCCCGCAGCTTCCGGCGTCTTCATCGCAGCCTTCATGGTGCTGCAGGACAAAAAGCTGGTCGCGCTGGCCGAGGTCGACCCCTTCACCGAACAATTCAACGCACGGATGAGCGATTTTGCGGTGACCCAAGCCGAAGCCGAGGCGGACACGGGCGCAGCCTCACTGAAAAAGGCAGGCTACTACGTCCGCATCGCCAGGCCACGTGGACCGGCCAGGCCGCGGGAACCGGGTCAGGCGCTGTCGGCCATTGTGGTGGACGACGAACCCATGCTGGCCAAATTCATCCAGAGCTACCTGATGTTCGAGGGCTTCAAGGTGCGGGTGGCGAGCAACCGTGAGGAAGTCGTCACCGAGTTCCGCAAGCAGCCGACCCCGGACCTGATCCTGCTCGATGTGGTGCTGCCGGACGCCGACGGTTTCGACATCCTGCTGCGCTTGCGCCAACACGCCATGCTCAAGGACGTGCCAGTCATCATGCTGACCGGCAAAGCCACACGCGAGGCGGTGCTCAAGGGTCTGGCTGCGGGCGCTGACGGTTATGTCACCAAACCCTTCGAGGCCGATGCACTGATGCATGTGGTGCGCACCGTGCTCGGGCTGCCGGCCGAGCCGGAAGGGCCCTCCCTTTCCCTGCTCTGAAAACGCAGGCCCTAGCTGCGAAAGCTTTCGAAACAATCGTCCAGCCGCGTGATGTGGCGGCGCTTTGCCGCCTCGTCGATAAAACTCGCCTCAAAACTGTTGCGCGCCAACGTGTAGGCGTGCCCCGCATCCATGCCGACAGCGGCAAAGGTCTGCGTGAAGTTGTCGTTCATGTAGCCACCGAAGTAGGCCGGATCGTCGGAGTTGATGGTGACGGCCAGCCCGGCGTCCAGCAACTGGCGCAGGTTGTGCTGCGCCAGGTCGGGGAACACACAGAGCTTGAGGTTGGACAGCGGACACACGGTCAGCGCGATCCGGTCCTGAGCCAGCCGCTGCATCAACGCCGGGTCCTGGATCGCCTGCACGCCATGGTCGATGCGCTCAACCTTGAGAACATCCAGCGCCGTCCAGATGTAGGCGGGCGGCCCCTCCTCACCTGCATGCGCCACCAGATGCAGGCCCAGCTCGCGGCAGCGCGCAAACACACGCGCAAACTTTTCCGGCGGGTTGCCGACCTCGCCCGAATCCAGCCCGACACCGATGAATTTGTCCCGGTACGGCAGCGCCTGCTCCAGGGTTTCGAAAGCCTCTTCTTCGCTGAGGTGACGCAGGAAACACAGGATCAGCGCGGCGCTGATGCCGAACTCGGCCTGCGCATCGACGCAGGCGCGGTGCAGGCCGGTGATCACGGTGTCCATGGCGACGCCGCGCGCCGTATGGGTCTGCGGATCGAAAAACAGCTCGGCATGAACCACCTTGTCGGCCGCCGCTTTCACGAAGTAGGCACGCGCCATGTCGTAAAAATCCTGCTGCTGGATCAGCACGCTGGCGCCGGCGTAATAGATGTCCAGAAAACTCTGCAGGTTGGTGAAGGCGTAAGCGCTGCGCAGTTCCTCCACGCTGGCATACGGCAGCGTGACGCCGTTGCGCCCGGCCAGTGCAAAAATAAGCTCGGGCTCCAGCGAACCCTCGATGTGAATGTGCAGCTCGGCCTTGGGCATGGCCTGCAGCAGCGCCGGCAAACTGTCGGTGGAAATGTCAGGCACGCGATACATGTGAGCTCCAGAAAACAAAAAGGCTGCGCGAAGGCAGCCTGGGCCAGCAAGCGCCGGCAACCCCGCTGCCGGTCGCTGCAGGGCTGCCTCAGTTACCGGGGACTTTGCCTTCCACGCCCTTGACGTAGGTTTTCAGGCCGCCGAGAAACTTGTCGTCGGCCACCACATCCTTGGCAATCAGTTCCTTGCCGGCGTTGTCCATGATCGGGCCTTTCCAGATCGAGAAAGAACCGTCTTTCAGGCCGGCCCTGATCTCGTCCACACGCTTCTTGGTGTCGTCCGGCACGTCGGCGGCAATCGACACCATGTCGATGGCGCCTTCCTTGACGCCCCACCACGCCTGGCCGGTGGTCCAGGTGCCGTCCAGTGCCTCCTTGACGGCCTTGATGTAGTACGGACCCCAGTTGATGATGGCCGAGCCGAGGTGGGCCTTGGGTCCATAGGCGGTCATGTCCGAGTCCCAGCCGAAAGCGCGCTTGTTCATTTTCTCGGCTGTCTGCAGCACTGCCGACGAGTCGGTGTTCTGGAACAACACGTCGGCGCCGCCGTTGATCAGGGCGGTGGCGGCTTCGGTTTCCTTGGGCGGGTTGAACCACTCATTGACCCAGACCACCTTGGTCTTGACCTTGGGGTTGACCGACTGCGCGCCCAGCGTGAAGGCGTTGATGTTGCGCACCACCTCGGGGATAGGGATGGATCCGACCACACCCAGCGTGCCGGACTTGCTCATCTTGCCGGCGATCACGCCGGCCATGTAAGCGCCTTCGTAAGTGCGGCTGTCATAGGTGCGCATGTTCTCGGCCGTCTTGTAGCCGGTTGCGTGCTCGAACTTCACGCCCTTGGTGTCATTGGCGACCTTGAGCATGGGCTCCATGTAGCCGAAGGTGGTGCCGAAGATCAGCTTGTTGCCCTGGCCGGCCATGTCGCGGATCACACGTTCGGCGTCGGCCGACTCGGGCACCTTCTCGACATAGCTGGTGACCACCTTGTCGCCGAATTCCTTCTCGATGGCCTTGCGGCCGTTGTCGTGCGCAAAGGTCCAGCCGCCGTCGCCGACCGGGCCGACGTAGGCAAAAGCGATTTTCAAAGGCTCGACCTTGGCCGGTGCGGCCGCCACGGGGGCAGGCGCAGGCGCCGGTGCGGGCTCTTCCTTCTTGCCGCAACCGATGAGGGCAGCGGAAGCGACGGCCGAAAGGGCAGCCAGCTTGAGCAGTGAGCGTTTTTTCAGATCAGTCATGTCATCTCCTGTAACGACGGTTGCGGTTGACGGTTGGCGAGGTGGCAAAACCCCGATTATGGGCCGGGAAAATCACGAGCCTGGGTAAAAAGGCTTGCCTATCGATGTCGGCATGTTCAGCCTGATCCAGCGCGGGTTGCGCGAGATCAGCACCAGCACCACGATGGTGGCCAGATAGGGCAGCATGGTCAGGAACTGGGGCGGCACATCCACCCCCAGGCCCTGCAAATGAAACTGCAACATGGTCACACCACCGAACAGGTAGGCACCAAGCAACACCCGTGCCGGGCGCCAGGTTGCAAAGGTGGTCAGCGCCAGCGCGATCCAGCCCTTGCCGGCGATCATGCCCTCGACCCACAGCGGCGTGTACACGACCGAGACATAAGCGCCGGCCAGGCCACACAGCGCACCGCCGGCTACCACCGCCGCCAGCCGGATGCGGCGCACCGGGTAGCCGAGCGCATGGGCCGATTCCGGGCTTTCGCCAACCGAACGCAGCACCAGGCCGGCCCGCGTGCGGTACAAAAACCAGATCAGGGCTGCGGTCAGCGCCATGGCGATATAGACCATGGGGTGCTGGCGGAACAGCGCCGGCCCGACAAAGGGCAGATCGCCCAGCCAGGGGATCACATGCTGCGCCTGTTCCGGCAGTTTCTCCTGCACGTACTTGATGCCGGCAAAGGCTGAAAATCCCGCGCCGAACAGGCTGAGCGCCAGGCCGGTCGCGTACTGGTTGGTGTTGAGCCAGATCACCAGCACACCGAAGATCGCGGCCAGCACGGCGCCGGCGGCCATGCCGGCGGCAAAACCCAGCCAGCTGTTGCCCGTATGCACCACGGTGGCGAAACCGGCAATGGCGGCGCACAACATCATGCCTTCGGCGCCGAGGTTGACGATGCCGGCTTTTTCGTTGATCAGCAGGCCCAGCGCGGCAATCGCCAGCACGGTGCCCGCGCTCAGCGTCGCGGCCAGCAGCAATGCGGTGGCGTCCATCAGCGTGCTCCCTTGCGCCAGGTGAGGCGATAAGCAATCAGGGTGTCACAGGCCAGCAGGCTGAACAGCAGCAGGCCCTGGAACACACCGGTCAATGATTTGGGCAGGCCCAGCCGAGACTGCGCGAGCTCGCCGCCTATATAAAACATGCTCATCAGGATGGCCGAGAACACCATGCCGGCCGGATGCAGACGACCGACAAAGGCCACGATGATGGCGGCAAACCCATACCCTGCCGGCACATAGGGCGTGAGCTGGCCAATCGGCCCCGCCACCTCCAGCGCACCTGCCAGTCCGGCCGCACCGCCCGAGGTCAAGAGCGCCACCCACAAGGCCTTGCGCGAGGAAAAACCCGCATACCGCGCGGCGCTGGGGGCCAGCCCGCCCACCTGTTGCGCAAAACCGGCGTAGGTGCGGAACAGGAAGACCCACAAGGCCGCAGCACCGGCCAAGGCGATCAGCAGGCCGATACTGACACGCGAACCGCTCATCAGGCGCGGAATCTGGGTGACCGCCTCAAAGGTTTTGGTCTGCGGGAAGTTATAGCCCTGCGGGTCTTTCCACGGCCCGAAGACGAGGTAACTCAGCACCATGTCGGCCACGTAGACCAGCATCAGGCTGACCAGGATTTCATTCGCGTTGAAGCGATCCCGCAGCAGCGCGGTGATGCCGGCCCAGAGCATGCCGCCCAGCACACCGGCGGCGATGATGGCCGGGACTATCCACGGGCCTGTCGTCTTGTCGGCCAGCAGCGCGACACCGCCGGCGGCCACCGCGCCGATGACAAACTGGCCCTCGGCGCCGATGTTCCAGACGTTGGAGCGAAAACACACGGCCAGGCCCAGCGCAATGATCAGCAGCGGCGTGGCCTTGACCATCAGCTCGCCCAGCGCATACGGCGACTTGATCGGCTCCCAGAAAAAGACCTGCAGTCCGCGCACCGGGTCCTTGCCCAGCGCCACAAACAGGCAGACACCGATCAGCACCGTGATCAGCAAGGCCAGCAGCGGCGAGCCCAAAGTCCACAGGCGCGAGGGCTGGGGCCGGGCTTCAAGCTTGAGCATGGCTGACTCCCGATGACTTGTCGTTCCAGAGTCCGCTCATCCACTGCCCCACCAGCGCCACGCTTGCATCCGCGCGCGCCAGCGGCGGCGACAGCTGGCCCTTGGCCATCACATACATCCGGTCGCAGATCTCGAACAGTTCTTCGAGCTCCTCGCTGACGACCAGCACGGCGCAGCCGCTGTCACGCAGTTTCAATATCTCGCCCCGGATCTGCGCCGCCGCGCCCACGTCCACACCCCAGGTCGGTTGCGAGACGATCAGCAGCGACGGGTTGGCAGAGATCTCGCGCCCGACGATGAACTTCTGCAGGTTGCCGCCCGACAGCGATTGCGCCGCCGCGCCGGGCCCGCCGGCCTTGACCTTGAAGCGGTCAATGATGGCGGCCGCCTGCGCGCGCAGCACGCGCAACTGCAGCCAGCCGCCGCGGCCGACCGCGTTCCGGCGCGTGAGCAGCAGGTTGTGCGCCAGGCTCAGCGCCGGCACCGCGCCCCGGCCCAGCCGCTCTTCCGGCACAAAATGCAGGCCCAGCGCGCGGCGCTGCGCCGGATTGAGCTTGCCCACCCCCTGCCCCGCCACCTGCACGGCCTGCGGACCGGCGCGTGTGTCTTCGCCGGACAGCGCATACAACAACTCTTTCTGCCCGTTGCCCGACACGCCGGCGATGCCGACCACCTCGCCGGCGCGCACTGCCAGGCGGATGTGTTTGAGGTCCATGCCGAACTGGTCGTCCCGCGCCAGGCTCAGGTCCTGCACCTCCAGCACGGTGGCGCCCAGCGCGACCTCGCGGTGTTCGAGGGCCGGCGGCTCGGCGCCAATCATGAGACGACTCAGCGAGGCGTTGGATTCCTGGCGCGGGTCGCAGATGCCGGTGACCTTGCCGCCACGCAGTACCGTGCAGGCCGTGCACAACTCGCGGATTTCGTGCAGCTTGTGGCTGATATAGAGAATGCTGCAGCCGCCGGCAGCAAGCTGGCGCAGGGTCACGAAGAGGTTCTCCACTGCCTGCGGCGTCAGCACCGAGGTCGGCTCGTCGAGGATCAGCAGTTTGGGCTCTGTCAGCAGCGAACGGGCGATCTCCACACGCTGGCGCTCGCCGACGCCCAGGGTGTGCAGCGGCCGCGCCGGTTCGAGCTGCAGGCCATAGGCTTCGCTGGTCGTCACGATGCGCCGCGACACCTCGGCTAGGCTCAGGCTTTTGTCCAGCCCCAGCCAGACGTTTTCAGCCACGGTCAGGGTGTCGAACAGGCTGAAGTGCTGGAACACCATGGCGATGCCGAGTGCGCGCGCTTCCTGCGGATTTCGGATCACGACCGGGCGGCCGTCCACCTGCATGCTGCCGGCGTCGGGCTTGACCGCGCCGTAGATGATTTTCATCAGCGTCGATTTGCCGGCGCCATTTTCGCCGAGCACCGCGTGAATCTCGCCGGGCAACACCGTCAGCGAGACCTCGCTGTTGGCCACCACCGCCGGGTAGGCCTTGGTGATGCCGGTCAGCTGCAGGCGCG
Source organism: Pseudomonadota bacterium (assembly GCA_040385775.1). Classification (GTDB taxonomy): domain Bacteria; phylum Pseudomonadota; class Gammaproteobacteria; order Burkholderiales; family Burkholderiaceae_C; genus Polaromonas. Next base: position 47,602 of record JAZKGR010000058.1, read on the forward strand.
GTGCGGCGCCGGCATCTGTCCCGGCTGTGGGGGTGAAAGTGGTCATTGTCTCTTCTGGTTGATTTTTATAAGTCTTTTCAGGCTCTGGCCCTTATGCAGCATGAATGAACAGCTATTGTTTTTGTAGCGATGCCGCCACCGCCTTGACCCGTTCACGCAACCATTTGGCCGATGCCGAGGCGTGCGTACGTTCATGCCAGAGCTGGTAATACACCATTTGCGGAAAGGCGATCGGGCAGGGCAAAACCTTCACCGCCAGCGTCTCGGTGAAGCGCTCGCAATACTGCCGGCCCGTCGTCAGCACCAGCAGGCTGGACGCCACCATGGCCGGGATCAGGCCGAAATGCGGGCAACGCGCGGTGATGTTGCGCTGCAGGCCCAGCCCATCGAGGTGCATGTCGATCACGCCCTTGGCGCCGGGGTGGGTGGGCGTGGGCGCAATGTGTTCGGCGGCGAGCCAGGTGGCACTGTCCCAGCCACGGCGCATGACGGGGTGGTTGCTGGCGACCAGGCAAACCACTTCGTCGGCAAACAGCCGCGCCATGTGCAGGTCGTCGGGTGGCGCCGGCCAGTTGCCCACCACCAGGTCAAACTCGCCCTGCGCCAGGCGTGTGCGGTAGTCGGACTCGCCGGACAGCGCATGGATGTCGATCTGGCACAGCGGCGCCTGGTGTTTGATCTGTGCCACCAGTTGCGGCAGGAACAGCGGGTCCATGTAGTCGCTGCAGGCCAGGCTGAAGGTGTGGGTGGCCGTGGCCGGGTCAAACCCGCGCGCATCGCTGAACATCACTTCGGCGGCACGCAAAATGCTCGCCGACGGTTCGATCATGCGCAAACCGGCGTCGGTGGGCACCATGCCGGCGCCCGAACGCACCAGCAAGGGGTCTCCGGCCAGCTCGCGCAGGCGCTTGAGCGCCGCGCTGACGGCAGGTTGGTACATTCCCAGGCGGATGGCGGCGCGTGAAACGCTGCGTTCGGTCAGCACGATATTCAAGACCCTTATGAGATGGAGGTCTATCTTGTCGAATAAGGCCTGATCTTTCATACCTTTTTGCACATCGGCCTGATATGACGATCGGTATACCGGCTGAAGGCAAATAGTCTTACCCTAGTGCGCATGGACATTCAATCGCCTCTCAAAATCATTCAATTCATCAGGGGTGGCGAGCTGGTCTCGCTCGCCAATGTACCACCCAGCCGCACCCTGCTGGAGGTGCTGCGCGAAGACCTCGGACTCACCGGCACCAAGGAAGGTTGCGGCGAAGGTGACTGCGGCGCCTGCACCGTCGTGGTCGGCCAGGCCGAGGGCGGGCGCATGGTTTACCGGGCCGTCAACAGCTGCATCAAGCTCGCGCATTCGCTCGACGGGCAGGCGCTGTGGACCGTCGAGGACATTGCCGCCGGCGACGGCACGCTACATCCGGCGCAGGAGGCGATGGTGCAGTGTCATGGCTCGCAATGCGGTTTTTGCACACCGGGCTTTGTGATGAGTTTGTTCGGGATGTATCAGAACCATGTTTGCCGCGGCAAGGCCATCACGCGTGAGCAGGCACAAGAAGATTTGTCCGGCAACCTGTGCCGCTGCACCGGCTACCGGCCGATTCTTGACGCCGCGCAGCAGATGGCGGCCTTGCCTGCCGTGAGCCTCGACGAGCCTGATCTGCTATCAAAACTGGAGCTGCTGGCCCCCGTCAGACAGGGGCTGGAGGCCGATTTGGCTTACAACTCCCCACGTTCGCTGGCAGCGCTGCTGGCAGCGCGCGCCGCCCACCCCGAGGCCCAGCTTGTCGCCGGCTGCACCGACGTGGGCCTGTGGGTGACCAAGCTGCACAGACAGTTCGACCAGGTGCTGGACATCACCCAGGTCGAAGAACTCCGGCAGGTGGAGCACTACCCCCATCACATCGCCATAGGCGCAGCCGTCACGCTCAGCGACGCTTTTGCCGCGCTGGTCGCCGACCGGCCGCAACTCGCAGCGTTTGCCGCGCGTTTTGCCGGCCTGCCGGTGCGCAACGCCGGCACACTGGGCGGCAACGTGGCCAACGGCTCGCCGATTGGCGACTCGATGCCGCTGCTGATTGCACTCGGTGCCAGCGTGGTACTGATGAGCGTGCGCGGCCACCGCGAACTGCCGCTGGAGCAGCTCTATACCGGCTACCGCAAGAACGTGATGGCAGCGGACGAGGTGCTGGCCTGGATCAAGGTGCCCAAGGCTGTAGTTGGAGAAATGCTCAAGGTCTACAAAATCTCCAAGCGTTACGACGACGACATCTCCGCCGTTTGCCTGGCCGTGAACCTGCAGATGAAGCACGGCTCGGTGGTGCGTGCCTCGATAGGCGCAGGCGGTGTTGCCGCCACGCCGGTACGCGCCGCACAAACCGAAGCCGCCCTCATCGGCCAGCCCTGGACGCTGGCCACCGTGCAGCAGGCCATCGGCACGCTGCGCGCCGAGTTTTCACCGATCTCGGACATGCGCGCCTCCGGTGCCTACCGCCGCGAGGTGCTGGGCAATTTGCTGCAGCGCTTCTGGCTCGAAAGCCAGGGCCTGCAGCAAATCAATCTTGAGTCCTTCGTACTCGATGAGGTGGCGCCGTGAACGCGCGCGAAAAAACCCAAACGGAAGGCCCGGTCAGCCGTGCCGACAACCCGTCCGGGCCGCAGCTCGCGGTGCCGCCGGTGACACCGCCGCCCGGACCGGCTGCGCCCGCACCCGGCGCGGCAGGCCACTCGCACAAACACGAGAGCGCGCGTGCCCAGGTGGCCGGCGCCGCGACCTATGTGGATGACATTGCCGAGGTGCGCGGCACCCTGCAGGCCGCGCCCATTCTTTCGACCGTTGCGCATGGCCGGTTGCGCGGTGTGGATACCCGCGCGGCTCTGGCCCTGCCCGGCGTGCGCGATGTGATCCTCGCACGCGACGTGCCCGGCGACCCGCTGCTCGCCACCTTTGTACATGACGAACCGGTGTTTGCCTCAACCATCGTCGAGCACATCGGCCAGGTCATCGGCCTGGTGATCGCGGACTCGGTGATGCAGGCGCGGCGTGCTGCGCGACAGGTGGTGCTCGACATCGAGGAACTGCCGGCCGTCCTGAACGTGCGCGACGCATTGAAGGCCGAGAACTACGTGTTGCCGCCGGTCTTCGTCAAACGCGGCGACGCGGCGCAGGCCTTGAAGTCGGCACCGCACACGCTGAGCGGTCAACTCGAAGTGGGCGGCCAGGAGCATTTTTACCTCGAAGGCCAGGTCGCCTACGTGCTGCCGCAGGAGCAGAACCAGTGGCTGGTCTATTCAAGCACGCAACATCCGGGTGAGGTGCAGCACTGGGTCTCGCACGCGCTGGGCATAGGCAACCATGCGGTGCGTGTCGAATGCCGGCGCATGGGCGGCGGCTTTGGCGGCAAGGAAACCCAGGCCGGCCATCTGGCCGTGTGGGCAGCGATAGCAGCGAACAAACTGAAATGCCCGGTCAAGTTGCGGCTGGACCGTGACGACGACTTCATGGTCACCGGCAAGCGCCACCCGTTTGCCTATGACTACAGCGTCGGCTTCGACAACAGCGGACGCCTGCACGGCCTCAAGCTGGTCATGCTGGCCAATTGCGGCTTCAGCGCCGACCTGAGCGGGCCGGTTGCCGACCGCGCTATTTTCCACAGCGACAACGCCTACTTTCTGGAAGACGTGGAGATCGCCTCCTACCGCTGCAAGACCAACACCCAGAGCCACACCGCCTTCCGCGGCTTCGGCGGCCCGCAGGGGGTGGTGCTGATTGAAACCATCCTCGGCGACATCGCGCGGCATCTGGGTCTGGACCCGCTTGATGTGCGCAATCGCAACCTCTACGGCATCGACGACCGCAATGTCACGCACTACCAGATGAAGGTCGAGGACAACATCCTCGCGCTCTTGCTATCAAAATTGGAGCAAACTTCCCAATATCGCCGTCGGCGGGAGGCCATTTCGGCATGGAACGCAAAGAGCCCGGTGATCAAACGCGGCATCGCGATCACGCCGGTCAAGTTCGGCATCTCGTTCACCGCCACCCTGTTCAACCAGGCCGGCGCGCTGGTGCATGTCTACACCGACGGCAGCGTGCAGGTCAATCACGGCGGCACCGAGATGGGCCAGGGCCTGAACACCAAGGTGGCGCAAATCGTCGCCGACGAACTCGGTGTGGCCTTCGAAGACGTGCTGGCCACCGCCAGCGACACCAGCAAGATACCGAACGCCTCGGCCACTGCCGCTTCCGCCGGCACCGACCTCAACGCCCGCGCCGCGCAGTATGCGGCGCGCAATGTGCGCGACAACCTGGCGCAGTTTGTCGCCGGCCTGGACGGTTGCGGCGCCGGTGCCGTGTCTTTTGCGGGCGGCAATATCAGCTCGCCCAAAGGCAGCAGGCCGTTTGCCGACGTGGTGCGCCAGGCTTATGCCAACCGCATCCAGCTCTGGAGCGACGGCTTTTACCGCACGCCAAAAATTCACTACGACAAAACCACCCTCACCGGCCGGCCCTTCTATTACTTTGCCTACGGCGCCGCCTGCAGCGAGGTCGCCATCGACACGCTGACCGGCGAGAGCCGTGTGCTCAAGGTCGACATCCTGCACGACGTCGGCACCTCCATCAACCCGGCCATCGACATCGGCCAGATCGAGGGCGGTTTTGTGCAGGGCATGGGCTGGCTGACCACCGAACAGCTGGTGTGGAATGACAAGGGCCTGCTGACCACGCACGCGCCCAGCACTTACAAGATTCCCGCAACCGGCGACATCCCGGAACATTTCAAGGTCGTTCTCTGGCCCGAGCCGAATCGTGAGGACAACGTTTTCGGCAGCAAAGCGGTGGGTGAGCCGCCCTTCATGCTGGCGATCAGCGTGCTGGAAGCCTTGAAGGAAGCCATCGCCGCGGCGCGGCCGGGCGCGGTCAGGCTGGAGGCCCCCGCGACGGCTGAGCATGTGTTGCGGGCGATTTCCGGCCCCATCTAACGCGCCTGGGCGACCAGCCCCAGGTGGCGGCGCTGACGAACTGGGAAACCTTGCGCATTCCCGAGTGACGTCTCATCGACAGGGTCTGTCCTGGTGGTGATCGCTCAAGTCTGCCGTGATAAAGACGCAATCACTTCCCCTGATCGTCGTTGCACCTAACATCGGGGCTTGACAAGGCGTGTGGCGTCGCCTACTCCAACGACCCGAGCTGAACCAGGACATCCATGAAAACACAGGTAGCCATCATTGGCGGCGGCCCGGCGGGCATGCTGCTTTCGGAAATGCTGCACCGCGCGGGCGTCAGTAGCGTGGTGCTGGAGCTGCGCAGCCGCGAGCATGTGTTGTCGCGCATCCGCGCCGGCGTGCTTGAACAGGGCACGGTCGACGTGTTGCGGGCCAACGGGCTGGGCGAACGCATGGACCGCGAGGGCCATGCCCACGACGGGATGAAGATTGTCTGGGCTGGCCGGGAGAGCTTTTTCATCGACGTGAAGAAACACGTCAACAAACGTTTCATGGCCTATGGCCAGACCAGCATCCAGGAAGACCTGTACGCCGCCGCCGACCGGCGCCGGGCCACCGTGGTGAACGAGGCTGAGGACGTGCAGCCCATGGATGTGGACACAGGCCGTCCCTACGTCACCTTCACATGCCGCGGCGAGGCGATGCGGCTGGACTGCGACTACATCGCCGGGTGTGATGGTTTTCACGGGGTGTCACGCAAGACCATTCCGCCGACCGTGCTGCGCGAGTTTGTAAAGGACTATCCCTTCGGCTGGCTGGGCATCCTGTCGGAAACACCGCCCCTGCCCGACATCGTGTATGCCAATCATCCGCGCGGCTTCGCGCTGGCGTCGATGCGCAGCCCCACCCTCAGCCGCTATTACATTCAGGTGCCGCTGAACACCCAAATCGATGACTGGTCTGACGACCGCTTCTGGAGCGAACTCAAGCTGCGTTTTCCAAGCGAGCTGGCCGACGCCATCGTGACCGGCCCGTCGATTGAAAAATCAATTGCGCCGCTGCGCAGTTTTGTGGCCGAGCCGATGCGCCACGGCTGCCTGTTCCTGACAGGTGATGCGGCGCACATCGTGCCGCCCACCGGCGCCAAGGGGCTCAACCTGGCCGTGTCGGACGTGTTCTACCTCTCGCGGGCGCTGGCGGCTTTTTACGACAGGAGCTCAACGAAGCTGCTGGACAGCTACAGCGCCATGGCGCTGCGCCGTGTCTGGAGCTCGGTGCGCACCGCCTGGTACCTGACCAACCTGTTGCACCGCTTCCCCGGCGCCAGCGATTTCGACCAGCGTGCGCAGGAGTACGAGCTGGAGTACCTCAAGTCGTCGCACCATGCCCAGGCCGCGCTGGCCGAGCAGTATGCGGGTCTGCCGTTCGAGGAAGCGGGCTGAGCACGACGGCCGGGATGCGTCCGGCAGCCAGCACCCCCATGTTCCCGGTGCCTGCATCTTCGTCGCGTTTTCGATGCGGTCTCGAATGGGCCGTCAGCGCCAACCCGCGCGTATTCATCGGCCGGGTGCGGAGCTGATCGTGTCGCCCGCCAACCGTGCGCCAGGCGCTAGTCGCTGGATGCGGGCAGCGGCGCTTGTTTCTCCAGCGAGACCAGCAGATCCTGCAGCGCGTTCAGCTCGGCAGGCTTGACCAGGTGGTGGTCGAAGCCGGCCTCGGCCGAGCGGCGCCTGTCTTCGTCCTGGCCCCAGCCGGTCAGCGCGACGATGACCACCGGATGGCCGGGGTGGCCGCTGCGGATGGCGCGGGCCACGTCGTAACCGTTCATGCCGGGCATGCCGATGTCCAGCAGCATCACCGTCGGCTGGAAGGCCGCAAACAGGTCGAGCGCTTCAGCCCCGCCGCGCGCCACCCGGACCTCGGCCCCCAGCATCTCGAGAATCATGGCCAGGCTGTCGCCGGCATCATGGTTGTCGTCGACCACCAGCACCCGGGTTTGATCCAGCTCGCCGGTGCTGCCGGCAGGTCCGCCGGCAATGCTTTGCGCGACTTCCGCCACCGGCAGGCGCACGGTGAATTCGCTGCCCTGACCAATGCCGCCGCTGCGCGCGTCGAGACTGCCGTGGTGCATCTCGGCCAGGCGGCGCGACAGGGCCAGGCCGATGCCCAGCCCGCCCTGGGTGCGCGCGCTGTCGCGTTCGCCGCGGCTGAACATCTCGAACATGCGCGGCAGCGCATCCGGGGCTATGCCGATGCCGTTGTCGGACACGCTGATGGCGACTGTTTCACCCTGCACCTGCGCGCGGATGGCGATGCGCCCACCGGATTCGGTGTACTTGACCGCGTTGTCCAGCAGATTGGCCAGGATCTGCACCAGCCGCACCTCGTCGCCGTCGAGCCAGACCGGGCCGGCCGGCAGCTCCACCACCAGCTCATGGCCGGCGGCTTGCACCAGCGGGTGGGCGGTCTCGACCGCGTTGCGCACCACCGTCGCCAGCTCAACACGCGCGGTGCGCAGCGACAGCGTGCCGCGGCTGATGCGCGACAGCTCCAGCAGGTCATCGACCAGCCGGACCAGGTGGTTGACCTGGCGCTCCATCATCGCGTGGATGGGCGCGGCGCGCTCATCACCCGGCGCGCTGCGGCGCAACAGCGCGATCGAATTGCGCAGCGGCGCCAGCGGGTTGCGCAGCTCATGTGACAGCGTGGCGAGAAACTCGTCCTTGGAGCGGTCCGACTCGGCCAGCCGCGCCGCCTGCTCGCGCATCGACTGGTCGGCCTTCTGCCGGTCGGTGACGTCGCGTGTGGTGCCGGCCACCGCGACCACCTCGCCGTCGGCACCGAACACCGGCGCAAAAATATAGTCGTAGATACGCCGGCCCCCGGTGCCGGTGAAGGGAATCTCGCCGCGTATCGGCGCGCGTGTGGTGATCACCTGGTCGAGCTCGCGGTCGTGCATGTCTGCATGCCACTGCTCGTAGCCCAGGTCCATCCAGGTCTTGCCGCGTACCTCTGTCACGCCCCAGGTTTTCAGCAAGGCGCTGTTGGCATACAGGGCGCGGTGGTCGAGGTCGAACACGTAAACAAAGTCCGGCGTGCTGTCGAGCGCGGTTTCATAAATGCGCCGCTGCCTTTCGGACTCGGCGATCAACTCGAGCTGACGCGCTTCCATGGTTTTCTGCGCGGTCACGTTGCGGAAATACACCGAGACACCTTCGGGCGCGGGAAAGGTCGTGACGTCGTACCAGCGGTCCTGGTGCGGGTAGTAGGCGGTGAAGGACGAGGTCTCGCGGTCAAACATGGTGCGGTGGTAACTCCGCTCGAACTCTGTGCCCTCCAGCCCCGGATAGACCTCCCAGAGCACCTGACCCGACAGCGAGCCGGGTTCGCGGCCCAAAATGCGGTGGGCTTCGCGGTTCACGAAGTCGAAGCGCCACTGGCGATCCAGGGTGAAAAATCCTTCGGTGATGCTTTCGAGAATCGCGACAGCGTCCCGTTTGGCCCTGGCCGTCGCGTCCTCGACCCGGTGGATCAGGTATTGAACCTCGCCGCTGTCGCCAAGCACCGGCGAATTAACGGGCGCCCAGTAACGCTCCTCGAAGCCGCCGCCCTTGTGCGGAGGCAGTGGAATGTCATAACGCTGCACAGCCATGGTGTGCGGCGCGCCTGTCGTGCGCACGCGCTCCAGCGACGCAGCCAGCTTGCTCACGCCATCGGCGCCCGCCAGGCCGGGGTTGTCCGGAAAAACCTCGAACAGGGGACGCCCAAAGATGGCATCGGTCGTGTGGGTGGCCCGCAAATAGTCCTCGCTGGCCCCGACGATGGTGAAGTCCGCGTCCGGCTTCAGAACCAGAAACGGGCCCGGCATATGGCGAAAGAAGCGCTGGATATCGTCGCTGGTCACGTGGCAGCAGATTGAAAAAAAGGGCGCCGAGAGGCGAATAGCCATGAAGGCTAATGCAAGCGCGTAGCCAGCCTTGTAAGACCCGGCAGACACATCGCATTTGTTGTTGCATTTGTTGGGTGCGAGCAACGCAGGTCCAAACACTGCTGCCAAAGGCGCAGGGCCGGTTTACTGCAACAAATTTGCCTGAACACAACAGTTTGCCTATTACGAATAGGAATGTTTCTCATTTAGGGAATATACTCAAGGCCTCAGCCACATGCTGTGGAGCGGTCCCTGTTCAGGGAGTCCGCCTTCCCGGGTGCAGCCAACTCCCAACCGCTGGAGCAGCGCCCGCCGCCCCCTTTTCCACGCCCAGCCCTGGCCGCCTCTGGCGGTTGCGAAGCTGTGCCGTGCTGGCGCTGTCCGGTTTTTTGCCACCGAAGATCATGCCAAATCAGCCGTCAGCCCCTGCCCTTACTACATCAAACGCTACTAATTTCATAGCAAAATGGATTCCTGTCACTGCCGCCGCCTGCCTGTGCTGCGCCACATGGGCGCAGGACAAAGAGCCTGCTGCGCTGGACAGCATCACCATCACCGGCACCCGTGAGAGCACCTCCACGCGCCTGCCGCTGACCGCGCGCGAGACGCCGCAATCGCTGAGCACCATCGACCGGCAAGAAATCGAACAGCGCTCGCTGACCAGCGTGGACACGGTACTGCGCAGCACCACCGGCATCCATGTGAGCTTTTTTGACACCCAGCGCCCGCTGTATTACTCGCGCGGTTTCCAGATCACCGACTTCCAGGTGGACGGCCTGCCCACCTACAGCGGTAACACCAACCAGGAATACGACACCGCCCTGTATGAGCGCGTCGACATCGTGCGCGGCGCCAACGGCATCCTGACCGGCGTGGGAACGCCCTCGGCCACCATCAACCTGATCCGCAAGCGCCCACAGCGTACCTTCGGCGGTTCGGTGGCCTTGAGCGCCGGCAGCTGGGGCTACGGCCGCGCCGAGCTGGACCTGAACGTGCCGCTGAACGCCGATGGCAGTGTGCGCAGCCGCCTGGTGGTGGCGCCGCAAACCCGCAAAAGCTACCGTGACCGCTATGAGGAAGACAAATACGCCCTGCTCGCCGTGGTCGAGGCCGATATCGGCCGGTCTACCGTGGCGTCGCTGGGCTACCAGCGCCAGCGCAACACCCCGATCGCCGGCCTCTGGGGCACGATCCCGCGTTTTGCCACCGACGGCAGCGAGATCAACCTCCCGATCTCCACCAACTTCTCCCCGGAATGGGCACAGTGGTCGCGCGAGTCGGGCACCCTGTTCGCCACGGTGGACCACCAGCTCAACGAGCAGTGGTCCATCAAGGCCAGCTACAACCATACCGAAGGCAAAAACTTCAGGATCGTTCCCTATGCTTACGGCGCGACCGTGAACAGCGCACCTTTCATCAACCGCGCCACCGGCGCCGGCGTGCGGCTGTACGCCGGCGTGAACGGCGGCACCGAGACCCAGGACACGCTGGACGCCTACCTCACCGGCAAGATCGGCCTGGGTGGCCGCCAGCACGATGTGACCCTGGGTTTCAGCAGCCTGCGCACCAACACCCACAACGACGGCTTCACCAGCATCACCGCCGGACCCAATAACTACAGCTACACCATCCCCAACGTCTACACCTGGGACGGCACGGCGCCGGAGCCGGTCTACAGCCGGACCGGGGCCTTCAACGAGCAGGTCACCCGCCAGGACGGCGTGTACGCATCGGCGCGCTGGCGCCTGGCCGACCCGCTCTCCGTGCTGACGGGTGTGCGCCTGACCAACTGGAAGCGCCAGACCGACAACTACAACACTTCCGGCGCGTTCACCGCCACCACCGCGCGCCAGGAGGTTACCCGCGAGGTCTCGCCCTTCCTGGGACTGGTGTACGACATCACGCCGTCGCTGTCGGCCTATGCCAGCCACACCGGCATCTTCAACCCGCAGAACTACAAGGACCGTTTCAACAACCCGCTGGATCCGGTGCAGGGCACCAGCAACGAGATCGGCGTCAAGGGCGAGTGGGCCGAACGCCGCCTCAGCGCATCGTTTGCGGTATTCGAGGTGCAGCAAAACAACTACGGGGTGCGCGACAGCAGCCAGCCCGCAGGCAGCCTGCCCGACGGCAGTTCGGCCTACGTCGGTGTCGACGGCACACGCAGCCACGGCTGGGAGCTGGATGTGGCCACGCGCCTGGCACCGGGCTGGCAGGCCACCGCCGGTGTGACGCGCGTGAAAACCCAGCGCAACACCGCCGACCTGACCTACGCCAACCTGCCCGAATGGCTGGTCAAGCTCGGCACACAGTACCGCTTCTCGGGCGCACTGCAGCCGCTGGAACTGGGTGCACAACTGCTGTGGCAGGGCCGCATGGACGCGGTCAACGTGCCCAGCCCGTCCGGCCCGGCCAGCGTGACCCAGCGGCCCTTCGGTTTGCTCAACCTGAACGGCAGCTGGCGCTTCGATGACAAGACCAGCCTGAACGTGGCCGTCTTCAACGCCACCAACAAGCGTTACTGGGCGACGCTGGACTATGCCAACTACGGTGACCCGCGCTACGTGAGCGTGACCATGCGCACCCGGTTCTGATCGAAGCGCGCCTGGCCTAGCTGGCCAGCGCCTTCATTTCGGCAAACAGGTCGGCCTTGCCCTCGAAGCCGATGCCGGGCAGCTCTGGCAGAGTCACATAACCATCCACGACTTTCACGCCGTCGGGGAAGCCGCCGTAGGGCTGGAACAGGTCGGGGTAGGACTCGTTGCCGCCCAGGCCCAGGCCGGCTGCAATCGCCAGCGACATCTGGTGGCCGCCGTGCGGGATGCAGCGCGTGGGCGACCAGCCGTGCTCTTTCAGCATGTCCAGCGTGCGCAGGTATTCAACCAGGCCGTAACTGAGCGCACAGTCGAACTGCAGCCAGTCGCGGTCGGGGCGCATGCCGCCGTAACGGATCAGGTTGCGCGCGTCCTGCATGGAAAACAGGTTCTCGCCGGTGGCCATGGCGCCCGCGTAATGCGGCGCGAGTTCGGCCTGAAGCGCATAGTCCAGCGGGTCGCCGGCCTCCTCGTACCAGAACAGCGGGTAGGCCGACAGGGCTTTGGCGTAGTCGATGGCGGTCTTGAGGTCGAAACGGCCGTTGGCATCGACCGCCAGTTGCTGGCCCGGCGCCAGCATGCCCAGCACGGCTTCGATGCGCCGGCAATCCTCGGCCAGCGACGCGCCGCCTATCTTCATCTTCACCACCGAATAACCACGGTCCAGGTAGCTGCGCATCTCGGCCATCAGCTTGGCGTCGTCCTTGCCGGGGTAGTAATAACCGCCGGCCGCATACACAAACACCTTGCGGTTGGGCGTGCCATTGCCGTAGCGCTCGGCCAGCAGCTGGTACAGCGGCTTGCCGGCGATCTTGGCGACCGCATCCCAGACCGCCATGTCGATGGTGCCGACGGCGACCGAACGCTCGCCATGGCCGCCAGGCTTTTCATTGGTCATCATCGCGGCCCAGACCTTGTGCGCATCGAGGTTGTCGCCGGTGGCGTCGAGCAGGCTGCTTGGGGCGGCTTCCAGAATGCGCGGCGCGAAGCGTTCGCGGATCAGCCCGCCCTGGCCGTAACGCCCGTTGGAGTTGAAGCCGTAACCGATGACCGGCTTGCCGTCGCGAATCACATCGGTGACCACCGCCACCAGGCTCAGGGTCATCTTCGAGAAGTCGATGTAGGCGTTACGGATGTCGGATTTGATGGGCTGGGTAACTTCGCGGATGTCAATGATTTTCATGGGGTTCGCAGTGGTGAGTGATGGGGCTATCATCGGCGCCACGTGGCCCGGCGTCCAATGCCGGTTTTCTCTTGTTCCATGCCTGCAAAGCACCGCCCATGAATTTCACCTGGCTGGAGGACTTCCTGGCGCTGGCCCGCACCGGCAATTTTTCGCGCGCCGCCAGTGAGCGCCACATGACACAGCCGGCCTTCAGTCGCCGTGTGCGGGCGCTGGAGGAATGGCTGGGCGTGGCGCTGTTCGACCGCACGACGCATCCCGTCACACTGACCGAAACCGGCCAGTGGTTCCAGTCCGTCGCGCAGGACATGCTGGCGCGCGTGGCGCGTGTGCCCGACGAAGCGCGCGCCGTCGCCGATGCCGGTTCGGCCACGCTGCGTTTTGCGTCCACTCATGCCCTGTCTTTCACCTTCCTGCCGGCCTGGCTGCGTGGGCTGGAATCGGGTTCCCCGGTCGGCCCCATACAACTTGTCTCGGACGTGATGCAGCAGTGCGAGGCCCTGCTGCTGCAGGGACGCGTGCAGTTTGTGCTCTGCCACTGGCACGCCCAGGTGCCAGGCCGGCTGGAGCCGGGCGGTTACCGCTCGCTGCGGGTCGGCGGCGACACCCTGGTGCCGGTTTCTGCGCCAGGAAAAAGCGGCAAAGCCCGCCACCTGCTCGCGTCCGGCAGCAAGGCCATCCCCATCCTCGCCTACAGCAGCGAATCCGGGCTGGGCCGCATCGTGCGTGGCCTGCGCAGCGGCGCCATCCACAAGGCGGGCAGCGAGCCGGTCTTCACCGCCCACCTGGCCTCGGTGCTCAAGACCATGGCGCTGGACGGGCGCGGCGTGGCCTGGCTGCCGCAAAGCCTGATCACCGACGAACTGGCCAGCGGCCGCCTGGTCGCTGCGGGTGGACCCGAGTGGGCCATTGAGCTCGATATCCGCCTGTTCCGCAGCGAGGCTGCCTTGCCGCCGGCGGCCGAGGCCTTCTGGCGCAAGGTGGCGGGCCAGCCCGGTTGAGTCGTCTGGTGCAAGTTCTGCACGTACGTCCTAACTGGGGGAAGTGGCAGTCCCCACACGACGTCTTCAATCGACTACCAACGCCTCGTCAATAAGTGACACGGACTCTTAGATCACGCAATTAATACCGATGACCTGTAGAGCACCCACCCCAGGGGAATCAGTTTTGATGATGTTGGCCTGCGCCTGCAAGTACTCGACAAGCTCCGAAAACGGTTGCCTCTTTGCGCCCCCGGGGATGTCCCAAGTCTTATCGTCAAGCCTGAAAAGTACCAAAATGCCGTGGCCACTGTTGTAGCCCCTCAAATACTGTTTTACGACTTGCGTTCGAAGGGTATCGGCCAACGAAGAAGCGGAGTAGCCGCAGCCTCTGTACAACGGCTTTATCTCGACGCAGACCTTGCCTTCCGGGCATCCGAGCTGGATATCGGGCTTCTTGTCATCGTCAACCTGCTCCTCGCGGGTGACGATGAACCTTCGATTCTGCGTTTCTCCAAGGCGTGCAGCCAGCCAGCTCTGTAGATGCGTCTCCCGCATACTAGGGCCGAAGAGATCTCTGTCGCTGTAGGGACCCTCCTCAGTCCCCTTGCGCACCTCTTCCAACCGGGCCAATACCTGCTCAAAGAGTTGGGCTTCGTTTTTCGGGGCCGTGGCGAAGGGCGAGCCAATATCGCGGAGGTCGCGCGGCTCGACCTGCGAAGACTGCGAGGCCTCAAGCTCAGCATGCTCCATCACTTGAGCTGCCACCCATTGTTTCGTGCTGGGGACAGTTTCCGCCTCCATAAGCTGAACCAGGGCTCGGTGTGCCGCGGTGCCTCTTGCCTGGACGAGTACGTTGGGGATGCTTGAACGAAGCTCAGTAAGGATGTGGCCGAATGGTCCCGCGTCCTCGGGATCAACCGGTGCGCCAGGTGACGGCAGGTATTGGGCAAGAAGGCGATGTAGCCGGAGAAGAACGTCAACCGAGGTTGCATCGGCGGGCAGCCTGACCCATTTGAAACCTTGAGCCATCTTGGCAAACTCCTTCACGAGCTCATTCGCTACCTTGGGCGAGCTGGCAATGTGACCTTCGAACCAGTCCCATGCGGACGCAGCATCTTCTTCCATCCAAGTGCGAAGCCAATGCATCTCGCCAATCAAACCCTCTGGCGATAGTGACGCGACAACCCGGGCGCGACAGAGATCGAAGAAAACGTCGGCAGCAATGAGTCCACCCGCACGAAGTGCCTTAACAACATCTTTCAGCGTCTCCGGGTGACGTATACGCCCGTCAGAAACCATGGGAACTAAAGGCGCCAGTAGCGCAGACCGAACCTCAGTGGAGCATCGAAGTGCAATCTCCAATCCGCCTCGCAAGCGATGTGCATCGGTTGTAAGCTGAGCTTCGCTCTCAATCCATGGACGAAGGGCTTCCGAAACTACCGAGCCGTGAGCTCTGGCCAGCGGCTCGAACCAGTTTGGCGGCCCGTTCAGCTCCCACACAGCCAGTTTGGCCGCCCGCCCCGCATCTGCGTCGGACAACGATGCGATATCTACACCCTCATCCAGCAGCGTGTGCAAGCCAGCCAACGCAGTGAGCGCATCCCAAGGCACTGCCCCATCCTTGTAAGCCGCTGGGTCCGGGGTTCCCGCAGTGGCCCAGACCACCTTGAGTCCAGCGGCGAGCGCATCTGCGACGGCTTGACCAAAATCCCTCGCAATCAATTCATAGTCGACAAGCGTGAAGCTCTTGCGACCTGCGCGCTCGTAGGAATAGTGAATCAGCCAATGGAGTGACCCCTTGTGGCTTGCGTCGCGAATATGCTCGACGTCGCCTAAAAACTGAGCCTTATTTTTTTCATGTTGTATCTGTCGCTCCCGCTTTTGAGCGCCCTCCTCGGTCTTCCATTTACGACTGGTCCGCGCGCCGCTTGCCCAGCTAGCGCGTTGCATTGCGATGCGTGCTTTTCGCGCCACGCCGTCGGGACCCGAAGCAAGAGCCGCCAGGGCGTGCGTGCGAGCACGGCCCTTGAGGCCTCGCATGGTCACCTCCAAGCCAACCATAAACCAAATATTACGTACATCTTGACTGACATCAACATCGTTCGCCCGCACTATCAGTTCGGATATATCGGCGGCTTCAAAGGTTACAAGACAATTCATTCCCCAAGTGAGCCGGCAGGTCGAATGGGCGATATTTTCGGACTGCGCAATTTCCAGTGCAATTTGCCAGCGCAGCCCAGGGTGCTCGGCAACAAGCGCGTGGATGCGTCTGAACTCCTCACGGTCGGTGAAACCGCTGTCGCGCAGCGCTTCAAGGCGTTCGGCCGCTTCCACGCAGGAATCTGGATAGTTGCTGTTCGTCTTGGGAAGTAGTGCAAGCAAGCGCTCAAAGCAGTCTGGCAATACTTCCAAGAGCCACGCCCGTTCGGGCTGGTCCGACTCTGAAAATCGTCTGAATCGCTTTCCCGCTTCCGGCCTTGGCAGTGCCTCAAGCACCGCACACAAGAGAATGTCCGCTGAGGTAGCGGTCACCAGCGGAAGCAGGTCTTCCTTGAGTGTCTGTGCCATGGGCCCGCCTCCGTAGCCTTCTTCGGGCTTGGTTGCCCTGAAGAGAGCTCCCAATTGGGCGACACTCAGCCCCTGCCAATCGATAGCGGGCAATGCCGCCGCGATAAGTCCGTTGGACGTGAGATGGCCCGAGATGAGATCTGCCCTAATAGCTTTGCGCTGCTCAGGCGTCGCTATCGCTTCCAGGACCTCGAGCGCGTATCGATGCTCCCGCTCGCTCGCAGTGGCGTTTTTGTAGATCCCGAACACTGCGTCAGCGCAATCCCTCAGGCGACCGTGCTTCGCGACGGGGAACAGCGCTGTCGTGACCCGCGCAGGCAGCTCAGGCGTGGCTAATAAGCCAGCAACGAGGCCCGGCGATAGGCTTCGGCCAACCCGACGAAATTCGCTTTGATTGTTGTACCAGTCCGTTCTGAGACCTCCCCTTAAGCGTTGGACATAGGCCATAAAGGCGTGGTCTGCGGACAGCGAATCCCAAGCCTCTGGGTCACCATCAAACAGTAGCATCTCCGGGAAGTGCCGCGTAAGCCACTCTCGCGCCTTGACATTGATTGCCGCAAGCCAACAAAGAGCCCATCGGCGACTGGGAATGAGAACCGTGGTGCCGAAAGGTGATGCGGAAAAGAGGGTCAGCACACGATGAAATGGAACCCCAATGACGAGCTGTCGGTCCACCCAACACGCAGCGAGGTACGCTCGTGTGGTTCGATGGTGAAACCGAACCCGTCCAAAGGTTGCTTCATCGAAAACGGCGGCGGAAAGCAATCGTGCCACCTCGTTCGGTTGCCAGTCCGAGAGCACAGACAAAGGCGCAACTTCGTCGGCCTTGACCGTTGGCACAGATCCAGTTGCGATGTAGGCGCGACCTGAAAGCTCCGCAGCGGCTGCAAGCTGTTCCGCGCCCTTACGCAACTGGTCCTGCGAGAGTACGGCGCCTGCGGCGAGGTAGCTCGGATTCACTTCAGTCAAGCGGTTTTCAATGTTGAAATCGATGAGCTCCCGGTACGTTCCCAGGCTGCGCTTCTCATTCCACAGGCGAACCATCCATCCTAGGTCAAGCGGACGTGTGGCCATAAATTCGTAGCTACCGTCAGCTACAGCATTCCAGAAAATTTTGGCATCGCAAACGCCAAGCGCGTCGGCGAGCCTCTTCGCCTCCGCAGTGGAGAGCGGATCGAGAGAAACGACAACCAGTTCGAGAGCGTCTACAAGCGGTAGTCGAACGACGTTGAGAGCCGTGTTCCCTATCCCAATTTCAGACGCCGGAGTCTCTGTTGGCGATAGAAGAGCCTTTGCGATAGGTTTGCCGAGGTGTGTGTCAACCGCCATCTTCACGCTTTCGATGGACCAGTCAGTTAGGCGGGAAGAGATGACGATGCGTACGCGGTTCCAAGACCCACGTAACACCTTTTGAATTACAGATAGAGCTCTTACAAAGTCGGTATGCGACCTGAGGCGAGCTTCGTCTACGGCGTCAAGAAAAAAGTATGCCACTTCATTTGATGCTTTCCACCGCTCATACCCTTCAAACGAGTCTGCCAGCGCAAGTTCCCAAGACTCCGAATCGACTAGCTGATTCAGTGCGACAAAAAACGCCGGCTTCCCCGCGCTTCGCAGTCTCCGTACCTCCATCTCGAACTCAATTGTCTTCCCGATGCCGGCCTCGCCGATAACCACAACAAGGGGTTTGTCTCGCAGGTCTTTCCATGTGTTCTTCCCCTTGTCCAGGCCGAGGTATTCACTCCAATCTTGTTCGCCGTCATCTTGCAGATCTAGTGCAGAGGAGAATGTTCGGGATAACTCGATTGGCATCACATGCGAGGAGGAATTCATTGCAGCAACTTTCACCGAGGTTGATGGTGGATTCGAGTATCGGCTATCGTGCCACTCGCTCAATAGCACTCCGAGTCAATTAGATAGCGAGGCGAGCCTCGATAACGGCGCGTTTGATTTCGTAGTACGGTGGAACCGGAAGTTGTCACTGCACTACTCCCTAAACAAATCCTCGATCACCCCGCGCAGCCAGCGGTTGCCGGGGTCGGCCTCGAAGCGTTTGCTCCAGTGCAGCGAGACTGTGAAGTCGCGCAGCGGAAACGGCGGCTCGATGATGGTGTAGCCGCTGTCGGCCGCAAAAATCTGCGCGATGTTGCGCGGCATCACCACCGCGAGATCCGTGGCCTTCACGATGGAGGGCAGCACCATGAAATGTTCGGTGGTCAGGCGCAAGCGGTCTTCCAGTTGCAGCATCTGCAAAATGCGCAACGTGTCGGAATGCGTGCGCACCGCGACAAATTCAAGCAGACGCAAGGCATCGAGCAGGGCTTGTCCGCTACGGCGCGGCCGCGTGAAGGGGTGGCCTTCGCGCAGCAACACGATGTAGCGATCTTTCAATAGCTGCACGCGCTGTGTGTCCTTGACCGTCGGCAAAAAACCGAAAGCAAAGTCGATGCGCCCGCTGTCGAGCGCGGCGGCGATGTCTCCACCGGCCAGCGGCGTGGTTTCAATCCGCAAGCCAGGCGCCAGCCGGCGCAGCGCCACCATCAGTTCCGGCAGAAAGCGCGCCTCACCGATGTCGCTCATGTGGATGCGAAACACCTTACGTGAGAGCAGCGGCTCGAACAAGGCCGACTCGTTGAGCGCCTGCTCCAGCGTCGCCAGCGCGCTGCGCACCGCGTCGGCCAGCCTGTCCGCCTTGGGCGTGGGCTGCACACCGCCGCCGGCGCGGACGAACAGCGGATCCTTGATAAGCAAACGCAGGCGCGTCAGGCCCTGGCTGGCCGCTGGCTGCGTCAGGTCCATCAACTCAGCGGCGCGGCTCACATTGCGCGTGCGGTAAACCGCATCGAACAGGCGCAGCAGGTTCAGGTCGATGTCTTTTATATGCATTGAATGAATACCAGATAGTCTTGTTATTTTATTGATGGATAGTCCGGAGCGGGCGAAACTTCCCGTTTCCCGCGATAAATAAAAACGGAGACAGCCTTGGAAGTTTCATTCAGCAAGGAAATCGAGTCGCTGCGGCTGAAAAGCGGTGAGACTTTCCACGGCGAGGGCATCCTCGCGATCACCAAGGCATTGCTCCAGTCGGGCGTGGCCTATGTGGGCGGCTACCAGGGCGCACCGGTGTCGCACCTGCTCGACGTCATGGTGCAGGCCAAGCCCTATATGGACGAACTCGGCGTGCATGTCGAGGCCTGTTCCAACGAAGCTTCGGCTGCGGCCATGCTGGGCGCGTCCATCCACTACCCCTTGCGCGGCGCGGTGACCTGGAAATCGATAGTGGGCACCAACGTCGCGGCCGACGCGCTGTCCAATCTGTCTTCGCCCGGCGTGACCGGCGGCGCGCTGATCGTGGTCGGTGAAGACTACGGCGAAGGCGCCAGCGTGATCCAGGAGCGCACCCATGCCTATGCGCTCAAGTCCTCGATGTGCCTGCTGGATCCGCGGCCGGACCTGGGCAAGATGGTGGACATGGTGGAGCACGGTTTTCGCATTTCCGAAGCGTCGAACATGCCGGCCATCTTGGAGCTTCGCATACGCGCCTGCCATGTCCGCGGCAGCTTTGAATGCAAGGACAACCGGCCGCCGGTGATCTCCAAACGGCAACTGATGGAAGAACCCGCCGCTTTCGACTACGCCAAACTCGCACACCCGCCGGTGACTTTCCGGCATGAAAAACTCAAGTTCGAAGAGCGCATCCCGGCCGCACGCCGCTACATCATCGAGCAGCAACTCAATGAACGGATGGACGGGCCGCGCCAGGACCTTGGCATCATCGTGCAGGGCGGCATCTACAACGCGCTGATACGCGCGCTGCAGCAGTTCGGCCTGTGTGATGCCTTCGGCCAGAGCGAGATTCCGATGCTGGTGCTCAACGTGACCTACCCGCTGGTGCCTGAGCAGGTGGCCGAATTTGCGCTGGGCAAACGCGCGGTGCTGGTGGTGGAGGAAGGCCAGCCCGAATACATCGAGCAGGAGATTGCCACCTTTTTGCGCCGGCGCGACATCAACACGCCGCTGCACGGCAAGGACATGTTGCCCTCGGGCGGCGAGTACTCGGTGGAAGTCGTCGCGGCCGGCATCGCGGCCTTCGTTGCACGTTACGCCACCGATGTGGACACGGCTTCTGCCACCGGCTGGCTGCAGGGCAACGCCGAGCGCCGCAGCGCCGTGGGCACACAGATCGCGGCGCAACTGAACCAGGCCTTGCCGGTGCGCCCACCGGGTTTTTGCATCGGCTGCCCGGAGCGGCCGGTGTTTTCGGCGCTCAAACTGGCACAGCAGGACGTCGGGCCAGTGCACATCGCGGCCGACATCGGCTGCCACGCCTTCGGCACCTTTGCGCCCTTCTCTTTCGGCCATTCCATCCTCGGCTACGGCATGAGTCTGGCCAGCCGCGCCGGCGTTTCGCCGATGATGGCGCGCCGCACGCTGTCCATCATGGGCGACGGCGGCTTCTGGCACAACGGCCTGCTGACCGGCGTGCAGTCGGCGCTGTTCAACAGTGACGATGCGGTGCTGCTGATTTTCAAGAACGGCTACACCTCGGCCACTGGCACGCAGGACATCATTTCCACGCCCAGCGACGATGCCAAGTTCAACGCCAGCGACAAGCTGCAAAGCCTGACCCAGACCAACACGACGATTGAAAAGACGCTGCACGGCCTGGGCATCCAGTGGCTGCGCACGGTGCACACCTACCATGTGGAGGAGATGCGCCAGACACTCAACGAGGCCTTCACCACCGACTTCAACGGGCTCAAAGTCATCATCGCCGAGGGTGAATGCCAGCTCGAACGCCAGCGCCGCATCAAGCCCTGGCTGGCCGGCCTGCTCAAAAAGGGCAAACGCGTCGTACGCGTGAAATACGGCGTCGACGAAGACGTCTGCAACGGCGACCATGCCTGCATCCGCCTGTCGGGCTGCCCGACGCTGACGCTGAAAGACAATCCCGACCCGCTCAAGGTCGACCCGGTGGCCACGGTGATTGACGGCTGCGTCGGCTGCGGCCTGTGCGGCGCCAACGCGCATGCCGCAACGCTGTGCCCCTCGTTTTACCGCGCCGAAGTGATCCAGAACCCGAAGTGGCATGAACGGCTGCTGGGCAGCGTGCGCGGGGCCTTCGTAAGAGCGTTGCAGACAGCATGATCCGCAGAAATTTCAACTTTCTGTCATCCCGGACTAGATCCGGGATCCATGCCTCATCGACTGCTGTCGGTTCACAGCGGCATGGATTGCGGGTCAAGCCCGCAATGACAAGCCAAACCCACACAACGTAATGAACACACAAAAACCCATCACCCTGCTGATCTGCGCGCTCGGCGGCGAAGGCGGCGGCGTGTTGACCGAGTGGCTGGTCGACATCGCACTGGCCAGCGGTTACGCCGCGCAAAGCACCTCCATCCCCGGCGTTGCGCAGCGCACCGGCGCCACCACTTATTACCTGGAAGTTTTTCCAGTGCCGCTGGCGGAGCTGGCCGGCAAGCGCCCGGTGTTCAGCCTGAACCCGGTGCCCGGCGCCCTCGACGGGCTGGTTTCGTCCGAACTGCTGGAAACCGCGCGCCAGGTCGGCAACGGCATGGCCTCGCCGCAGCGCACGCTGGTCATCAGCTCCACCAGCCGCACCCTGACCACCGCCGAACGCATGGTGCCCGGCGACGGCCGCACCGACCCCGCACCGCTGCTGCAAGCCATAGGCGCGCAAAGCCGCGCCACCCAGGTCTTTGACATGGGCCAGATGGCGAAAGACTGCGGCACCGTGGTCAGCGCGGTGATGCTGGGCGCGATCGCCGGCAGCGGCCTGCTGCCCTTTGCGCGCCAGGCCTATGAAGATGCGATCCGGCACGGCGGCAAGGGCGCCGAAGCCAGCCTGCGCGGTTTCGACCGGGCGTTTGCGCAGGTGTCTGCGCAGCAGGCCCAAACCGCACTGGTCTCCGATTTGCTATCAAATCAGGAGCTTAATGCCCCCGTCAGCCGGGGGCTGGAGGCCGATTTGGCTCATATTTTTCCGGCAGCCGTGCATGACATGCTGGCCTTGGGCCATGCGCGCATGCTGGAGTACCAGGACCGCGACTACGCCGACCTGTATGTGCAGCGCCTGCAGCAGGTGCTGCTGGCCGAGCAGCTTGCCGACCCCGCCGCCGAACACGACTACGCCACCACGCGCGAGATGGCGCGCTGGCTGGCGCTGTGGATGGCCTTCGACGACATCGTGCGCGTCGCCGACCTGAAAAGCAGCGCCAGCCGCTGGCAGCGCGTCTACGGCGAAGTCAAGGCCGAAGATGGCGACCTGCTGCAGGTCTATGACCACTTCAAGCCCGGCGCGCCGGAATTTGCCGCGCTACTGCCTGCCGGCCTGGCCGCGCGCGTGACGCGCTGGGACCGCCAGCGTGTGGCAGGCGGCAAAGCGCCATGGGCGATGCCGCTGAAGATCGGCACGCATTCGGTATTCGGCATGTTGTCGCTGCGCCTGCTGGCCAGTCTCAAGTGGCTGCGCGTGCGCGGCAGCCGTTATGCCACCGAACAGGCGTTGATTGAACAATGGCTGGCTGGCGTGGTGCGCGGCACGCAGACACATTGGCAGCTGGGCCACGAGATCGCGCTGTGCGGCCGCCTGATCAAGGGTTATGGCAGCACCAACGAGCGCGGCAAGGACAACCTGATGCATGTGCTGGAGCACCTGGCCACCGGCGCGTCCTTCACGTCGGACGAGTCACGCGCTGCGGCGATTGCCCAGGCGCGCGAAGCTGCGCTGGCAGATGAAGCCGGCAAGGCGCTGGACCAGACCCTGATGCAGCACGGCGCGCCGGCGCGGCCGGTCAAGGCCCAGCCGATACGCTGGATGGACAACCCGCACCGCAAGCCGCGCGCCGCGAAGGTTTCCTGAACCGACACTTTACGACCGCAGACCTCAACCCCGAAAAAGGAGACAAACCATGACAACCCGCTTCCATCCCCAACGCCGCGCCCTGCTGGCCATCGCACTGGCGGCAGGCGCCATGCTGCCTGCCGCCCACGCACAAACCGCCGCCTGGCCCAACAAACCGCTGCGCGTGATCGTCAACTTCCCGCCCGGCGGCGCGGCCGACCAGCTTGCACGCGCCATCGGCGTGCCGCTGGCTGAAGCCCTGGGCCAGCCGGTCGTGGTTGAAAACCGCGGCGGCGCCAACGGCAACATCGGCGGAGAGGCCGTGGCCAAGGCGCCCAACGACGGCTATACCCTGCTCATGAGCTCGGGCGGCATGGTGTCGGTCAACCCGCACCTGTACAGCAAGATGCCCTTCGACCCCGCCAAAGACCTGATCCCCGTGGCCGCTGCGGCGCGCGTGCTGGTGTTCCTCGAGGTCAAGCCCACGCTTCCGGTCAACAACGTCAGGGAGTTCCTGGCTTACATGAAAGCCAACCCCGGCAAGCTGTCTTTCGGCACACCGGGCAACGGCAGCTCGCCACACCTGGCCGCCGAAATGATGAAGGCGCAGACCAACACCTTTGCCGTGCATGTGCCGTACCGTGGTGCGGCGCCCGCCATGCAGGACCTGCTGGGCGGCCAGCTCGACTTCATGTTCGACCCCGGCATCGGCCTGCAGCATGTCAAGGCCGGCAAACTCAAGCTGCTGGCCGTGGGCAGCTCCAAACGCTCGCCGCTGTTCCCCGACGTGCCGACGCTGGACGAAGCCGGACTCAAAGGCTTTGACGCCGACACCTGGTTCGGCTTCTACGCACCCGCCGGTACACCGCCGGCCGTCGTGACCCGCCTGAACACAGAAATCAACAAGATCCTCGGCAGCCAGGCAGTCAAGGACCGCATCATGGCCATCGGTGGCGTGCCGGCACCGATGTCGCCCTCGGACTTCAATATGCGCGCATCGATTGACAGCACACGTTTTGGCGCGCTGATCAAGGCGCGGAACATCAAGGGTGACTAAATAGAGCCCCCACGTTTGTCACTTCGTGTACTGCGCTGCCCTCCGAGGGGGCCGCTGCGCCTACGGACCGGCGAAGCCGGATCCGTGGCCCCTGCTTGACTAAAACAGGGTGTCCCGCAGCACACAAGGCACCCGTGTCCTGACGACATAATGAATCCATGAGCAAACAGATCACCCACACCATCCGCGTTGAATTCGGCGACTGCGACCCGGCGCGGATTGTCTGGTTTCCGAATTTCTTCCGCTGGATAGACGCCGCCTCGCGGAATTTTTTTGTGGAGTGCGGTGTTCCATCCTGGCAGGAAACCGAAACAACCATCGGCGTGATCGGCACGCCGCTGGTAGACACCCATTCGCGCTTCCTGCGTACCGCCACCTATGGCGACATGCTGGACATCCAGGTCACGATTCCGGAATGGCGTGAGAAAAGTTTTGTGCAGCGTTACCGCATCATGCGGGGTGAGGATCTCATCATGGAATGTGATGAAGTCCGCATCTTCGCCGGTCGCCGCGCCGACAACCCGGAAGCCATACGCGCCTTGCCCGTTCCGGTGGAAATCAAGGCCCTCTGCACCTGAACGCCTTCAGGGGCTGGCGCAGCTATTGCGCAAAAAGACGACTGGCCAGAGTGGTCCGGGCCCGCAGCAAGGCCGGCAAAAAGGTTTCGCGCACCTCGGTCATGGTCATGCGTTCGGCGCGCACCGCAATACTCATGGCACCGACAAAAACGCCGGCCCGGTCACTCACGGGCACGGCCATCGAACGCACGCCGACTTCCAGTTCGCCGTCGCTGGTGGCGTAACCGTCTTCCTGGCAGCGCTCCACCCGTTCCAGAATCTGTGAGGCCTCGGTCAGCGTGTCTGGCGTGAGTTGCGGGCGCACCATGCCACGCACCTGTCGCGCAGCTTGCGCAGGGTCCATGCTGGCCAGCAAGACCCGGCCCATGGCCGAGCAATACACCGGCAGCCGCGACCCAATGCCCAGGCCAGTGCTGAGGCTGCGCCTTGCGGTTGACCGCGCGATGATGATGGCATGGTCATCCATCAGGACACCGAGCGAGGCAGATTCACGCGTGCGTTCTGACAAGGCGTCGAGCAACGGCTGGGCCAGCGACGGTGTGGGCCGTGAGGCCAGGTAGGCATGGGCCACCAGCAGGGCGCGCGGCAACATCCAAAAATATTTGCCGTCACTGTCGAGGTAGCCAAGCTGCTGCAAAGTGAGCAAGGAGCGCCGCGCCGATGCCGGGGAATTGCCGGTCAGCCGCGCCACTTCGGACACCGTCAGCCGGGCATGGCGGCGGCCAAAACAGGTCAGGATATCGAGACCTTTTTGCAACGACGCTACAAAATTCTTGTCTTGCATGGGTTGATCCGGATCAGCGCCTCCGGCCTGTTTTTGCGCATTACGCAAATGTAGCTTGTTTGACCCAAGCCCGGCGGCGCACACTGCGAACTGCCTTGACCCCCCACGGAGACGAAAACATGTCAACTACTCTAGCCCGCCGCCTGGGCGCCACTTTGCTCGCCAGCGTTTTTCTGGTGGGCAGCGCCCTCGCCCAGCCCAACAAGCCTCTGAAACTGATTGTTCCCTTCCCCGCAGGCGGCACTGCCGACATCCTGCCGCGCATCCTGGCCGAAAAAATGCGCGCTAATTTTCCCGCTGGCGTGCTCGTGGAAAACCGCGCTGGTGCGGGCGGCAACATCGGTGCCGAGGTGGTTTTCCGCGCCGACCCGGACGGCAACACGCTGCTGGTCTCGCCACCCGGCCCGATTGCCATCAACCACAACCTGTACAGCAAGATGACGTTCGATCCGACGCGCTGGGAGCCGGTCACGATTGTGGCCACCGTCCCCAACGTGCTGTCCGTCCATCCCAGGCTTCCGGTCAAAGACCTGGCTGAATTCATCGCTTACCTCAAGGCCAATCCGGGCAAGGTCAGCTACGCCTCGCAGGGCAATGGCTCGACCTCGCACCTCACGGCCGCCATGTTCATGCAACTGACGGGCACCGAGATGATTCACATCCCCTACAAGGGAACCGCCCCGGCACTGGTCGACCTGATCGGTGGCCAGGTGGACATCTTCTTTGACAACCTCAGTTCGTCCATGCAGTTCCACCAGACCGGCAAGCTGCGCATCCTCGCCGTCGCCGACGGACAACGTTCCAAAGCCTTGCTGCAAGTGCCTACCTTTGCGGAATCGAAGCTGCCTGCCATGAATGCCGTGACCTTCTTTGCCGTCGTGGCCCCGCCCAACACCCCGGCGGCCACCATCGCCGCGGTGCAGAAGTCCGTCGCCGATGCCCTGGCTTTGCCCGACGTGAAACAGCGTTTTGCGGAACAGGGCGCCGAGCCGGGCGGCCTGACGCCGGATCAAACCGGCCGCTTCATCAGGGCCGAGACCGAAAAATGGAAAAAGGTTATCAAAAGCGCCAACGTGACGCTGGAGTAAAGACGGCCATGCAAGAACAGACCATCCACTGGAAAAGCGCGGGCCTCACGCGCATTCCCTACTCGCTCTACAGCAACACGGATTTGCCGGCGCAGGAGCAGGAACGCATCTTTCGCGGCAAGGTGTGGAACTTCCTGTGCCTGGACGCCGAACTGCCGGACCCCGGCAGCTACCGGACCACTTTCGCCGGTGAAACCCCCGTGGTGGTGGTGCGTGATGGCGACGACGAAATTTATGCCTTTGAAAACCGCTGCGCCCATCGCGGCGCACTGATCGCCCTGGAAAAATCCGGCAAGGCTGAAAACTTCCAGTGTGTGTATCACGCCTGGAGCTACAACCGCCAGGGCGATCTGACGGGCGTGGCTTTTGAAAAAGGTGTCAAGGGCCAGGGCGGCATGCCGCCCGACTTCTGCAAGGAAGACCACGGCCCGCGCAAGCTGCGCATCGCCGTGTTCAGTGGCCTGGTGTTCGGCAGTTTTTCGGACGACGTGCCTGATATCGAAGACTACCTCGGCGACGAAATTTGCCAGCGCATCGAACGTGTCATGCACAAACCGGTGCAGGTCATCGGCCGCTTCACCCAAGCCTTGCCCAACAACTGGAAGCTGTACGTTGAAAACGTCAAGGACAGCTACCACGCCAGCCTGTTGCACATGTTTTTCACCACCTTCGAGCTCAACCGCCTGTCGCAAAAAGGCGGCGTGATTGTCGACGAGTCCGGGGGCCATCATGTGAGCTTTTCGGTGATCGACACCTCGGCCGAAAAAGATTCCTCTTACAAGGACCAGGCCCTGCGTTCGGACAACGACCGCTACCGCCTGAAAGACCCGAGCCTGCTGGCCGGCTTTACGGAATACAACGATGGCGTGACGCTGCAGATTCTGTCGGTGTTCCCCGGCTTTGTGCTGCAGCAGATTCAGAACTGTCTGGCCGTGCGCCAGGTCTTGCCCAAAGACGTGGACCGCACCGAGCTGAACTGGACCTACTTCGGCTACACCGACGACACGCCTGAACAGCGCAAGGTACGGCTCAAGCAGTCCAACCTGGTCGGCCCGGCGGGGTTTATTTCCATGGAAGACGGCGCCGTCGGCGGTTTTGTCCAGCGCGGGATCGCAGGCGCGCGCGACAAGGAAGCCGTGGTCGAGATGGGCGGCGACCATGCCGGCTCCAGCGAAGGCCGTGCCACGGAAACCTCGGTACGCGGTTTCTGGAAAGCCTATCGCCACCACATGGGCGCCTGAGGCGCCGCCAGACAAGAGAGCCATTCCATGATCGATTTGCTGGCCCTGTGTGCCTTCAACGCCGCCTATGCCCATGTCATCGACAGCGATGCCCTGGAGCAGTGGCCGGCTTTCTTTACTACCGACTGCCATTACCGGATCACCCACGTCGAAAACGAACAGGAGGGTCTGGCCGCCGGCATCGTGTACGCAGACTCGCGCGCCATGCTGGAAGACCGTATCGCCGCCCTGCGCGAAGCCAACATCTATGAGCGCCAACGCTACCGGCACCTGCTGGGCATTCCGCTGCTGGAATCGGCTGAGGCCGATAGCGCGCTGGCCCGGACGCCTTTCCTCGTGGTCCGCATCATGGCCACCGGCCAGACCGAGGTGTTTGCCACCGGTGAGTACCGCGACCACTTTGTGCGGCAGGGCGGCCAGTTGTTGCTGGCGGAGCGGGTGGCCATCTGCGACAGCACCGTCACCGACACCCTGATGGCCCTGCCGCTGTGACCACGACTCCTCGACGCCTGGCACTGGCGCTGGGCGACCCCAACGGCATAGGCCCGGAAATCGCCTTGAAGGCGCTGCATGCGCTGGCCGACGAGGACCGCCAATACATCACGCTTTTCGGACCTGCGGACGTGCTGTCGCGGGCTGCCGACGTGTCCGGTCTGCAAGCCCTGCTGCTGAAGTTGCGGCATGTCGAAGCCGGCACCCTGCCGGAGGCGGCGGCCCAGCCCGGCCGCGTTAGTCCGGAAGCGGGCGCCTCGGCGATTGCTTCAGCGACTGCCGCACTCCAGGCTTGCCGCGCCGGCGACTTCGACGCGGTCATCGCGTGCCCGCACCACGAAACAGCCATCCACCAGGCAAACATTTCTTTCAGCGGCTACCCGTCGCTGGTGGCACGCGTATGCGGCCTGGCCGAGGATGAGGTGTTTCTGATGCTGGTCGGTGGTGGCCTGCGTATCGTGCATGTCACCCTGCACGAAAGTGTGCAGACGGCGCTGAACCGCCTGACGCCAGCGCTGGTGCAGCGCGCCGTGCGTGCCGGTGCCCGCGCCTGCGCACTGCTCGGTGTGGCGGCCCCCCGCATCGCTGTCTTCGGCATCAATCCCCACGCGTCGGAAGGCACCTTGTTCGGCCTCGAGGACGCACAGACCGTGGTGCCGGCTGTGGCCCAGCTGCGCGCCGAGGGTTATGACATCGACGGCCCTCAAGGCGCGGACACCTTGCTGGCGCAGCGCAAGCACGATCTGTACGTGGCCATGTTGCACGACCAGGGCCATATTCCCGTCAAACTGCTGGCGCCCAACGCCGCCAGTGCGCTGAGCATCGGCGCCGATGTGTTGCTGTCCAGCGTGGGCCATGGCAGCGCCATGGACATCGCCGGGCGCGGCATCGCTGACCCGACTGCGCTTCTGCGCACCATCGCCCTCTTGTCCAGCGGCGTGGCCGCCGAAAAACAACCCTTGCACCCATGACCCATCAGATTGCCATTGAAGCGGCTGACGCGACTTTTACCTGCGCGCCGGGTCAAAGCCTGCTGGACGCCGCCTTGCACGCAGGCATCGACTTTCCCTACTCCTGCCGCAAGGGCGTTTGCGGCAGTTGTGTTGGCGAGATCGCCACCGGCGAAGTGACCGGTATCAACGGCGCGGCCATCCAGAACGATAGCTGCACACCGGAACAGGTCCTTTACTGCATGTGTACGCCGGTCAGCGACCTGGTGCTGCGGCCCACCTCCTGGGCGCGTGTGGACCCTTCCGCGCGCAAGACCTTCACGGCCAAAGTTCACAGCAACGAGCTGGCCGCGCCCGATGTGTCGCTGCTGAAGCTGCGGCTGCCGACCGGTCAACGCGCAAAGTTCAAGGCTGGCCAGTACCTTCAGATTTTGCTGGATGACGGCAGCAGGCGCAGCTACTCCTTTGCCAACCCGCCTCAGGAAAGCGACGGCGCTACCCTGCATATTCGCCATGTAGCGGGCGGGCGCTTCAGCGCGCAGGTGGCCCAGCTTGCACCCGGCGATACGCTGCAGATCGAACTGCCTTTTGGCCATGTGGCACTGCGCGAGGACGACACACGGCCCATCGCCTTTATCGCCGGCGGCACCGGTTTTGCACCTGTGAAATCCATCCTGGACGACCTGCTCAAACGCCGCATCCAGCGCCCCGTGACGTTGATCTGGGGCGCACGCGATGCGGCCGGTCTCTACCTGCGTCCGGCCCTGGCGCGCTGGCAAAAACAGTGGCCGGATTTTCGTTTCATCCCGGCACTCAGCCAGGGCCCGGCAGAAGCCACGGATGACGCGTTTGCCGGCCGCGTGGACGAGGCGCTACGCAGCCATTGCCCCGATCTGTCCGGCCACGAGGTGTACTGCTGCGGTTCGCCGCCCATGGTGACAGCCGTTCGTGCGGCGGCCATCCAGAACGGTCTGGCGCCTACAGATTTTCATGCCGATGTGTTCGTGCCTGGCCCTTCGGCCGGTCCGACCTGAGGACTTTTACTTCACCCTCTCACAACAAAAAAACGTCCATGACGGAGACAACGACACCCCCCGTGCCCGCCACCACCGCCCGCCGCCTGCTTGAGGAAGCCGGCCGTCTGGGGGTGAACTACATCTTCACCAACCTGGGCAGCGACCATCCGGCGTTCATCGAAGCGTTCGCCTACATCGACGTGCATGGCGGAAAAATGCCGCAGATCATCGTCTGTCCGCACGAGATGACGGCGCTCAGCGCAGCCCACGGCTACGCCATGTGCACACGCCGGCCGCAGATGGTACTGGTGCATGTGGACGTGGGCACGCAGAACCTGGGCTGCAGCATCCACAACGCCGCGCGAGGCCGGGTGCCGGCCATCATCGTGGCTGGCCTGTCCCCCGTGTCCGTCAGTGGTGAGCGCGTGGGCGCGCGCTCCGAATTCATCCACTACACGCAGGACTCGACGCGCCAGCACGAAATCGGTGGCCAGTACATGAAGTGGTCTTACGAGGTGCGCGCCGCCGAGATGATCGACCAGGTACTGATGCGCGGCATCCAGCTAGCCTGCACCGAGCCCGAAGGCCCGGTCTACCTGACGGGTGCGCGCGAGGTCTGGGATGAGCCCGCCGTGTCGCCGCAGCAACCGGTGCAACACTGGCAGCCGGCGCAGGCCGCCGGCCTGACGCCCGCCGCCGCGCGGAAATTGCTCGCCGCACTGTCCGCAGCGCGCAAGCCGCTGGTCATCACGAGCTACCTGGGCCGTCAGCCAGAAGCGGTTGAACGCCTGGCAGCGCTGTCCCAGCGCCTGGGTTTTGCCGTCTGCGAGGTCAACCCGCAGTACGTCAATTTCCCCGGGGACCACCCGCACCATGTGGGCTACCGCCGCAACACGCTGGTAGACGAAGCCGACCTGATCCTGATGCTGGACGTGGACGTGCCTTGGATAGTGTCACGCGTGACACCCCGCGCCGATGCACGGCTGTTCCATCTCGACTGCGACCCGCTCAAGCCGGACCTGGGTTTCTGGCATTTCCCGGCAGAGCAAACCTGGCAGGCCAACAGCCTGGCGGCATTGGACCAGTTGCTGGTCATGACGCCGGCAGACACGTTGGCCGATGCCCTGCGCACCGAACGCTGCGACTGGATTCGGGGCGCCCGCAAGCGCCTGGCGCTCCCCGACATGCCTGTGCCTGCCGATGGCAGCATCAGCATGCAACAAGTCAGCGAAGCCCTCGCGGGTCTGGTGAACGAAAAAACGGTCATCGTTTTCGAAGAACCGGCCGCCACCGAGCGCCTGCTGCACACGCTGCGCATGCGCCGTCCGGGCAGCTACTACGCCAACGGTGGCAGCGGCCTGGGCTGGAGCATCAATGCCGCAATCGGCGTGAAACTGGCGCAACCCGATGCCGAGGTCATCACCGTGGTGGGCGACGGAAGTTACCTGTTCGGTGTGCCCAGCAGCAGCTACTGGGTGGCCGAAACCTACGGCGTACCGCAACTCACCCTGATCTTCAACAACGGCGGCTGGAATGCGCCCAAGGTATCTACCCTGCTGGTGCACCCCGAGGGCATGGCCAAGCGCAACGACAAGTACTGGATCACGGTGGGTGCGCGCGCGCGCCTGGCCGACGTAGCCGCGGCCGCCAGCGGCGCGGCGTCGTTCCGCGTCAGCGAGTACAGCAAGCTCAAGGCAACGCTCGAAGAGGCCCTGGTCATCGTGCGCGGTGGCCGCAGCGCCGTGGTGGATGTGGTGCTGCCGCCGACCTCGGCGCAGGTGCTCGGCTGAACGAAAAAACAAGGAGACAACGATGGATGCAGCAGTGAAATTTCTGGACACGGGCCGCTGGGACGGCCGCCTGTTCACCGGCCAATGGCAGGCCGCCGGCGCCACCAGCCCGGTGACCGACAAGGCCAGCGGCGAGGTCTTGGGCCGCGTTGGAATCGCCACGCCCACCGACCTGGCTGCAGCGGCACGCGCGGCTGCCGCCGCGCAGCCGGCTTGGGCCGACATGGCGCCCGACGAACGTGCCGCCATCTTCCGGCGCGCCGCGGCGCTGGTGGAGGCGCACCGCGACGAGCTGGCCGGCTGGATCATGCGCGAGAGCGGCGGCCTGCGGGGCAAGGCTGACCAGGAACTGCGCTCCATGCTGACCACGTTGCACCACTCCGCCGCCATGATGGGCGAACCCAACGGTCTGATGCTGCCCACGCGCAACGACCGCATGAGCTTTGCGCGCCGCGTGCCGCACGGCGTGGTGGGCGTGATCGCACCCTTCAATTTCCCGCTGACGCTGTCCATCCGCGCGGTTTCGCCCGCGCTCGTCACCGGCAACGCGGTGGTCCTCAAACCCGACCCGCAAACCGCAGTGTGCGGCGGCTTCCTGATCGCCCGCATCTTCGAGGAAGCGGGCCTGCCCGCGGGCCTGCTGCACGTGCTGCCCGGTGGTGCCGACGTGGGCGAAGCCATCTGCACCGATCCACACGTCGGCATGGTGGCCTTCACCGGCTCCACCGCTGCCGGCCGAAAGGTAGGTGCCCTGTGCGGCGCCAACCTGAAAAAGGTATCGCTGGAGCTGGGCGGCAAGAACTCGCTGATCGTGCTGGAGGACGCTGATCTGGATGCCGCCGCTTCAGGCGCGGCTTTCGGCGCCTGGACGCATCAGGGCCAGGTCTGCATGGCCACGGGCCGCATCCTGGCCAGCGAGAAGATCGCCGCCGAACTCACCGAGCGGCTCAAGGCCAAGGCGCTGAAGCTGACGGTGGGGAATCCGTACCGCGAGAAGGTCGCCATGGGCCCGGTCATCAACACCCGCCAAGTCCAGGGCATCCATGCCATGGTGCAGGAGAGCGTGGCCGCCGGCGCCACGCTGCACGCGGGCGGCACGCACGAGAACCTGTTCTACAAACCCACGGTGCTTGGCGGCGTGAAGCCGGGCATGCGCGTGTTCGATGAGGAAGTGTTCGGCCCGGTCGCCTCCGTCACCAGCTTCGCCAGCGACGACGAGGCTGTGGCGCTGGCCAACAGCACCGACTACGGCCTGGCCGCCGCGGTGATGTCGCGCAACACCGCGCGCGCGCTGGCAATGGGCAAGCTCCTGAAGGTGGGCTTGCTGCACATCAACGACCAGACGGTGCTGGGCGACCCGCACATCCCTTACGGCGGCCGCGGCCACTCCGGCAACGGCAGCCGCATCGGCGGCCCGGCCAACTGGGACGAGTTCACCCAGTGGCAGTGGATCACCCTGCGTGACGCGCCGCCGCCCTACCCCTTCTGAATCCCCTCACCTCTCAACCCGGAGACGCCCCATGCGCAAAAGAACATTCATCGCCGCCTCGCTGATCGCCGCCACCGGCCTGCCCGCCCTGGCACAGGACGCCGCCAGCTACCCCAACAAGCCGATCCGCATGATCGTCAACTTCCCACCCGGCGGCACCGTGGACGTGCTCACCCGCACCGTGGCGCAGAAGCTGACCGAAAAGTGGGGCCAGCCGGTGGTGGTGGACAACCGCGCCGGCGCCGGCGGCAATATCGGCGCGCAGGCCGTGGCTACCGCAGCACCTGACGGCTACACGCTGCTGGCATCCCCGCCCGGTCCGCTGGCGATCAACCAGAACCTGTACAAGGAAATGTCGTTCGATCCGTCGAAGATGGTACCGGTGGTGCTGATGGCCGGCGTGCCCAATGCCGTCACGGCGCGCAACGACTTACCCGCCAATTCGCTCAAGGAACTCGTCGCATACGCCAAGGCCAACCCCGGCAAGGTGACCTACGGCTCGCAGGGCAACGGCTCCACCTCGCACCTCACCGGTCAGATGTTCGCCACCATGGTAGGCGCCGACATGGTTCATGTGCCCTTCAGGGGCGAAGGCCCGGCGCTGAACGAATTGCTCGGCGGGCGCATCGACCTGTTCTTCGGTAACATCTCTGCCGTGCTCAAGTTCCGCGAAGGCAAGCAGGTCAAGCTGCTGGGCCTGGCCTCCAGCAAGCGCGGCTCGATGGCGCCCGATGTTCCCTCCGCAGTGGAAGGCGGCCTGCCCGACTTCGTGGCCTCGGCCTGGTTCGCCGTTGCCGCGCCCGCCGGGACGCCGCCCGCCATCACCGCCAAACTGAATGCCGCTATCGTCGAGGCAATGAAGCTGCCCGATGTACGCGAAAAATTCGCCGCACAGGGTGCCGAGGTGGTGGGTGGCACCCCGGCCGAAATGACCACTTTCCTGATCGCGGAGCGTGGCCGCTGGAAGAAGGTGATCGATACGGCCAACGTGAGACTGGATTGAATCCAGGCGACGCGCCGCGTATCCATCAATCGATCGTGACCTTCGCGTCGCGGATCACCTTCTGCCAGAGTTGTGTCTGCTGCTGTATGAAGCTCGCGCTCTCTGCGTTCGATTTCGGCATCGGATCGAGCCCCAGCCTGGCAAAGCGCTCTTTCATCGCAGGCCGCGCAAGGGCTTCGGTGATCGCCCTGTTCAGGAAGCGGGCGTCTTCGTCCGGCGTCGTCGGCGCAGCGACGGCTGCATACCAGGTCACCGACTGCATGCCTGGCAAACCGATTTCAGCGAACGTCGGGACGTCGGGCAGCGCCGCGGATCGCCGGGTATCCGCGACCGCCAGGATGCGCACCTTGCCTGTCTTGTGAAGACTGAGGGAAGCGCCGACGCTGCCGAAGAACGAATCGACCTGGCTTCCCATCAGGTCCGTCAGCGCCGGGGTATCGCCCTTGTAGGGGACGTGAATCATCGACGTGCCGGTCAGGGAGGCAAAGAGGCTTGCCGTCAGATGGGAAGTGGTTCCATTCCCCTGAGAGGCGTACGAGACGCGGCCGGCGTTCTGCCTTGCATAGGGAGCAAATTCCTGCGCGGTCTTGACGGGCAGCTGGTTGCTGACGATCAGTGCATTGGGCACTGAAGCAATCGTTGTGATCGCGAGCCATTTCGCGGGATCGTAGGGCAGCTTCGCGTACAGGCCCTGGTTGACTGCGATCGGCCCGGGCGAAGAAACCAGGATGGCCTGCTCACCCGCCCTGGCATTGTTGAATACGTCTGCGGCCCCCAGATTGCCGCCCGCCCCGGTCTTGTTCTCGATAAAAATGCCCTTGGGGAAGCCGGACCGCATTTCTTCCGCCAGGGCGCGGGCCAGAACGTCCGCCAGGCCACCGGCTGCGAATGGCACGACGATCCGGAGTGTCTTGTCCGACACATCGCTGGCGTGTGCGGGATGGAGGGCAGGAAGGCCCGCAATACAGAGGGATGCGAAAAAGGAATGAAGCCAGCGCATGGGTGTTGTCCGTTGGAAAGCAGAAGGTTGAATTGTCTTCAAAACTAGACCGCGAGGTACTCGCGCAGCAGGGCCGGGTCGGCGCGCAGCGCATCGCCGGTGCCCTGGAACACCACACGGCCCTTGACCAGCACCACGTTGCGGTCAGTGATGCGGCTGACGGCGCGATAGTTCTTGTCCACCAACACGCAGGCAATGCCGGCCTCGCGGATGGTGCCGACGATGCGCCAGATCTCCTGCGAAACGATGGGCGCCAGGCCTTCGGTCGCTTCGTCAAGAATCAATACGTCGGGGTTAGTCATCAGCGCGCGGCCAATGGTCAGCATCTGCTGCTCGCCGCCTGACAGCTGTTGGCCGCCATGGCTCAGGCGCTCGGCCAGGCGCGGGAACGAAGCAAGCACCCGTTCGAACGTCCAGTCGCGCCGGCCGTCGAAGCCCGCCCGCGCGGACATCGTCAGGTTTTCGCGCACCGACAGATTGGGAAAGATGCCGCGCCCCTCGGGCACATAGGCGATGCCCAACTGGGCGATGCGAAACGATTCCTGGGCTGTCACGTCGCGGCCGCGCACCGCCACCGTGCCCTCACGCGGGCGTACCACGCCCATCAATGTCTTGAGCAAAGTGGACTTGCCCATGCCGTTGCGTCCCATCAGGCCCACGGCTTCGCCGCGGCGCACCGAGAAATCCACGCCGTGCAGGATATGGCTGCTGCCGTAGAAGCTGTGCAGCCCCTGTGCCTGGACCAGCACTTCACTCATAGTGCTCCTCCTGTCCCAGGTAGGCCTGCTGCACCTGCGCACTGGCGCGTACTTCGTCCGGTGAGCCGGTCATCAGAACCTTGCCGTTGACCATCACGGTAATAACGTCGGCGATGGAGAAGACCGCGTCCATGTCGTGCTCCACCAGCAGGATGGCGTGGTTCTCGGCGAGCTGGCGCAGCAGCGCGATCATGCGCGTCGATTCGTCGTGGCCCATGCCGGCCAGCGGCTCGTCCAGCAGCAGCACTTCGGGGCCGGTGCACAGCACCACGGCCAGCTCCAGCTGGCGCTGCTCACCGTGGCTGAGCTCGCTGGCGCGCTCTGTGGCACGCGTGGTGAGGCCCACGTCGGCCAGAGCCTTGTCCACCTGGCCCGCATAGCCTGGCCAGGCGGCGGCATTGGAGAAAAACTTGCGCGCCCGCGGCTCGCGTGACTGTGCCGCGAGCCGGCAGTTCTCGCGCACGGTAAACGACGGAAAGATGTTGGTTTTCTGGTAGCTGCGTCCGATGCCGATGCGCGAGCGAGCGTCGGGCGCCAGCGCCGTGATGTCCTGCCCGCGGTAGAGCACCTCGCCCGAGGAGCACCCGAGGTCACCCGAGAGCAGGTTGATCAGCGTCGACTTGCCCGCGCCGTTGGGACCCAGCAGCGCATGCACCTGACCGCGCCGCAACGCGATGGACACGCCATCCGTTGCCAGCAGGCCGCCGAAGCGCCGACTCACCGCACGCGTCTCCAGCAGGACCTCGCTCATGCGCGGCTCCTGAACCACAACGCCTTGATGCGCCCGCCGATCGACATCAGTCCACCCGGAAGGAACAGCACGATCAGGATGATGGTGGCGCCCATCCACAGCTGCCAGTGTTTGCTCAGGCCCATCATCACCTCCTTGAGCAGCGCGAAGCCGAAAGCGCCGACGATGCCACCCCAGAACCGGCCAAAGCCACCCAGAATCAGCATCAGCAGCGCGTCGGCCGACTGGTGCCAGGAGAGCAGCTCGGGGTTGACGCCGCCGCTGAGTGCGGCGAACAGGTAACCTGCCAGCCCGGCGAGCGATCCCGCCAGCGTGAACGCAGCCAGCTTGTAACGGTAGACGGGGAAGCCGATGGACACCATCCGGTGCTCGTTCTCGCGGATGCCCTGTAACGCCCTGCCGAACGGCGAGCGCAGCAGCAGCGCCAGCCCCATCATCAGGGCGGCGAGAACCAGCAGGACGAAGTAATACAGCGTATTGGTGTCGCCCAGGTTGAAAGGCACGAAGCCGCCGATGGAGGCGTCAGGCTTGCCGCGCAGGTTGATGCCGTCGGTGCTGCCCCCCAGCGCCTTCACGTCGTGGAAAATGAAGTAGAAGATCTGCGCAAACGCCAGCGTCACCATGATGAAGAACATGCCTCGCGTGCGCAACACGAACAGGCCGACCAGGAAGGCCGACACCGCCGACACCGCCATGGCTGCGGGCAAAGTGATCCAGAGGCTGGAGGTGATCTGGTATTTGGTGGACAGCAACGCGAAGCTGTAGGCGCCCAGCCCGAACCAGGCCGCATGGCCGAAACTGATGAGACCGGTGTAGCCCACCAGCAGGTCCAGGCTCACCACGAAGATCGCGATGATCATGATGCGCGAGACCATCTCGGTGTAGAACTCCTGGTCCAGCAGCGGGAAGCCGGCCAGCAGCAGCAGACAGATGCCCGCAAATATTGCGCGCGCGCGGGAAGCGTCGTATTTCATAGTTGCTTGAACAGGCCTTCTGGGCGCCAGACCAGGATGATTGCCATCAAAACATAGATGCCCATGCCCGCGTAGTCGGGAATCAGCACCTTGCCGAAGGTGTCGGCAAAGGCCACCAGCAGCGATGCCACCAGCGCGCCCCAGACCGAGCCGATGCCGCCGACGATGACCACCACGAAACTGACGATCAGCACCTGCATGCCCATGCCAGGCGAGACAGCGGATGTCGGCGCATTGATCATTCCAGCGAAGGCCGCCAGCGCCACGCCCAGCGAGAAGACCAGGCGATAGACCAGGTTGATGTTGATGCCGAGCAGCTGCACCATGTCACGATTGGACGCGCCGGCGCGGATCTTGGCGCCCACGCGTGTGCGCTGGATCAGCAGGTACAGGCCCAACGCCAGCAGCAGGCACACGGCCGACAGGAACAGGCGGTAGACCGGGTACGTCATCACGTCGCCCAGCGGGATGGAGAAGTCCAGCCATTGGGGCACTGCGACCGAATGCACCTCGTCGCCCACCAGCAGGCTGCGCGCTTCCTCGAACATGAGAATCAGACCGTAGGTCAGCAGCACCTGCTGCAGGTGATCACGCTTGTACAGGTGGCTATACAACGCCCACTCCAGGAAGGCGCCGACCAGCGCACTGAGCACCGCGCCCAGCAGCACCGCCACCAGCAGGTTACCGGTCAGCGCGGTGAGCGTGAAGGCCAGGTAGGCCCCCATCATGTAGAAGCTGCCGTGCGCCAGGTTGATCACCCCCATCACGCCGAAGATCAGCGTGAGCCCGCTGGCCACCAGGAACAGCAGCAGGCCGTACTGCACGGCGTTCAGGGTCTGAATGAGGAAGGAAGCGAGCTCCATGGGTCAGGCGGGCAGCATCAGGCTGCAGTCACATCTTGCAGTCGGGCGACGGGTCGGCGAGGCCCTTGACGATGGTCTCGATCACCACGTTCTGGTTGCCACGCGCCTCGCGCACATACAGGTCCATCACCGGGTTGTGCGATCTGGAGAAAGACAGCGGGCCGCGCGGGCTGTCCAGCTTGCTGCTTTCCATGGCCTTGATCATCTCGGGCTTTTTCTTCAGGTCGCCCTTGACAGCTTCCACACCCGCGATGAAGAGCTGGGCCGAGTCGTAGCCTTGCACGCCGAACACGTCTGGCGTGGCGCCGCCGTTGACCTTCTTGAACGATTCGACGAAGGCCAGGTTGCGCGGCGTGACCAGGCCGTCGCCGTAATGCAGCACGGTCTGCAGACCCTGCGCGGATTCGCCCTGCGCCACCAGCGTGCCCTCGGTGATGAAGGCGCCGTACAGCGGAATGGTCTTGCGCAGGCCAGCCGCGTGGTAGTCCTTGGTCAGCTTGACCTGCGCGGCACCGGCGACGAAGACGAAAGCTGCATCGGGCTTGATCGTGGCCAGCTCGGTCAGCAGCGGCTGGAACTCGGTGTTGGGAAAGGGCAGCGACAGCTCCTTGAGCACCTTGCCGCCACCCTTCTCGAAGCCGGCGCGGAAGCCGGCGGTCGCCTCGTCGCCGGCGGCGTACTTCCAGGCGATGGCAACGGCCGTCTTGTGCTTCTTGGCCGCCAGCACGCCGGCGCCGTAGCCATGCTGCCAGTTGCTGAAGGAGGCGCGGAACACGTTGGGCGCGCACATGGAGCCGGTGATCTCGCCCGCGCCCGCGTTGGGCACGATCATCAGCGTGCCGGTGTCGCGCGCCACCTTGGCCATCACCTGCGCCACGCCGGAGTGAACCGTGCCGACAAGAACGTCTACCTTGTCGCGCTTGATCAGCTTGTTGGCATTTTCGGCCGCCTTGGCGGGATCGGATTCATCGTCCAGCGCGATATAGACGACATCGCGGCCGGCCAGCTTGCCGCCCTTTTCCGCCACGGCGAGCTTGAAGCCCAGCGTGATCTGCTTGCCCAGGTCGGCAAAGGTGCCAGAGCTGGGCAGCATCAGGCCGACCTTGATCGGCTCCTGCTGCGCGCTGGCTACGCCCACGGCACAGGCAAGTGCGACGGCAATGGCAATGCGGCGGGCGAAGCGCCCGACAACGGGGTGGGAAGTGTTCATGTTTGTCTCCTGTTCTGGTTAAAGAAATACGCCGCCGCCGTCCACGGCGAGCGTCTGCCCGGTGATGAAGCCTGCGCCCGCGCCGGCCAGGAAGGCCAGTGCGCCCACGAGGTCGGCCGGCACCTGGTCGCGCTGGATGCAGCGGCCGGCGGTGCGGGCGTTGGCGCCTATCCTGTCCTGCAGGTCGTTGGCCAGCACGCCGTCGCTCAGCGTGAAGCCGGGCGCGATGGCATTGACCGTGATGCCGGTGGCGCCCAGCTCGCGCGCCAGCGCGCGAGTGAAGGCGATGACCGCGCCCTTGCTGGCGACGTAATGCGCCATATTCGGCGGCCCCTTGATTGGCACGGTAGACGCGATGTTCAGGATGCGGCCACGGCCAGCGGCTCGCATCGCGGGCACCACGGCCTTGGCGCAATTGAACGGCCCCAGGGTGTTGACTTCCATCACCCGCATCCATTCCTCGCTGCTGATCTGCTCGAAGGGCTTGAGCGCCAGCGTGGTGAACAGGCCCGCATTGTTGACCAGCACGTCGATGCCGCCGAAAGCCTCAATGGTCGCCGCCGCCATGACTGCAACATCGCTTTCGCTGGTGACGTCCACGGTGACGCCGATGGCCTGCCAGCCTTGGGCGCGGATGCGGTCTGCCGCTTCCTGCGCGCCGCGCAGGTCGGCGATGACCAGCCGGTGGCCGGCGCGGGCCAGGTCCTCTGTGAAGCTATAGCCGATGCCGCTGGCGCCGCCGGTGACGATGATCACCATGGATGGGTCAGACATGTGTTATTCCTATGGTGGTTTATGCGGCCAGTGCGGCCAGCTTCAAATCGCTATTGGCCGCCTGCGCCGGCGTGATCGCGGCCTGGGCAGCCAACAGCTTGCGCGCGGCCATGTGGTCGGCCGCGTGGTTGATGGACTCCACCGCGGTCAGCCTCTCGCCGCAGAAACGGAACACCGAAAATTTGCCGCTGGCGGTGTCCCCGCGCAGCACGGCGCTGTCCCCCTCGGCGGCCACGCCCGCGATCTGCAGGCGCCACTCGCCCTGCTCGCTCCAGAACCAGGGCACCTTGTCATAGGGTTCGCTGCGGCCAGCCAGCCGCGCCCCCACGCAGCGCGCCTGGTCCACCGCGTTCTGCACCGACTCCAGCCGCACCGGCGCGTCGCTGTAAGGGGCCGGGTAACGCGCGCAATCGCCGATGGCGGAGATGGCGGGATCGGCGGTGAGCAGGAAGCTGTCGACAACGATGCCGTTGTCTACCGCCAGTCCGGCGTCCAGGGCCAGGGCGGTGTTGGGCTCCACGCCCACACCCACCACCACCAGGTCGGCGGCGATGCGCTCGCCAGTGGTGGTACGCACGGCTACCGCGTTACCGGCCTCGCCCTCGATGGCCTCGATGCCGGTGTTGAAGCTGAATTGCACGCCCCGCGCAACCAGTGCATCGGTGAGAAAGCTGGACACGCTTGCAGAGATTGCGCGCTGCAACGCGCGCCCGGCGGACTCCAGCACCTGCGTGCGCAAACCCATGTTGCTGGCAATCACCGCCACTTCAAGGCCGATGAAGCCGGCGCCGACCACCACCACGCTGGAGGCTGTCCGCAGCCGCTCCAGCATCTGCTGCGCATCGCTGCGGGTGCGCAGCGGCAGCACGCCCGCGAGGCTTGTGCCCGGCACGCGGAGCAAACGCGGCCTGGCGCCCGTGGCGAGCACCAGATGCTCGTAGCCCAAGCGCTCACCGCCATCGAGATGCAGCTCGCGTGCAACGCGGTCAATGCGCCGCGCTGGTGCACCGCTTTTCAGAACGATGTCGCGGCTCGCGTAGAAAGCCTCCGGCCGCAGCCAGATCTGCTCGTCGGCGGCCTTGCCGGCCAGGTAGGACTTGGACAACGGCGGCCGCTGGTACGGCAGGCCAGACTCCTCGCCGACCACCGTGATGGCGCCGCCATAGCCTTCGTCGCGCAGCGAAGCAGCGGTCTGGAAGCCCCCCTGCCCGGAGCCGACGATGACGACGCCTGGCTGGCTCATACCTGGCGCAAAGGCACATGCACGACCAGCTCGTCCAAGCCGGCCGGCATCACCAGCTGGCAGCTCAGGCGGCTGGTGGGACGGCGCTCCGAGGCGGCACTGGCGAGCATCTCGTCTTCGACTTCGCTCACGGGCGGCATGGCGTCGATGCTGGCTTCGTCTAGGTAGACGTGACAGGTGGCGCACATCGCGGCACCACCGCATTCCGCGACGATGCCCGCGATGTCGCTGGCCACCGCGGTGAGCATGACGCTGGCGTTGGGCTGGACGGGGACGGAGCGGCGCGCGCCGTCCGGCTGGACATAGGTGATCTGCGGCATGGCGGTGGCTGGTTGTGTGGATCAGGCAGGTGTCACGGTCACCGGCATGCTGGTGTAGCCGCGCACCGAGTTGTTCAGGTGCAGCACGGGTTCATCGTCCAGGCGGATCGCCTTGACCTTGCGGGCCAGGGCACTCAGCAGGATCTCGCCCTCCAGGCGCGACATCATCTGGCCCGCGCAGCCGTGGATGCCGGTGCCGAAAGCCATGTTGCCGGCGGCACGGCGCTGCACGTCGAAGGTGTCGGCGCGCTCCCAACGCTGCGGGTCGCGGTTGGCCGAACCGATGAACACCAGGATCTTCTGCTGCGCGTCCATGGGCACGCCTTCGATCTCCACCGGCCTGGTCGTGGTGCGGTAGAACGAGTGGAAGGTGCTCTCGTAGCGCAGCACTTCCTCCAGCGCCTGGCGCGCCATCGCCGGGTTGGCATGCACCTGGGCCCATTGCTCCGGATGGCGCGCGAAGCAAGCCATGGCGTTGCACAGCGCGAACACGGTGGTGTCCAGGCCGGCCGACAGCAGTGTGCGCACCAGCATGGGCGCTTCTTCCGGCAGGATTTCGCCGGCATCGGCCGCCTGGTAGAGGGCGTCGCCCAGGCCACCAAGCGACAGGTTCTCTCGCTTGCAGACTTCGCCGATCCAGGCAATCGAGGCCTTCGCCCCGGCCAGCCGCGTCTTGAAGCGTTCGTTGATCGGGCCGAAGCCGTTGAACACCATGTCGCCGTAGGGCAGCAGGTGCTCACGCCCTTCGGGCGGCAAACCCACCGCGTCAGCGAACACCTTGAGCGGGAAGGCTTCACAGAACCGCGGAACCGCATCGAAGCTGCCCATACCGATCACTTTGTCCACCAGCTTCTCGGCTTCGGCTTCGAAAGTGGGACGAAACTTGCCGATGAAGGCCGGCGAGAGGATGCGGCCCACCACCTTGCGGATGCGGCCGTGCGCGGGCGGGTCGGCCTCCAGGATCAGGCTGGGCTTGCGCCAAGGCTCCTCGGTGTGGAAATTGGCCAGGCCGACCCCGGCGCTGGAGCAGAAGGTGACGGGATCGCGCAGCACGGCTTCCACCTGCTGGTGGCGTGCCAGCACATAGGCGCCATACCGCTCCAGCCACACCACCGGGCCTGCATCGCGCAGCCGCTCGTAATG
This sequence comes from Pseudomonadota bacterium, assembly GCA_040385775.1. Taxonomy (GTDB): domain Bacteria; phylum Pseudomonadota; class Gammaproteobacteria; order Burkholderiales; family Burkholderiaceae_C; genus Polaromonas. The sequence goes on from JAZKGR010000058.1 coordinate 91,197, forward strand.
GGGATACGGATTGGTCAGGACCTCGTCCACATAAGGATCGAAGCCAAAAACAGGCACTCCCTTGTGGGGCGCCTGCGGCGCAATGGCGCTGGTCATTTTGTCTGTCTCCTCAACACAACGGGGGCCCGCCTGAAATGCATGGGGACCGATGCGAGGAGTCTAGGGAGTGGCAAAATCCGAGTCAACGATTTCGTCCATATAGTTCGAATACCGAACTTTTACATTCAATGGGATTTCAGCATGACAACCAGAGAGCCCGGGGACAGCGACGACAAAGAGTATGTGATGGGCCTGGAAAAGGGCCTGTCCATCATCGAGGCCTTCGGCCTGCAGAAGTCTTCGATGACGCTGACGCAGATCGCCGAGATTACCGGGCACAGCAAGGCCTCGGTGCGCCGCTGCCTGCTGACGCTGTCGCGGCTGGGCTATGCCCGCCTGGACGGGCGCGACTTCGCGCTCGAGCCGCGCGCACTGCGGCTGGGGCATGCCTACCTGTCGTCCATCCAGCTGACGCGGGTGGCGCAGCCCATCCTCGAACTGGTGAGCGAGCGCGTGCAGGAATCTGCCTCGCTGGCGGTGCTCGATTCGCAGGACATCGTGTTCGTGGCGCGCGCGGTCCTGCGCGAAAGCCTGGCGTTCGGTCTGAGCGTGGGCTCGCGCCTACCGGCTTATTGCAGTGCCACCGGCCGCATCCTGCTGGCGGAAAAGCCCAAGGACGAAGTGGAGTTCATGCTCAACCGCATGTCGCGCCCCGCGCTTACGCCCAAGACCCAGACGGGGGTAACCAAGATCATGCGCGAGATCGAGCAGGCCCGCGCCTGCGGCTTCGCGCTGATCGACGAAGAGCTGCAAGTGGGCAACCGCTCAATCGCCGTGCCTATTCGCACAGGTCGGGGCAAGCTGGTCGCCTCGATGAGCCTGTCGGTGGCCAGCAGCCGCATATCGCTCAAGGACATGGCCGACAGGCTGCTGCCGGAACTGGAAGCGGGACGGCGCGCCTTCGCAGCGCTGATCTAAAGAGAAATCAGCCTGTATCCCTTATCAGCAAAGGTTCTGTAACTATTTTTTTTAATAGCGTCTCGAACAATTCATCGAGCGCGCCATCGATCATGTCGAACGCGTGGACAAACTCTTTCGTGCCTCCGTACCGCTCACAGCACCAGCAGAGCACGGAAATCGTTGACGTTGGTATGCGTCGGCCCTGTGACCACCAGATCACCCAAGGCCTCAAAGTAGCCGTAGGCATCGTTGCGGTCCAGGAAGCGGTCCACCTTCATGCCCTGCGCCACGGCGCGCTTGAGCGTGTCGGGCGCCACAAAGGCGCCGGCGTTGTCTTCCATGCCGTCGATGCCGTCGGTGTCTGCGGCCAGTGCATACACGCCGGGCTGGCCTTGAAGTGCCAAAGCCAGACCGAGGCAGAACTCGCCGGCCCGGCCGCCTCGACCCCGGTCTTTTTTGTCATTGCCTGCGGGTTGTGGCCGCACCGTCACCGTGGTTTCACCGCCGCTCAGGATCACGCAAGGTTTGCTGAAAGGTTGGCCTTTCAACGACACCGCGCGTGCCAGCGCCGCATGCACCTTGCCGACCTCACGCGACTCGCCTTCCATTTCATCGCTGAGGATGTAGGCCGCAAGCCCCGCGGCGCGTGCCGCCGCAGCGGCGGCTTCCAGCGATTGCTGTGGTGTGGCGATCATGTGAACCGCATGGCCGTCGAAGGCCTTGTCGCCCGGCTTGGGGGTTTCGAGCGCGCCGCTTTCAAGCTGCGTCGTCAAGGCCGCAGGAATGTGAATGTTGTAGCGCTTCAAAATCGCCAGCGCATCAGCGCAGCTCGTGACATCCGGCACAGTCGGGCCGCTGGCAATCACCGACGGATCGTCACCGGGAACGTCGCTGATGGTCAGCGTCACCACCCGCGCCGGCGCACAGGCCGCAGCCAGTCGCCCGCCCTTGATGCGCGACAGATGTTTGCGCACGCAATTCATCTCGCCGATGTTGGCGCCGCTGTTGAGCAGGGCCTTGTTGATGCCCTGTTTGTCTTCCAGGCTCAGGCCGTCTGCGGGCAGGGTCAACAAGGCCGAGCCGCCGCCCGAGATCAGGCACAGCACCAGGTCGTCCTTCGTGAGCCCCTGCGTCATCTGCAGAATGCGCTGCGCGGCCGCCAGGCCGGCGGCATCGGGCACCGGGTGTGCGGCTTCAACAATCTCTATGCGTTGCGGCAAACCCTCGGGGCGCGGCGGGATGTGGTGGTACCGCGTGACCACCAGACCTGCTAGCGGCGCATCGGCCGGCCACAAAGCCTCTACGGCCTGCGCCATGGAGCCGCCGGCCTTGCCAGCGCCTATGACGATGGTCCGGCCTTTCGGCGGTGGGGGCAAATGCGCTGCGGTGTTGTGCAGCGGCAGGGCACGCTGAACAGCGGCCTGATAAAGATGCTCAAGAAAGGCGCGGGGTTCGGTGGCGGGATTCGGTGCGGTCATTCAGTGTCTCCAGACCCTATTGTGCCGCCGTAACCCGCTGGTAACTCCGCCCCCCAACCCGCCTGAAGACCGCGCCGTCGCGGCGGCGCGGGTGCGATGCTTCTACTTCTTCCCCAAACCCAGGCGCTGCGCACCTTCGGTGTAGAGCTTAGTCTTGTCCTTCATGAAAGCGTCCATCTGGTCCGGTCCGACATTGACCAGTTCGAAGCCGCTTTTTGCCGCCAGTTCCTTCATCTCGGGCTCGTTGTTGAGCGCAGCCCACATGTCGGCGATTTTCTTGCGAGCTTCCGGCGGGGTTGATTTGGGCACGCCGATGCCGCGATAAGCGCCGTCAACCCAGTCCACGCCAAGCTCCTTGAAGGTCGGCACATCGGGCAGCAGCGGATGACGTTTTTCCATGGCCACGGCCAGCGCGCGTGTTTTGCCCTTGTTGTTGATCGCAAACGCGGTGTAGGTCACCGCGCCGTCAATCTGGCTGCCCACCACGGCCAGCGCCATGTCGCCGGTGCCTTTGTAAGGCACATAGGTGCTCTTGATGCCGAAGGCCGCGTTCAGGCGTTCGTGCGAGGCGTGGTTGGCCGAATTCAGGCCGGAGCCACCCAGGCTCATCTTGCCCGGATCCTTCTTCGCTGCGGCAATAAAATCGGCAAAGGTCTTGTGCGGGCTGTTCTCGGGAACGACCAGCGCATCGGGTGTGAAGTGGAACCAGAATACCGGCGTCACGTCGGCCGTCTTGTACTGCACCTGGCCCTCGATCGGCTGGAACACGATGTGCGGCAGATTGACGCCGACGATGTTGAGGCCATCGGGCGGAAGCTGGTTCATCTGCGACCACATCAGCGCGCCGCCGGCGCCGGCCTTGTACTGGATGATGGTGTCGACGGCCGGGCACTTTTTCTTGAGCACCACCTGCTGGTGGCGCGCCGACAGGTCGGACTCGCCGCCCGGCGGGAAGGCCTGCCAGTACAGCACGTTTTTGTCGGGACAGGCCTGGGCCAGCGCCATGGGCGCCAGCAGGACCAGGCTCAATGCAGAAATCAGCTTCTTCATGGTTTTTGTCTCCTTCGGTTGTTAGTTGCTCAATCAACGCACTCTTGTCTTGATGTCTCAGGCGGCGCGGCGCTGCACCTCCTTCTTGCCCGCCAGGCGTTCGCAGACCGCCTGCGTCACCTGATCCAGGGTGGCGTTGCCGCCCAGGTCGCCGGTGTGCAGCGAGGTGTCGGCGGTGATCTGCTCGATCACCTGCATCAGACGCTGCGCCGCAGCGCTTTCACCGATGTGCTCGAGCAGCATCACGCAGGACCAGAAGGTACCGACCGGATTGGCCAGGCCCTTGCCCATGATGTCGAAGGCCGAGCCGTGGATGGGCTCGAACATCGACGGGTAGCGCCGCTCGGGGTCGATGTTGCCGGTGGGCGCGATGCCCAGGCTGCCGGCCAGCGCGGCGGCCAGGTCGCTCAGCACATCGGCATGCAGATTGGTGGCGACCAGCGTGTCCAGCGAGGCCGGGCGGTTCACCATGCGCGCCGTGCAGGCGTCGACCAGTTCCTTGTCCCAGCGGACGTCGGGAAACTCCTTGCTGATTTGCAGCGCGATCTCGTCCCACATCACCATGCCGTGGCGCTGCGCGTTGGATTTGGTGACCACCGTCAGCAGCTTGCGCGGGCGTGACTGCGCAAGCCGGAATGAAAAACGCATGATGCGCTCGACCCCGGCGCGCGTCAGGATGGACATGTCGGTGGCCACCTCGATCGGGTGGCCCTGGTGCACGCGGCCGCCGACACCGGCGTATTCACCCTCGGAATTTTCACGCACGATGACCCAGTCCAGGTCCTTGGCCGTGCAGCGCTTGAGCGGCGCGTCGATGCCCGGCAGGATGCGGGTTGGCCGCACGTTCGCGTACTGGTCGAAGCCCTGGCAGATCTTCAGGCGCAGCCCCCAGAGCGTGATGTGGTCGGGGATGTGCGGGTCGCCGGCCGAGCCGAACAGGATGGCGTCCATGCCGCGCAGCGCATCGAGGCCGTCTTCCGGCATCATCACGCCGTGCTCGCGGAACCAGTCGCCGCCCCAGCCGAAAGAGCTGAAGTCGAAGCTGAAAGTTTTCTGTGCAGCCGCCAGGGTCTGCAACACCTGCTGGCCTGCCGGAATCACTTCCTTGCCGATGCCGTCGCCCGGAATGCAGGCAATTTTGTAGATTTTCACGGCTTGTCCTTGTGTCCATGTCATGCCGGTGACTTTAGGGACGGCTGTGTTCAAAAACGATGTCTGAAGTTATCCTATTGTTTACTTTGAGTTAAGGATAATTTCATGTCCACACCTGCCTCCGCCCCGTCAGAGATGGCATTCTTCAGCCTGCTGGCGCGCTGCGGCAGCTTTTCGGCAACGGCCCGTGAACTCGATGTCACGACACCGGCCGTCAGCAAACGCCTGGCACAGATGGAAGCCCGCCTCGGCGCGCAACTGCTCAATCGCACGACGCGGCGTGTCAGCCTGACGCCCGAGGGCGAGCTTTACCTGGGCCATGCCCGGCGCATCCTGGCCGATATCGAGGACATGGAGCAGCGCGTGGCCAGCGCAGTGGCCGCACCCAAGGGCCTGCTGCGTGTGAACGCCACGCTGGGCTTTGGCCGCACCCACATCGCGCCGTTGATCTCGGGTTTTGCAAGGCTTCACCCCGAGGTGCAGATCCAGTTGCAGCTCACGGTGAATCCGCCCCCGGCCGATGACGACGCCTTTGACGTGTGTGTGCGTTTCGGCGAGCCGCCGGATGCGCGTGTGATCGCCCGAAAGCTCGCGCCGAACCGCCGCCTGCTGTGCGCATCACCGGCCTACCTGGCCAGGCGCGGCACGCCCAAGGTGCCGCAGGACCTGGCGCAGCACAGCTGCATAGGCATCCGCCAGGGCGGCGAGGCCTACGGCATCTGGCGCCTGAGCGCAGGCAAACGCGTGGAAACCGTCAAGGTGCGCGGCAACCTGAGCACCAGTGACGGCGAGATTGCGGTGAACTGGGCGCTGGCCGGCCACGGCATCGTGATGCGGGCCGAATGGGACATCGCGCGCTACCTGCGCAGCGGCCGCTTGCGCCAGGTGCTGGAGAACTACCAGTCGCCACCGGCCGACATTCACGCGGTCTGGCCGCAGCGGCACCAGGTGTCAGCCCGCGTCAGGGCCTTTGTCGACTACCTGGCCGGCCACTTCGAAAAAACCTCGACCCGCTCGGCAGGCCTGGTGAACACCTGGTGAGCCTTACTGCCGGATGCGGCCGGTGGCGGTCACGATGCTCAACTCGACAAACTTCGAGCCAGACCGCATGCCGGGCTTGAAGCCGACCTTGTAGCCGCCCAGATCGACATCAACGCTGTCGAGCGCATTGACGAAACCCTCGCGCGATATCTTCGGACCCATGCGCCGCGCGGCTTCCACGATCACCGCGCCGGCAATATAGCCCTCCATCATCGCGTAGCTCACAGGCACCTCCAGGTTGGGCGTCTTGCTTGCAATGTCGCTGAACTCCTTGCTCAGCCGCCCGGCAATCTTGTAGGGATTGGGGGTGACCTGCGTGATCGCCAGGCCCTTGAGCTGGTCCTCACCAAGGCGCTGCGAAATCTGCTCGATGTCCGCCCCGGAGTGCGCAAACAACTGCGCCGTGCCGCCGTCCAGCCGGTACTTCTCGATGAAAGCTCCTGCGGCGGCACCGCTGGCGACCACGATGATGGCCTGCGGCGCGGCATTGATAAAGGTGTCGACCACGGCATTGGGGACCTTGTTGGTGCCCTGCACATAAGTAGCCTTGGCGGTGAGTTTGGCGCCGCGGGCTTTCATTACCTCTTCCATGGCCGCCAGCAGCGTTGCCGCGCCGGCACCATCCGGGTAGAACAGGCCCAGGCGGGTGACACCCACGGTGACCAGGTGTTCGGTGATTTTGTTGATCTCATCGCGCAGGTTGGCACGCACGCTGTAAACGAAAGGGACCTCGCCGCGAATCTCGTTGACGCGGTAGCCCACGAGGGCAATGTTTTCAGTTTCCAGCAGTTTTGATGCCACCAGATCGCCGACGATCCGGTCGCCAAAATACCCGGCCAGCACCAGCGGCCGGTTCTCGCTGAGCAGCGCCTTGGTGGCGGCAAGGTTGTCGGCGGGCCGGCCGCCATCGTCCTTGCGCACCAGGCTGAAGGTGTGGCCATTGACGCCGCCGGCCTTGTTGGCCTTGGTCAGGGCCAGCTGGATACCGGTGGAGTAAGCCCTGGCCTGTGTGCCCTCAAGCCCCGACAGGGGCGCAACCTGCCCGACAACAATCTGGGCGGCGCCTGCTGCCAGCGAGGCAGACACGAAGCCGGAAATAACGAGCGTGCGAACCAGCAACTGGATGGGCATCATGTTTTGTCTCCTCAAGGGTCAAGGACGGCGGCACCTTGAGCGTGCCGGACCTGTCCGCAGCAACCTTTTTGCTGCAGTAGCGCATTGAAACACGCCACCACGCCCGCGTCGATACGCGATATTACGCAGAACTTACAGCCTCGGTTGGCATGCCAACGTAAGCCATCAGCGTGGCCCCCGCAAGTGCAACTGGGCGGGAGACAGGCTCACGGCGTTTTGGCGCCGCTTTCAAACCACTGCCGGACCAGCGCGCGCTCGGCATCGAGCATGCCGGTGGCGTTGTTCATCGGCATGATTTTGCTCACGACCACCTGCTGGTACACCGACTGCGCATGCTGCTTGAGCAAGGCGGGCGAATCCAGCCGGACATTTTTCATCTGCAACTGGGCGCCGTGGCACTGGTAACAGCGCTGCTCCATCACCTTCTGCAGATTTATATAGTCATTTTGGCCTGTAGTCCCCGTCGTACCTGGGGAAGCAGCTCCTGAATTCATAGCAACCGGAGCCGGAACCGGCGCTGGTGAGGGTTTCATCCAGACGATGGCGCCCAGAATCATCACCACACCAACAAGCGCATAAGGCAGGGGGTTGCCGTTGCGCCCCAGCTTGTAGCCGTGGCGCATCACAAAAAACTGGCGGATCAGCGCACCGGCCAGCATCATGACAATCAGCACCAGCCAGTTCTGCGGATGGCTGTAGGTGAAGCTGTAGTGATTGCTGAGCATGGCAAACAGCACCGGCAGCGTGAAGTAGGTGTTGTGCACGCTGCGCTGCTTGCCGCGCTGGCCGTGCACCGGGTCCACCGGCTGGCCGGCCTTGATGCTGGCGATCACCTGGCGCTGGCCGGGAATGATCCAGAAAAAGACGTTGGCGCTCATGGCGGTGGCGATCATCGCGCCCACCAGCAGGAAGGCGGCGCGCCCGGCAAACCAGTGACAGGCCAGCCACGACGCCACACACACCAGCAGCAGCACCAGCGCGCCGACGATGGCGTCACCATTTTTGCGCTTGCCGAAAACCTGGCAGATGCCGTCGTAAAGCATCCAGAACACCACAAAAAACGACAGCGCCACACCGATGGCGGCGCCGGACGACCAGTTCATCAGCGACTTGTCGATCAGGTAGGTGCTGGCGTTCCACAGATAGGAAACGGTGAACAGCGCAAAGCCCGACAGCCAGGTGCTGTAACTTTCCCAGTAAAACCAGTGCAGGTGTTTCGGCAGTTCGGGCGGCTTGACTGCAAATTTGACGGGGTGGTAAAAACCGCCGCCGTGCACTGCCCAGAGTTCGCCGCTGACGCCCTGCTTCTTGAGGTCTTCATCGACCGGCGGCGTCAGGCTCGAATCGAGAAAAACAAAATAAAACGAGGAGCCCACCCAGGCGATGGCGGTGATGACGTGGACCCAGCGCAGCAGCAGGTTGGCCCAGTCCAGGTAGTAGCTTTCCATGACTCAACTTTCAAGCCTGCTCACCACTGCGGGCGCTCTGAGCAGAATTTGGGCCGCGAACACTGGATGCTCCGCTGCGACCTGTCCACCAAAGTGTATACAGTTTCCACCCCTGTGCCAACAGGGCGGATGAAAACTCAAGTTTCCCCCGTGCCACCATTGAGCAACAACTGTGCCGCCACAGCAACGGCAATCACCTCGGGCTCCTTGCCCTCTATGCCCGGCAGCCCGATCGGGCAGGTGACATGCGCCAGTTCTGCCGGCGTAAAACCACGCGCCTCCAGCCGGTGACGAAACGTCGCCCACTTGGTCTTGCTGCCGATCAGGCCGATGAAAGGCAAATCGGCCTGCGCGCGCTGGCGTTTGAGGCACTCGGACACGATGTCCAGGTCCTCGGCATGGCTGAAACTCATGATCAGCACCCTGGATTGCGGCGCCAGCGACCTCACCGCGCCCTGCACCGGCTCAGAGTGTTCACACATCACCGTGGCTGGCGTGGTGGGCGGAAAAATCCCGTCGCGGCTGTCTATCCAGGTCAGCGCAAACGGCAGCCGCGACAAGACCTGCACCAGCGCATGGCCGACATGGCCGCCACCAAACAAGGCCAGCGGCTGCAAATTCAGGGGCAATTGCTGTCGCAAAGCAGCCACATCGGCCGGTCCGACTGATGCAAAACGTAAATTCATGACGCCACCGCAACACTGGCCCAGCGAGGGCCCGAGCACGAAGCGGCTTTCGGTTTTGGCCGGCCCGCTGTGCAACTGCGCGCGTGCCGCCGCCATCGCCTGGTACTCCAGGTGGCCGCCGCCTATGGTGCCCACCACGCCATCGGCAAACACCGCCATCCAGGTGCCGGTTTCGCGCGGCACCGACCCCTCGGTAGCGGTCACCTCCACCAACACGGCAGGCCCCTGCTCAAGCCTGGCCAAAAACAAATCCTTGAGCTGACTCACGGTATAAACCCTCTGATACGCGGCCTCTGTAAAGGGCTCGCAGAACGCATAATTCAGTCTCAGGGCTGCCGCTGTCTGTGACAGCCGCTCCCCGGTCAGCCTGCACAATAACAGCCGCGACCTGACGAACCACAAGGATACGTATGTCTGAGCCCACTCCCCGCCGTTTCTGGCTGCTGGCCCTGGCCTCCGCAGGTGTCGCCGCCATCGTCTCCGCCTGCAAAACGCCGCCTGAACCCGCAGCCCCCGTGGCCCAGCCCCAACCCACGCCCCCGCCCACTGAGGTGATCGGGCCGGTAGCCGGCCCCAGCGGGTCGGCCCGCAACTCGGCCGCCCCGACCCCGCGCCTCTACCGCGAAAGCGGCGCCACCCACATCTACGGCCTGAACGCCAACCGCATCTACAAAGGCCGGATGCCGCCGCTGCTGTACGCAGTGGGCGTGATCAATGTCGAGATCAACCAGGTCGGCATCGTCACCAAACTCGACTGGATGCGCGCACCGCGCCACGCGCCGGAAGTGATTGCCGAAATCGAACGCACGATCAAGGCCGCCTCCCCCTTCCCGGCGCCCGTGCGCATGGGCAAGGTGGTTTATACCGACACCTGGCTGTGGCACAAAAGCGGCAAGTTCCAGCTGGATACGCTGACTGAGGGTCAGAACTAGCCCCCCACGTTCGCGATATTCCGTTCGTCCTGAGCCTGTCGAAGGGTCGAAACCATCTACCAAAGATGGGATCGCTTCACTGACTGGTCTCCTGCGGGCACCGCCCACGTCAGGTACCGCCGAGCAGGGTCCGCTTCCGTTTCGCCTTGAGCGCAGTCAACCCTTGCCGGGCGTTTTGGGTTTGACCAGTTTCAATGTCGGCCCATCCCTTGTTGGCTTCGCTGAGCAACAACAAGTGAATCTGAGCGCGCGCCAACTTGTGGTAGTGGTCAAGCCGCTTTGCGCCGATCATGGCGACCACGGGTTCACCGTTTTTGGTGATTATTTTCTCAGCGCCATTTTCAACCGCTGCCACCAAGTCAGATAAATGCGCTCGCGCTCTTGAGAGCGCCACAATGTCCTTGACTGCAATTGACATAAAACCTCCAGTGCGCTCTGTTTTTCGCCTAATTTGAAGCTCTAAACAATACATGCTCATAAGCCTGCGACATAGCAACACGGATCCCGAATTGGGGCGAGATGGCGCCCGTTCTGTCATTGCGGGCTCGACCCGTAATCCATTTCCACTCTCACCTAATTTGAGCCAAATCAAACTGCTGCACCTCTTGCGGCCTAGCCACCTGGTCCAGCCGCCCGTTCATGCCGCCGCCCCCGCCCAGCAGACCGATAGCGAGGCCCAGGTAGGGTAATAGGAGTTTCGTCAATTGTTGTTCGCTATTATCGTCATGGTCGCTCTGCAACCTTAAGCCAATCATTCACTCCATTCACCCCCAAAGCCAGCAACGTATCCTGCACCGCAACCACACGTTGCAGCATGCCCCCCCCGTCGGATTCTTCCTGCTCTTCAGCCTGCGCAAAAAGGCGGGTTAGAAGCTGTGTGAGGTTGTTCTCGTGGTCGTATAAATAGGGCTTTGTTCGCCGAACATAGTTCAGGTAAATCTCAGTAGACTCCAGCGCCGACATCGGATCACGAATTGACGTAGCGTTTAACCACTCATCAAATCCGTAAACGTCTCCTTGTGTGGACTCAGTCTCGGCTTCAAGCAAGGTGAAGCAACGCTGGATCAATTCAGTAGGTAATGAAACCAGGGGCTTTGTTTCTCGGAATAGGCCTCTACATTTGCGCGCCACAGCAACAGCATTGGGGTTAGCAGTGCTTAAACCAACTTGAAGGCCAGTCAGACATTGATTGCGGTGTTGTTGCATATTGTCGGGGTGCGTCCAGACACTCGCTGCACCACGCCAAGTCTCATTGGCATTTCGTGCCACCAGTTCAGAGAGAAGCCAGGAAAAGTCTATCTGCTTCGATAAGGCAGCCAAGGCTGAAATACGGCCCCAGGTTTCCAAGTCCTTATCTTGACCATCGCGGTAGAGGTGTTTTAGCCATGGGTCGACGATGTCGATTTTTTGGTGGTAAGCGTGATATAGACACGGCTCGGCCATAGCCCAGAGCCCGGTGGCGTTTTCTTGCATAGCAAGGTCAAATAACTCCCAGCCAAGATCAGGCTGAAAGCTCTGCAAATAAGGCAGACGCCTCAAAATCAGCGCTCGAATGGCAGGATGCTCATCTGCAGCAAATTTGTGCAACGTTGGCACCAGCAATTCAGGCCAAGTAATGCCGTTTTCTTGCAGCCGATCGGCCACGATCATCAAAGCTTCCGCAATGTGGCCACGTGCCATATTGATACCGGTAGTGAGCAAATCGACGGAGTCTCCTGAGATGGAACTCTCCTCCCTAAGCGTAAAAAAGTCGATTGTCCAAAACACCAGTTTTTCGGCATCCTGAGTGGTTTGAACCACGTGTGCACAGGCTTGCAGTGCACTCGATGCGGTTCGATTGTGGTGCCAGTGAGCAGGGTGTCTTTCCAATTCATCTAGGACTTGTCGTGCCAGTAAAGCGGCATCTGGCTCCTCGATGGGACACCAATTGCCATTGGTTTGCAAGTTTCCGTGACGATGAGCCAAGTAGGCCGCAACGCCGTCCAAGATGTCATCGCGAAAACGGTTAGGGATTCGCGCCCAATGCCTTGGCAACAGCTTCAAGAAGCGTGCGGGGTGGCGGGATGCAGCTTCACGCAGTTGCCCGCCTACCTCTCGCTCACCCCCAACCAGAAAGTCATCAAAAGAGTTCCGGGCATACCCGTTGTAGTGGGCCAATAGCCGCAGCACTGCGCCATCGCTTGCAGCGTGAAAGACTTCAAAAGAAAAAGGTGCACTCACCATGCCACCACTCATACCAATGTCAGGTTGTCGTTCCAAAGGCCAGAACCATTTTTCGCATTCATTTAACACCTCTTGGGCGGCAGACGAGCGCAGCTGGCATGGAATGGTGAGAATCAGTTGCGCTTGCTTTTTCAATATCCAGGGCCGGTACTTCGCGTCGGCGGCGTCTTCCTGACGAAGGCTCAGAATGATTGCCTGAATCGCATCTTGAGCCGCACCATCAAGCTGCGCAAATGAGCTATGCATCAGCGTACCTAACTCATGTGACAGATCAGATTCGAGCAACGGTTTGTTGCATAACAGGCGCTCAATCACATTGAGGTTGCTTGCTGGAGCTGCCGTGCATGCGAGGACGGCGAAATAGCGCAACGCCCCTTCGGCGTTCGAGCATAAACGTTCACGGTTGTTTTGCCACCAATCGGACTGGGTGTTTGCATGGTGCACGACTGCAGATTCAACCGCATCCAGCAGGATCCGTTCTCCATCCAAATGCCGATGGTCGACTTTGCTGTGTGTATCGTTGTAAGACGTTTCACGCAGGAATCCACTCCAATAGCTTGCAGGTGTGTCCCTATAACGCGAATGCTTGATTTGGCTCCATTGCTCGATGGAGGCTATAGCCATGTCCAGCAGAGCGGTGGACTTTTGCATTCGATCTGCAAGAAAATTGTCTTGACTATTGCCAAATTCATGCGACTGGCAATGTAGTTTCTTGCCAAAGTGATACTCAAGTACATCCTCGTCACTAACCTCGCCCACAACGTAGTGCCAAAACACCGCATCGTCTACATTGCCGACTTTCATGCAGTGCGCAAGCGCACGCCCAAGAAAGCTGTGCGCCTGGCGCGGTAGCTTGAGCAAAATCTCAAGCAGGGGTGCAAGTAACACCGAATGTTGGGCATGAATCTCTGTGACGGCGTGTGCCATGGAATTAACAAACTGGGTTTTGTTCACACCTTCCATCGACAGCACCTCGACCCAGAACGCGATCACCCCCGCAGCATCGTCGTTCTTCCACTGGGACACCCGGTGTACATGCGTCGTTAGCCCATCAACATCCCGTGCATCTTTTAATACCGGAAGCAGGTGCTTGAACCAGAAGTAGTGCCACTCCACCTTGACTGCTTGGGTGTAGATCACCTGAAACACATCATGCTGTGTGCCCCTCAAGTCGCGTAGCAGCGGCCAATCCTCGTCCTGGGGGATTTGTTCCGCAAAACATTCAGCCACCAAGCGGCGAATGTGGAAGGCGTGCGTGCTCGTCAAAACGGCGCGCAACTGCTTTCGGAACTCGCGTCGATCCCCGGTGGCCAGTTGTGCAATAAAGCTGCGAATACTGGGGCGCACAAACGGCACGGGTGACAGGTTTTGAATGAACACACTCAAGCTCACACCTTGACGTACTGCCCCGCTGATCACCAGCACATCCAGCAGGGTTTGATGCCCAAACGTCAGTTGTCGGTCTTGCGTTTCAATGAGGACGTTGTGACTGAGTAGCGTCCTAAGGGTGTCTTGGGATGCAGAGAATCGCAGCTTGGGCACTGCCAAGCTGCGCAACCTGAGCATTTCCGTTGCCATAGCTTCGATGGCTTGCATCGCAGCATCTCCCAGTGCGCTATTGGCTTGAACGACAGTGGCGAGGTAACGCTGTGCCAATGCCTGGCTGGTCACCACATTGAAGCTGCCACCTTGCTGCGCCAGTTCCACATACAAAGCCAGTTCACGCGGATTGCGGATTAGCTCGCGAGTAGCCGCATCCATGGCAGAAGCGTCAATACCAAGCTTGACGAGTAGCGGGGTAATGTCGGTGTCCCAGTCCAAACGCTGGCAAGTGAACTCCTTCCCCCATGTTCTTTGAGCGATACGTCGGTCGTAATGGCGGTCAAAGTCACGACAGGCCGTTATGACCGTGACATTAGGAAGCAGCAGGAGCCGGTCAATTTGCGCCAGAAAATACGTCAACACGTTGTGTTCTCGGGCAATGGACAGAACATCCAGGGAATCAATGACCACCACCACTTGGGCATCCTCTGCCATGCGTGCAACTTTTTCTACCCATTGCTCGGATAGGCCTAGGGCTTGGCGGTCTTGTGCCGTGACAAAGTCGGCAAACTCGCGTGATTGAATGAACAGCGGTAGCAAGTCATCGCGGGTTTGTGCAAGCCGCTCCAACTCATCTTGCAAGGCAAGCATCACGCAGGTTTTGCCTGAGCCTGGCAAGCCGGTCAACAAGATGGAGCGATGTTTGGCTTCAATCGCTGCAAGGAGTCCGTTGACGACTGGATTCAAGAGGCGTTCGTTACCAATGTCTCTGCGCCATATGCGACCGATGGCAGATGTGTTCTGAAATGAGGCACGAACTTCATCTGCGTTCATGGATGGAATCAGCATGGCCCCTGCGTGGTTCAAGACGGCTTTGAGGTCATCCTTTGTAAGCCGATGTTTTGTCGCAGAACTATGCCCGTTGCCATTGGTGCGCATTCCAAGCTGGTCAAGTCGTGTCCACAGAGCATCGTAAGCGGCAGAAGGGTTGCTTACCAATTGGCGTAGACGTTCGTGCAGCAGTGTCTGCATGCGGTCCAGATCGTCACTGACAACAAAGGTTGTTCGACTCAGGAATGTGTAAGTCGAAAGCTTTGGGGCCTGCTGGGCAAGTAGTTTTGCCAGTTGGTTATCCGTTTCTTGATGCGCAATGCCTAGATTGGCTTGGTAGGCATATTCGTCAGCAAAATTGATGCTGTATTCGCGCAGCGCTGCCAGGTCGCCAAAGTTGTTGCGTGAATAGAAGCGAGCCACCGCCGTGCAATCTTTGGCAAGCAGGCTCCGCACTTTGTGCAATTCACCGCCCAGGTCGGCTATTGACCACGCCTTGAACGCTGTTTGATTCTTCTTGCATTGGCAGCAAATTTTGGTGCCGTCTGTTTTCCCGATTACCACATCGTCTACCGACCACGTGACTGAATCGACTTCGAGCCATTGGTACTCAGGGTTTGACAAAACGGTTAAAGCCCAGTCAAGGGCAACAAGCGTTTGGTAACCATCTCCGCGGTTGGATTGGATGCCTGCCTTGCTCATTTGTTGTCTCCCATTTTTAAATACTGCCCGGTTCCCAGGGACCAGTCAGTAGTTGAGCCATGGCGATCATTTCACAAGCCAGTCGACCGGAACTCTATGCTTTTCAATCAATTCTGCCTCATGGCGCCGACTGAAGGCCGTCGCCAAATCCAGTAAGGAAATGCAGGACTTTACGTATGGGCGGCGATTCTTGATTGGCGGCTCCCGCGCGCCTCACTGATCAGCACGACAAAGTGGGTGCACTCGCCAAGTCCTGCGTCGATCTTCTGGTGGAGACTGCCACAAGAGGCTTGATTGGGTGTCAATCCGCGGCCCATGCTTGACAAGAGATTCGCGCTATCACTCATTAATTCGTCGCGCTGGCCGAATACCGGCGGGTTCAGGAACCCCGATACGTCGAATAACTCCAGGGGCTGACCAGCAGCGGCACATGGTAGTGCTGGCTGGTGTCGGCGACGCCGAAGTCCAGGCTGACCTTGTTCAGGAAGTTCGGCTCCGGCAGCGTGACGCCGCAGCCGCTGAAATACGCCGCCACGTCGAACACCAGCCGATAAGTCCCGCGCTGCAGGCTGCTGTTGTCGTAGAGCAGGCCGTCCGGGTTGCGGCCGTCGCTGTTCAGCACAATGGACTTGACCAGCGTCGCCTGCCCGCCGCTGGTGGTGTACAGCTCCACGGCCATGCCGGCCGCCGGTGTGCCGTGCATGGTGTCCAGGACATGTGTGCTCAAGCCCATGATGCTTCCTTCCGGTAAATGCAGTGAACAGAAGTGTATACACTTTTTGGCGCTTTGAGCTATCATCTGACGCATGGAAACCTCGACCACCAGCGCCATTGTTGAAGCGCTGACCCGCGCCATCGTCGATCACCGGCTGCACCCCGGCACCAAGCTGGCGGAGCAGAAGCTGGCTGACCACTTCGGCGTGTCGCGCACGCTGGTGCGCCAGGCTTTGTTCCAGCTCTCGCAAAACCGGCTGATCCGCCTGGAGCCCGCGCGCGGTGCGTTTGTTGCGGCGCCGGCCGTCAACGAGGCGCGCCAGGTGTTTGCCGTGCGCCGCATGCTGGAGGCCGAGATGACGCGCGCCTTCGTGCGCGAGTCCACCCCGGCAAAGATACGTGCGCTCAGGGAACATGTGGCGCAGGAAAAAGCCGCCGTGGCCAGCAACGATGTGGCCGGCCGCACGGAGTTGCTGGGTGACTTTCACGTGCGCATGGCCGAACTGATGGGCAACGAGGTGCTGGCGCAGATGCTGGGTGAGCTGGTGTCACGTTGCGCCCTGATCACGCTGATGTACCAGAGCGCCAGTGCGGCAGAACACTCGAGCGAGGAACATACCGAGATCGTCAAGGCGCTGGCCGCCAAAGACGAGGAGCTGGCCGTGCGCCTGATGGACGAACACCTGCTGCATGTCGAACAAAGCCTGACCTTCGACCGCAAGGTTCCGAGCAACGATATTTCAATGGCGCTTTCATG
Organism: Pseudomonadota bacterium; assembly: GCA_040385775.1. Lineage (GTDB taxonomy): Bacteria > Pseudomonadota > Gammaproteobacteria > Burkholderiales > Burkholderiaceae_C > Polaromonas. The sequence goes on from JAZKGR010000058.1 coordinate 107,886, forward strand.
ACCCTCTCTACAGACAGCTACCCGCGCGACCTGGTCGGTTACGGCCGCACGCCGCCGCATGCGCAATGGCCGAACCGCGCGCGCATCGCCGTGCAGTTTGTGCTGAACTATGAAGAAGGCGGCGAGAACTCGGTGCTGCACGGCGACGCCGGCTCGGAACAGTTCCTGTCGGAAATGTTCAACCCGCCGAGTTACCCCGAGCGGCACCTGACGATGGAAGGCATTTACGAATACGGCTCACGCGTGGGTGTCTGGCGCATCCTGCGCGAGTTTGAAAAGCGCAAGCTGCCGCTGACCGTGTTCGGCGTCAGCATGGCGCTGCAGCGGCATCCGGAACTGACCGCCGCCTTTGTGGATCTCGGCCATGAGATTGCCTGTCACGGCCTGCGCTGGATCAACTACCAGAGCGTGGACGAAGCCACCGAACGCGAACACATGCGCCTGGGGATGGAGATCATCACGCAGATGACGGGCCAGCGCCCGCTCGGCTGGTACACCGGGCGTGACAGTCCGCGCACACGCCGTCTGGTCGCTGATGATGGCGGCCTCGAATACGACAGTGACTACTACGGCGACGACCTGCCCTTCTGGATGAAGGTCGAGCGGACGGACGGCACGCGGGTGCAGCGGCTGGTGGTGCCCTACACGCTGGACACCAACGACATGCGTTTTGCCCTGCCTCAGGGTTTCTCGCAGGCCGATGACTTTTTCACCTACCTGCGCGACAGCTTTGATGCGTTGTACGCAGAAGGCGACCCGAACGGCATGAACGCGCCAAAAATGCTCAGCATCGGCATGCACTGCCGCCTGCTGGGCCGGCCCGGGCGCATCGTGGCGCTGCAGAAATTCCTCGACCATATCCAGCAGCACGAGCATGTCTGGATCTGCCGCCGTATCGACATTGCCCGGCATTGGCAACATGTCCACCCTTTCAAAGAATAGCCATGGCCCTGACACTAGACCACATCAACGCCGCGCCTGCAGCAGAAGCCGCCGCCCTGCTAGCCGGCCTGTATGAACACTCGCCGTGGATTGCCGAAGCGGCACTGGCGCAGCGGCCCTTCCGCTCGCTGCCGCAGCTTAAACACGCGATGGCGCGGATTGTTCACGACGCCGGGCGCGAGGCGCAGCTGACGCTGATCCGCGCCCACCCCGAACTTGCCGGCAAGGCCATGGTCAGCCAGGCGCTGACGGCCGAATCGACGAACGAACAAAACAAGGCGGGCCTGACAAATTGCAGCCCCGACGAGTTCGAAAAAATCCAGACACTCAATGCCGCTTACAACAGCAAATTCGGCTTTCCCTTCATCCTCGCGGTGCGCGGCCCGCGCGGCACCGGCCTGCCCCGGCAGGAGATCATCAGCACCTTTGAGCGGCGCCTGGCCAACCACCCCGACTTCGAGCTGGCCGAGTCGCTGCGCAACATCCACCGCATCGCGGAGCTGCGCCTGAACGACAAGTTCGGCGTTGAGCCTCGCCTGGGCCACCAGGTCTGGGACTGGCAGGAAGCACTGAGCGCCTTCAGCGACCCCGGCTTCACCGAGAACAAGCAGCTCACGGTGACCTACCTGACCGACGCGCACCGGTCTGCCGCCGCCCTGATCAGCCAGGCCATGCGCGACAGCGGCTTCGACGAGGTGAGCACAGACGCCGTCGGCAATGTGGTTGGTCGGTACAAGGCTTCGAAGCCGGGCGCCAAAACCCTGATGACCGGTTCCCACTACGACACGGTGCGCAACGGCGGCAAGTACGACGGACGGCTCGGCATCTTCACGCCCATGGCCTGCGTGGCCGAGCTCTCGCGCCGCGGTGAACGCCTGCCCTTCGACTTTGAAGTGATCGGTTTCGCCGAAGAGGAAGGCCAGCGCTACAAGGCGACCTTCCTCGGCTCGGGCGCACTGATCGGCCAGTTCAACCCGGACTGGCTGGACCAGAAAGACGCCGACGGCATCAGCATGCGCGAGGCCATGCAACATGCCGGCCTGCCGGCAACGCTGGAAGCCATTCGCGCGCTGCAACGCGATCCCTCGGACTACCTCGGTTTTGTCGAGGTGCATATCGAGCAGGGGCCGGTGCTCAACGAACTCGACATCCCGCTGGGCATCGTCACCTCGATCAACGGCGGCGTGCGTTACACCTGCGAAGTCACCGGCATGGCCAGCCACGCCGGCACCACACCGATGAACCGGCGCCGCGACGCCGCT